>NZ_JBVVPN010000016.1:8831-75486 GCF_055811035.1 Bradyrhizobium sp. MI1.10
CGGGGGGCGCCACCCCCCCCCCCCCCGGGGCGGCCCCCCCCCCCCCCGCCCCACCCCCCCCCCCCCCCCGCGCCCCCGCCCCCCCCCCCCCCGGGGCGCGGGCCGGGGGGCCCCCGGCCCCGGGCGGCCGCCACCCCAAACCGGGGACCGTTCCCGCATTCCGCTTCGCTCCATGCGGGCTACGATGACCGCCTCTTACTCCGTCTGGAAATCCCCCGGCTGCGGCGCGGCCAGTGGCGTGAACTCGCAGCGATCCGGTTTGATGTCGATCAGCGGCGTGTTGTCGAGGCAATCGAGCCCGCGCACCAGAATCGCGTTGCCCTCGATGCCGACCAGCTTCACGATCGACGTCCCGATCGGATTGGGGCGCACCGGCGAGCGCAGCGAAAACGTGCCGCGGGTCTTTTCGTTGTTCTTCGGGCTTTGCAGGACGATGTCGCGGCGCGACTTGTCGAGCCAGTAGAGCACTTCGAGATTGCTGTAGAAATCGACACCTTTGATCGCCGGCACGAATGGCTCGAAGACGTCGAGCCGGCATATCGGGCCGTCATGCCGGCCCTGCCGCGGGGTCTCCAGCCGCGAGCTCCAGGGCGTGCGGATGCGGCCGATAAAGACGAGGCCGGCATCCTGCGTCGGCGGCAGCTCGATGGAGACTTCACCCTCGCGGAGCTCGTTTTCGCGAACCATATTTCCAAATCCCTGCTGTTCGCCGGCAGTTTTAGCCCAACCACCACTTGCCGGCCAGCATGAAGACTTCGCCCGCGACCACGCCCGCGAAGATCGAGCGGCGGGTCAGCAGGAAGACGACGAGGCCGGCGCCGACCGCACCGTAGCGTAAGGCATCGGGCACGCTCGCAAGCGCCCCAGGCGGCTCGACCACGATCTGGGCGATGACGCCGGCCAGGATCGCGGTGGCGACCGCCCGTACCCAGACCAGAAGCTCGGAGCCTTCGTCGATGCCGCCGCCGAACCACAGGCCCAGCATGCGCCATATCTGGTTGGGAACAACGCCGGCGACGAACAGCACCGCCAGCGCGTGCCAGTCGCCAATGAGCTGCGCAAAACTCATGCACGCACCTCCCGCCACCAATGCACGCCATAGGCGATGGTGCCGGCCACGAGGCCGCTGACGAGGATGTCGAGTCCGGAGTTCATTTTCGCGGCCAGCGGATACAGCAGAACCCCTAGCGCAAGTGCGACGACATCGGCGACCTCGCGGCTGTTGCGTGCGGTCGAGAACAGGAAGGACAGCGGCGTCAGCAAAAGGATCGCCGCCCCAAGCGTCTGGGTCAGATTCGCAGCAAGGAAATAGCCGACCGTGTTGGCGGTGAGACACACCGAGACAAGACCGAAGCCAAGTCCGTTGACGAAGGCGATCCGGCGTTCACGCGGCACCTGCGGCAGGAAGCGATGGCATTCGACCCACAGTGTCACTGCAGTGAGATGCGCCGCGAAAAACAGCTCGCGCCGTTTCGTCGTCGGCGTGCGCATCAGCGGCAGCACCGAGACCACCATCGGAAACAGGCGAATGGCGCTGACGGTGACCGCGATCGCCGACTGGATGACCGTCGCGCCGGAGCCGAGCGTGGTGATCAGGATGATCTGCGCCGGACCTGCCCAGACGAACAGCGTCGAGCAGAGCGCCCAGAGCAGGCTGAAATGGGTGTCGTGGGCGAGCGCGCCAATGCCGAGATAGGTCGCGAACAGGACGAGGGTGAGGATCGTCTGCGTGATCGAGCGCAGTCCCCACGCAAAGGCGCGCCAGGGACTTTGCCATTGAGGTGAATCGAGCGGAGGAAGCGCCACGGGAGTCTTGGCCGGGTGAGGAATCGTGCCTGCATAACGGGCAATACGGCGGCGGGCGTCAAGAAAGCGCGCGGCGGGGCTGGCATGCACGCGTGGTTGCCATTCGGGGCGCGTCCCCTACCCGCTCACACCGCGGTTCTTCAGCACGAAGCATGCCCCGCCCGCCTTGCGGATGCGACCGCAGAGTTCATCCGCCTCGCTCCGCGTATCGGCGCCGATGCGCACCTGGTAGAAGGCGCGCGTGCCTCGGCTGCGCATCACTGAGCTCAGCAGGCTCGGATCACGTTCGCCGATCACGGCGCCCAGCCGCGTGACCGCGCGGGAATACATAGCCAGTGCCCGGTTGCGGTCAAAGCCCGCGGCGAGCTGCACGCCCCAGATTTTTGCGGCCGCCAGCTCCACATGCTGTTCGAGCTCGGCGACGAAAGCATTTGGCGCGCGCTTCAAAAGCGCCATCAGATCGCGGCAGCTCGTCGGTGGCGCGCTCGGCGGACCCTTGCCCGTTGCGCCTGCCTTGGCCCAGGCATCGATGCTGGTGCCAGTGATGGCAAGAACGTAATTGCGGGTCTGCTCCGGCATGCTGCCGGTGCCGGCGAGCCATTCCTGCACCCGGCGCGGCCCGGCATTGTAGGCGGCCGCCGCCAGGCCGAGATTGCCGAACTGGTTGCGCAGCTCGTTCAGGAATTCCGCCGACTTCGGCAGCGCCTGCACCGGATTGAAGGGATTGAGCAGCCCGCGCTCGCTCGCGGTGCCCGGCATGAATTGCGCGATCCCCTGCGCGTGTTCGCCGCTGCGCGTCATGGGCCCCACCGCATCGGCCTGGAAGCGGCTCTCCTGCCAGATCACGCGGGCGAAGAACTCCAGCGGCAGATTGGCATCGCGCGCCGCGGCCTCGACGATCAGGCAGATCGATTCCCGCGTATCGCTCTCGCGCGCATCCGCGGGCTTCGCCGGCTGCACAGCGAGTTCTTCGACGCTGGGGACGGCGACGTCGGTTTTGGCGGGCGAACTGTCCCACGCAACAACCTGTGTCGCCGAGACAAGCAGCGCTGGGATGATGCACATCGCAATCTGCACCCATCGCGTGCAGGCATGACGGTGGCGCGCCTCGGCGCGGCATGCGACAGTGTGATCTGCCATGTTGTGGCATCGTGCCATGGTTCGACGAGTTGCCAATATATGCTGCCTGACCTGCTTCTCCCAATGCGTTACCCCGCCAAACGGATCCGCGCGATCCTTGTCCTCGCCGCATTCATCCTGGGCGTCGCGCCAGCCGCCGCGCAGGTGACGTCCCAAGTCACCTCTCAAGTCAATTGGCGGATGACCACGGAATACCCTGAGAATAACATCTCCGGGATTGGACTCGCGACCTTCGCAAGCCGCGTCTCCGACCGTACCCACGGTTTCGTGACCGTGACGAACGCCTTCGATAACCAACTCAAGATCAACTCGGGCGAGATGCCGCGCGCGGCGCTGGACGGCCGGATCGCGGGCGGCGATGCCTTCGCGGGCGCGCTCTCGGGCCTCGACCCTGTGTTCGGATTGTCCACCCTGCCCTTTCTCGTGCAATCGGTCGACATCGCCCGCGCCACCAATCTGCGGGCGCGCCCGCTCTACGAAAAAGCACTCGCTGCGCGCGGCCTCAAGCTGCTCTATGTGACGATCTGGCCGGCCACGGGCCTGTGGTCGGAACGGTGGCTCGAAGGTGCCGACGACCTGCCGAAACTGAACTTGCGAACCTATGATGCCAATTCCACCGAGGTCATGCGCGCGGCCGGCGCGAACGCGCAATTCCTGCCGATGGACGCGGCGCTCGCCGGACTGAGGGAACACCGGCTGAATGCCTTCCTCACCTCCGGCGACGGCGGTGCGGGGCGCAAATTGTGGGACTTTCTGCCGCATTTCACGGCCATCAACTACGCGATGCCGATCTCGATCGCCTTCGTCCGCAGCGACGCCTTTGCCGAACTGTCCGAACCGATGCAGCGCGAGGTGCTGGCCGCGGCGGCCGAGACAGAACAGAGCCAGCTCGCGCTACTGACCCACCGCACCATCGAGAACTATGCGCGCATGCGCGACAATGGCGTCCATATCGCCGAGCCGGCGCCCGCGTTCCTTGTCACGGAGCTGCGGAAGGCAGCAAAGGACGCGATCGCCGCCTGGGGAACCCGGGCAGGCGCGGAGGCGACCGCAATCGTCGAATGGGCGAGACAGCAATGAGGGAGTGGTAGCGGAATCTGCAATCAACGTCCTGCCGGTGTCGCTGCCTACCGCCCTAGTTCTTGACCGGACCCGGGATTTCGCCCCGGATGGCGCGGTCGAGGGCATCGATCAGCGCCTGGATCTCGATGAACTTGTTGCGCGCTCGCTCGGCCGTGTCGCGCACAAACGGAGCGGCCAGCACTTTCGCATGCGCATCCCTGTCCTCGATCATGCGATCACGGGCCTTCTTCAGAGTTTCAAGTCGCTCGCTCATCCGGCCTCTCCTGAAAAAAATCGTCCCGATCTCTCGTCCGGATTCGCCATTAACAAGACGCGGCGAACGAGCAACCCTCAACAGCCGCGGCAGATGTTCTTCAGCTTCGCTGCGGTTCTGGCCTCTTCCGCCACGAACGGGTCCTTGTAAGCACCACGGGACCCATCGTTCTCCGCAGCAGCGGGCTTTCTTTTTTTTGGAGGAAACGCAGCATCGTAGCAGGCGAGACGTCCGCTCGTGCTTTCGATCGCCCGGCAGTCCGGCCCTGCCGCGACAGCGCCTTGCGAAAGTGTGCCAAGTATCAATATGGCAAGCATCAATGCGACGAGAAGCGCTCTCCGGCGGATCCAGTCGACCAGACGAAATCGAGTCATACACGCTCCTGCTTAGTCGGCGGGAGCGCTGGTGACCCTCAGTCACCGGTCGATGCCAATGGAAGGCGGTGATGGCGCGACTCTACGCTTCCCTCCCGCGAATAGCGAGCTTTAAGGGATACGCGGTATCAAGAAGGCGATTTTCGGCCTGACAATGGTTGCGCGTTTGCCTTGGTCCGTGGCCTCGTTTAGGTCAAGCAATAGGCGGCGGTATCAACACAGGCGTGGCGACATGGTTACAATCTATTTCGATCTCGACGGCACGCTGACCGACCCGAAGCCCGGGATCACGCGCTCGATCCAGTATGCCCTGGAGCGGCTCAACGTCGCGGTGCCGAGCGAGGACAAGCTGACCTGGTGCATCGGCCCGCCGCTGCATGCCAGCCTGCAAAAGCTCACGGGCAGCGCGGAACTCGCCGACCGGGCGCTGCTGCTCTATCGCGAGCGCTTCAGCGATGTCGGCCTGTTCGAGAACGAAGCCTATGCCGGCATCGTGGACACGCTGACAACGCTTGCCGCGACAACACCGCGCATGTTCGTGGCGACCAGCAAGCCCGCGGTCTACGCCACCCGTATCGTCGAGCATTTTGGCCTGAAACCGTATTTCGAGCGCGTGTTCGGTTCCGAGCTCGACGGCACGCGCGTCGACAAGCGCGACCTGCTGCGCTACGCGCTCGACGAAGCCAGGGTCGATCCCGCCAGCGCGATCATGATCGGCGACCGCAGCCATGACGTGGTCGGCGCCCGCACCAACGGCATGACCGCGATCGGCGTGCTCTATGGCTACGGCAGCGAGGCCGAGCTGCGGGACGCCGGCGCGCATCACATCTGCGCCGCGCATTCGGAGCTGCTCGGTCACTGCGTGGTCTAGGTCCATCAAGCGCTGACGGTCTCTACCGCCGCCAGCATGCCGGTCCTGGTGTGACAGTTCAGATACTCGAAGAACTGCTCGTCTGCAGCCGCCACAGTGACCTCGTGATAGAGCCGCAGTTTTGCTGAAGGGCCGAGCGTCGACAGGTACTTCATCGCGGCGCCGAATATCCTGACGTGGGTCGGATGCGATTCCGCCCACCGCTCCAGCGCCGCCAGGCTCTTCCACCAGCTTTGACCATAGGACTTTTCA
The DNA here is from genome assembly GCF_055811035.1 of Bradyrhizobium sp. MI1.10. Classification (NCBI taxonomy): domain Bacteria; kingdom Pseudomonadati; phylum Pseudomonadota; class Alphaproteobacteria; order Hyphomicrobiales; family Nitrobacteraceae; genus Bradyrhizobium; species Bradyrhizobium sp. MI1.10. The sequence goes on from NZ_JBVVPN010000016.1 coordinate 14,611, forward strand.
CTCGCGCTCCCGTCGGCTGCCAGCACGCCCATGTAACGGTTGGCGTAGCAGCCGATGCCGAGGCCCTCATCGCGCAGGAAATCCATGCCCTCGCGCAACACCGGTTCGACGTCGTCGAGATAGAGCTTTCGCTCCGAGGTCTCGGTATCGCTCCAATCCTGGCCTGATCGGATCAGGCAGAGATTGTCGTGCGCCTGCACGCGCAGCCGCGCGCCGTCGCGGATCAATTCGGGATTGCCGCCCGGCGACATTGGATCAGTCTGCGACAGCGGGATGCGATCACGCATGCCGCCCCAATAGGCGTGCTCCTGCACCTCGCCGCTCATGCCGCCGGCGATAGCGGCGACGCCCTCCGGCCGGCCGAGCGAGGAAAACAGCGTCTCGTGCCGCGCCACCGTGGGGCGCAGCACCTCGATGAAAGTGCCGATGCCCTCGCGCTGCGTTCCGGTCCAGGCCTCGCGCGCCGGTGCAAACCATTTGTCGAACCGCGCAATGTCGTCCCAATAGGCCACCGAGACGACGTTCTCGTAACCGGCCTGATCAACGTATTGCGCGCGGTCCCAATGCGAGGGCCTGCCTTCCGCGGCAAACCGTTCCGCGATGTCGGCGAGCGCGTCGGTCGCAGCCGCCGGCGCCGTGCCGCGATATTGAAGGCCGAAATAGGCCATCACGACCCGGTTCACCGCAGGCTTATAGCGCGCCACGAAGGACGGGTATGGCGGCTGGTAATCGTCCGGCACGCGCTTGTGGCGCGTGCGCGGGGTCTCGAGATGCAGAGGAATTGCGGATTCCATGAGCGTGCCTCCCTCGATTCCGGCGATCAGCTCGCCGCCGCGGCGATGTCCGTGGGCTCGACGGTGTCGACCGGCAGCGCAAACTGCTCGACGCGCTGGTAGCGCTTCTTGTTGAGCAGGAGCCGCGTCACGTCGGGGCGCGAATAATGCCCGGCTGGATCAGCGGCGTTCTTGGCGACACCGATGGCGCCAAGATCGATCTCGGCGATCAAGAGGCCCTCCTGGTCCGGCGCGAGCTTATCGCCGATCTGGCTGCCGTCGGGACCATAGATCGCAGCGAAGCCACCGCCGGCATGCAACAGCGCATGCTTGTCCGGTCGATCACATAGCTCGTCGATCATCGCTTGCGAGACCGTTGCGCAAGGGGCAAGCACGAAGCAGGAGCCCTCCACGGCATAGACGCGCGAGGCGGCGTTATTCACCTCGGCGCCGAGCGCCGGCGCGAACGGATCGTAGAGCGAAAAGCTCGGCCAGGCCGCGACATGGACCTGCTCGTTCTGGGCATACATCGCGTATTTCGACAGCGGCTGGAGATGCTCCCAGCAGCACAGTGCGCCGATGCGGCCGATGTCGGGGCGCGCATGCACGGCGAGATCGCTGCCGTCGCCCTCGCCATAGACCGTGCGCTCGGCATGGGTCGGCCGCAGCTTGCGGCGCTTTGCGATGGTCTCGCCATCCGGCCCGATCAGCCATTGCGCCAGATAAAGACTGCCGCCGTCGCGCTCGGACAGGCCGAGCACGGCAGTGAGCTTGGCCTTGTGCACGGCGTCGCGCAGCCGCTCGGCCTGCGGACTGTCATAAGACAACGAATTGTCGAAATAGCGCTGCACGAAGCCGCGGCCGATCGCCCAGGCCGGGGAATCCATCCAGATGTGCCAGGGGTAGCCGGGGATGAAGGCTTCCGGAAAGGCGATCAGCTTTGCGCCCTTCTCGGCGGCGTCCCTGATCAGGGCGATCGACTTGTCGATCGAGGCGTCGAGATCGAGCCAGGCAGGCGCCGCCTGCACCACCGCGACCTTGTATTTCGGATGTTCGATGCCCATTCCCACCTCCCTTGCCGGTTGATCGGAAGCCAGGTCCGATGCAGTCTATTTGACCAAGCCGGGACGGCGGGCGCTCGACCGCGGCGGAACAAAAACTCGACCGGACGGGATTCGCCGACCCGGTACGGGATTTGCCTTTCAGGCGGGACCTGCGCCGACACGCGATATTGCGGGATGTGAAAGGGAGGCTTTGCAGATGCCGATCCAGTTCACCACAGACGACAGCCCAGGCCACCGCCGCCTTGCGCTCTGGCAGGATATTGTCTGCGACGTCTTTGTCGGGCTCGACTGCAAGTCCGATCTTGGCAGCGCCTTTCGCGGCTCGGTCACCCGGGCGCCACTGGGCAAGGCGGAATGCTCCGAGGTCTGTTCCGACCGTCAGCACGTGTTGCGCACGCCCTCGCGCATCGCGCGCTCGGATCAGGATTTCATCCTGATCGCGCTCGGCAATCGCGGCACCGGCGGCGTGGTGCAGGACGGCCGCGAGGCCGTGGTGCACCCGGGAGAGTTTGCGCTCTATGACACCACCCGGCCCTACGAGCTGAAATTCGACGGCATCTTCACGCAGACCATCTTCAAGGTGCCGCGCGAGATGCTGCAGCGCCGGCTCGGCGCGACCGAAACCCTAACCGCCAGCGCTTTCGGACCAGACTCGGCACTGCAGAGGATCGCCTACGATTTCATCTACCGGCTTTGCCAGAGCGCGGATCAGATCGATCCGCACCACGCCGCCGCGCTGTCGGAACAGGCCGTCGATGTCCTGGCGATGGCGCTGGGCGAGCGGCTAGGCAAGACGCCGCTGCCGTCCTCGACCCATCGCTCCGCCCTGCTCTACCGATTGAAGGCGCATATCCGGGCTCATCTTGCCGATCCCGACCTCTCGCTGTCCGAGACCGCAGCGGCGCTCGGCATTTCGTCCCGCTATGTCAACGATCTCCTCGCCGACGAGGAAACCTCGTTCCAGCGCTACGTCCTCGGTGAGCGCCTCGCTCAATGCAGACGCGATCTCGTCTCCCCCGTGCTCGCTCACCGCCACATCAGCGAGATCGCCTTCGCCTGGGGCTTCAACGACCTCTCGCATTTCGGCCGCGTCTTCCGCGAGCATTTCGGGATGTCACCGCGCGACTACCGGCAGAGCCAGTCGCGGCATTGACGTAAGGTCTACCGAGAGCGTCGCCTACGGCACAAGCGCATCGCTGGGAGATGCGACGCGGGCCTTCATCGCTTCGCTCATGGGAAGCTGGAGGTTCTCCCCTTTCGGCGGAATCGGCGACTCGAACCACTTCGCGTAGAGCCTCCCGAATTCACCGGACGCCATCTTCTCCTTGATCGCGGCATCGACGACGGCCTTGAACTCGGGATCTTCCCTGCGGGTCACTAGCCCATAGTAAGAAGGCGCATAGGTGGCCGCCAACATCCGGAAAGCCCTGGGATCCGAGGCGTTCGCGACGAGACCGGCAACCAGGATATCGTCCTCGAACCACGCCGTGGCGCGACCCGTTCCCAGCATGAGGAGCGACTCGGCGTGGTCCTTGGCCTGCACGATCGTCACATTCAGCTTCTGGTCATCGAGGAGCTTCTTGGCGACCCCGAAATTCAGCGAGCCCTGCGTGATGACGACCGTCTGCCCGTCAAGTCCTTTCGGCTCCATCAGCTGCGACGAGGCCGACACCAGCCAGCGCGGCGATGCCACATAGGTCGCAACGGAGAACGCCACCTGCTTTTGCCGTTCGGCCGTATTGGTCGTGCTGCCGCACTCGACGTCGATGGTACTGTTCTGGAGCAGCGGGATGCGATTGGACGCATTCACCGGAACGTATTCGACCTCCAGCTCAAGCCGCTGCAACATGACCTTGACCTTGTCGGCCACTGCGGCACAGAGGTCGAGCGAGAGCCCGGTCGGTTTCTGATCTGCTCCGAGATAGGCGAACGGAATCGACGCCTCGCGGTAGCCGAAGCTGATCTTGCCGACCTCCCTGATCTTTTCCAAAGTCTGACTCGCCGCTTGCGCGGCCCCCATCTCGAGTAGCGCCAGTGATGCGGCGGCAATGGCGAGCTTCGGCGCGTGTACGCGGATCATGTCAGCCTCCAACCAGTTGCTAAGCAGTGGGATTTCGCGACAGCTCGTCGAGACTTTCTCTCAAAGCCCGATCAAGGATCTCAACGGCGCGGTCGATCTCCTCGGTCGAGACGGTCAACGGCGGCGCGATACGCCACACCGATCCGCGCTCGGGGCGGCGGCGGATGTTCATGCTCAGCCCGTACTCGAAGCACTTCTTCGTGGTGAGGCCGCCAAGCTGGTGGGCTGGGCGTCGGCTGTTGCAATCGCTGACCAGCTCGACGCCAAGCAGAAGGCCCATGCCTCTGATGTCGCCGATCTGCTCGTATTTCTGCTGGAGCCCTTCGAACCGGCCTCGCAGGTAGGCTCCCATCTCGTTGGCGCGTGCGACAAGTTTCTCCTCAGTGATCACGCGCAGCACCGCGAGCCCGACCTCGGCAAGCAAGGGATCGGACACGTGGCTGGTGTAATAGGTAAAGTGATCCTCGTGGAGCTTGCTCTCGATCGCCTCGGTGGTCGACACCGCCGCAAGCGGAAGCCCACCGCCGAGCGTCTTCGACATAGTCATGATGTCCGGAACGACCCCGAAATATTCGGATCCGGTCTTCTTTCCGATACGCCCGAAAGCAGTCTGGGCCTCGTCGAAGATCAGCAGCATGCCGCGCTCATCGGCCGCCTTTCGCAGGGCCTCCATGAACGCCTTCGGCGGCACCAGCACGCCGCCGGCGCTGATCACGGGCTCCGCGATGATCGCAGCACCCCTCCCGCTCGACTGCATGTCGAACATTTTCAGGGCGAGTTCGAGATTGGCGAGCGCAGACTCGTCATCGCTGCCCTTCGAGATGTAGGGCCGGTAGGCGTTCGGCTCCGGGATGACGAACACGCCGGGCGGCGGCACGCCATATCCCTTGCGGTCGCTCGCCATCGAGACCGAGGCCGCTCCGCCGGTGATGCCGTGCCACGAGCCGCCGAGAACGAGCACCTCGTAGCCGCCCGTGTACATCTTGGCCATCCGGAGCGCGACTTCGGTTGCTTCTGAACCGGTATTGATGAAGATCGAGCGTTTGAGATCGCCGGGCAGCCAATCCCTCGCCAGCACCTGGGCGAGCTCGGCGACCACTTCGGGGATCATCCCGCTGAAGAGATGGAAGGCCTTCTTTCCCGCGTTCTCCACCGCCGCGACGATGGCTGGATGGTTGTGGCCGATGGTGGCGCACATCTGGCCCGAGGTGAAATCGAGATAGTCGCGCCCATCGCTGTCGGTCACGATCGTCCCCTTCGCCGAGGTGAAGAGGTTCGGAAACACGTCTCCGCCATAGCGGACGAGGAATTCGTCGGCGGCCTGTTTCAGCGCTGAAGTCATGGGTTCTCCTCGGGCAAGCGGCAACGCCGCACAGCCGTGCGGTGTGGCGATGCACTCGCCGTTGTCGGGTCGGTCTTTTGGGGCACGAAGCTGTTGCTTCAGGGCGTTTGCGGTACAAGAATTGCCTGAGCAACAGATAAATTCGTACCGGGCAGACATGATGGGCGCCAGTTCAAAAAACTCAGCAGCCGATGAAGCGGGGTCAACACCGCGGTCGAGAATGCCGCCGCTCAAGGCGCTGTCGGCATTCGAAGCCGCTTCGCGCCACGGCAGCTTCAGCCGCGCCGCAGAGGAGCTCGGCGTTACGCCCTCCGCGATCAGCCACCACATCCAGAAGTTGGAGGATTTCCTCGGCGTTCGTGTTTTTTCGCGGCACGCCGGCCGCGCGGTGCTCACCAATGCCGGTCGCGTCTATGCCGCCGAGATCGAGCGCGCATTTGGAATGATCAAGGGCGCGACGCGGCTGGTCGCGCCGCAGTCGCAGCGCAATCATCTGTTCATCGCGAGCGGCCCGAGCTTTGCCGCCAAATGGCTTCAGCCGCGGATCGGGAATTTCATCGGCGAGCATCCGGAGATCGGGATCAGGCTGTCAACTATCGCCGACTTGCGCGAGCTCGATACCATTCGCTTCGATCTCGCCATCGCCTATGGACGCCCGCCCGTCCTCAACGACCGGCAGATCGAGCCGCTCCTGGCTGAGCGTCTGCGTCCGCTCTGTAGCCCGCTTCTGATCGAGCAACTCGGACTTCACGAGCCCGGCGATCTTGCCCGGGCCACCTTGATTCATTCGTCGAACGCGCTGACCTGGACCGACTATCTGCGAAAGGTCGTCGGCACGACGATCAAGGCACGCCACGAATTGTGGTTCGATCGATCCACCATGGCCATCGACGCCGCGGTCGAAGGTCTCGGCGTCGTCCTGGAGAGCGAGATTCTCGCCGCCGACGAGCTGGAAAAGGGCACCCTAGTCGCGCCGTTCCATCAGCCCCAATTCGAGGTCGAGACCGTGTCTTATTATCTGGTGCGGTCCTCCGAGGCCAAAGGCCGCAGCCATGTCGACGCGTTCGAAGCCTGGCTGCGCGCGAAGATCACGGCTGCGAATTTGAAGGGGACAATCGTGGCGTAACGCGTGCGGCCCCAGCAGAGCCGCTATGTGAGCACGCAATAGGACACTGCGCGTGCTTGCTCTACCATCGGCACCAGGCCGCGGGGATCAATCAGCGGCCAGCCGAGGAGCAAATCGATGGAATACCGACGCTTGGGCCGCTCGGGCCTGATGGTACCCGCCTTGAGTCTTGGGACCGGTACCTTCGGCGGCGTTGGCCGCCTCGCTGCATGGGGCACGACTGACGCGACCGAAGCGCGGCGCCTTCTGGATATCTGTCTCGATGCCGGCGTGTCGATGTTCGACACCGCGAACGTCTATTCGCTCGGCGAATCCGAGCGCGTTCTCGGCGAAGCCATCAAGGGCCGCCGCGACAAGGTTTTGGTCTCGACCAAGGCGACGTTCCGCTTCGGCGACGGCCCCAACGACATCGGGTCGTCGCGGCAGCATCTGCTCACAGCCATCGATGCTTCGCTGAGCCGGCTCGGCACCGATTACATCGACCTGTTCCAGCTTCACGGCTTCGACGCCTTCACCCCTCCTGAGGAGGTGCTTAGCACGCTCGACGTGCTCGTGCGCGCCGGCAAGATCCGCTACGTCGGCGTGTCGAACTTTTCGGGCTGGCACCTGATGAAATCGCTTGGCGTTGCCGACAAGCATGGCTTCCCGCGCTACGTCGCCAACCAGACCTATTATTCACTGATCGGGCGCGACTACGAATGGGAGCTGATGCCGCTCGGCCTCGACCAGGGCCTCGGCGCGGTGGTCTGGTCGCCGCTCGGGTGGGGACGCCTCACCGGAAAGATCCGCCGCGGCCAGCCAAAGCCTGACGTAAGCCGCTTGCCCAAAACGGCCGAGTTCGGCCCACCCGTGCCGGACGAGCACGTCTACCGCGTCGTCGATGCGATCGACGAGGTCGCCAAGGAAACGGGCAAGAGCGTCTCGCAGATCGCGCTGAACTGGCTGCTACAGCGTCCGACCGTCTCGACGCTGATTATCGGCGCGCGCAACGAGACGCAGCTGCGCGAAAATCTCGGCGCGGTCGGCTGGTCGTTGACCAAGGACCAGATCGCCAAGCTCGATACGGCGAGCAAGGTGACGCTGCCCTATCCTTACTGGCACCAGCGCACGGCCTTCACCGACCGCAACCCGCCGCCGGTGTAGCGACCGCGCGCGGCGCAGTCCGGCTTGAGCTGCATCAATCCGGCCCGCGCCGACAGTGGCATCGTGCGCTCCCGCGAGGCCGCCCGATGCGCCGATTTGCCATGAAGGCCCTGTTCACCGCTCTCAATCTCAACCGCGCCGAGCGGAGCGGGATCGATTGGGACCGCACCATCCGGATCGTCTCGACCGCGGTGACGGTTGGGCTCGTCGCGCTCTATGTTTTCGGGAAGTCGACCTCGCGCTGGTGAGCCGCGAGGGCTGTGCGGACCCATGCCCGCGGTGCCGGGAGACCCGCGCCCGGCGCAGGAACCGCCCGTATCCTGCCGGGTTGCGATGCATCTCGCAATTTCCTAATCCGGAGACGAACCACGGCTCGAATCAAGCCCGCCGCCATCATGTCGCCAGCCCCCATGGAGCACGCCGACGGCCTGCCGCAGCCGCAGCGTGGCCAGGCGGTCCTGACGATTGCGCTCGGCATCATCATGGCAGTGGTCGACAGCGCCATCGCCAACGTCGCGCTGCCGACGATCGCGGCCGACCTCGATGCAAGCCCGGCGTTCTCGATCTGGATCGTCAACGGCTACCAGCTCGCGATCACGATCTCGCTGCTGCCGCTGGCTTCGCTCGGCGAGATCGTCGGCTATCGCCGCGTCTATCTGGTCGGGCTGGTGCTGTTCACGCTTGCCTCCGCATTCTGCGCGCTGGCGCACACGCTGCCGCTCCTCACGATTGCACGCATCGTGCAGGGGTTCGGCGCGGCCGGCATCATGAGCGTCAACGCGGCGCTGGTGCGCTTCACCTACCCCCGCAGCCAGCTCGGCCGCGGCATCGGGCTCAACGCCCTCGTCGTCGCCTTCTCGGCTGCGGTCGGCCCGACGCTCGCGGCCGGCATCCTGGCGTTCGGCAGCTGGCCCTGGCTGTTCGCCATCAATGTCCCGCTCGGCGTGGCGACACTGGTGCTGGGCTTGCGCAGCCTGCCGCACACCAGGCCTGCGAGCCATTCCTTCGACTGGCAGAGCGCGGGGCTGTCCGCGATCACTTTCGGCGTCGGCATCGCGGCCGTCGATAGCGTCGGTCATGGCGAAGCGGCGATCACCTGCCTCGTGCAGTTCGCCATCGCGCTCGTCGCCGGCGCACTGCTGATCTACCGCGAGACCCACATGGCCTCGCCGCTGCTGCCGATCGACCTGTTGCGCATCCCGGTGTTCGCGCTGTCGATTGCAACCTCGATCGCCTCGTTCTGCGGGCAGATGCTGGCCTTCGTCGCGATCCCCTTCTACCTCCAAAGCCGCTTCGGCTATTCGGCGGTGCATATGGGTCTCCTGATCACGCCGTGGCCGATCGCGGTCGCGTTCGCAGCACCCCTCGCCGGTCGCCTGGTCGAGCATTACCCGGCAGGCCTGCTCGGCGGCATCGGCCTCACGCTGTTCGCCTGCGGCCTCGCTGCGCTCGCCTTGCTGCCGGCGGCGCCCACGCCGCTCGATGTGATCTGGCGGATGGCGCTGGCCGGCGCCGGCTTCGGCCTGTTCCAGACCCCCAACAACCGCACCATGATCGCAGCCGCCCCGCGCGAGCGTGCCGGCGGCGCCAGCGGCATGCTGGGGACGGCGCGGCTGCTTGGGCAGACCACCGGCGCAGCGCTGGTCGCGCTGTTCCTCGGCCGCTATCCGATCGAGGGAACCAGGATCGCGTTGCTGACCGGCGTCGGCTTCGCGCTCTGCGGCGCGGCGCTGAGCATGTTGCGGCTGTCGCCCGCGGGCGCGCGCGGCGCCGAGCATGTTCGTGTGCAGGACGACCAGCGCCTGCGCGGTGACTAGCCGAGCCCACGCGCACGCTACCACCCTTCCTATACACAACCGGTGCGTAGCTTAACTATCTGAACCAATGACGTATTGCCCTCCCGCTGTGGTTGCGCTTCAATGGCGTCGGGGAATAAGGGGCACTTCATGCGATCATTTGGAATTGTGGCGCTCAGCGTCATGCTGGGCGGCTGCGCGTCTGTCACGCGCGGCACGACCGAAAATATCAGCATCTCATCAACACCGTCAGGCGTGGAAGCAATTGTCAGCGGAATGGAAGTTCCAACCACCTGCACCACGCCCTGCTCAGTGGTCGTCAAACGCAGCGCCGACATCTCGATTGCCTTCCAGAAGGAAGGCTATGAACCGCAGGTCGTTCCGCTCAGCCGAGACATACAGACCGGCGGAGCCGCCGGCTTTGCGCGCAATCTCTTGCTCGGCGGCGTCGTCGGCATGGGCGTCGATGCAGCGACCGGGGCGGCAACCGATCACAAGCCGAATCCGGTTATTGTAACCATGCAGCCCTCTGTCCCGCACGCAGCGCCGCGCGCTCCGAAAAAGCCGCGGCCGCCCCGCGCGCCGGAGGCTGGGACGTAAGGTCGGCACGACGGGATCGGCTACCTGAGCCTAGTTCCTGCCCGGCCCCGCCACGAGGCAACATCCAGCGCCAAACAAAAGGCCGGCTTCTCAGCCGGCCTTTTCAATTCATCGCGTGCAGATCAAACCTTGACCAGCGGGCTCTTGGTCGGCCCCTTCGAGCCGCCGGGGCCACCGGGCTTGGACTTGCCCGGCGGGCGCTTGCGGGCACCCGGGAGCTTCTCCTGCTTCGGCGTGACCGGACCCTCGACGAACTCGAAGCCGATCTTGTCCTTGCTCTCGTCGGCCTCGTCCTTGATCAGAACGACGCGGACATGGCCGCCACCCTTGAGCTTGCCGAACAGCACCTCGTCGGCCAGCGGCTTCTTGATGTGCTCCTGGATCACGCGAGCCATGGGACGTGCGCCCATCTGCTCGTCGTAACCATGCTTCACCAGCCAGGTCTTGGCGGGCTCGGACAGCTCGATGGTGACGTCGCGATCGCCGAGTTGCGCTTCGAGCTGAAGCACGAACTTCTCGACCACCGTACCGATCACCTCGACGCTGAGATGGCCGAACGACACGACGGCATCGAGACGGTTGCGGAATTCCGGAGCAAACTGCCGGTTGATCGCCTCGTGGTCGTCGCCTTCCCGCTTCGAACGCGTGAACCCGAACGCCTGCTTGGCGAGATCGGACGCGCCCGCATTCGTGGTCATGATCAGGATCACGTTGCGGAAGTTGACCTGCTTGCCGTTGTGGTCGGTGAGCCGGCCGTGATCCATGATCTGGAGCAGCACGTTATAGAGATCGGGATGCGCCTTCTCGATCTCGTCGAGCAGCACCACGCAATGCGGATGCTGGTCGACGCCGTCGGTGAGCAGGCCGCCCTGATCGAAACCGACATAGCCGGGAGGCGCGCCGATCAGGCGCGACACGGTGTGCCGCTCCATGTATTCGGACATGTCGAAGCGCAACAGCTCGACGCCGAGCGACGCCGCGAGTTGCTTTGCGACCTCGGTCTTGCCGACGCCGGTCGGACCCGAGAACAGATAGCAGCCGATCGGCTTCTCCGGCTCGCGCAGGCCGGCTCGCGCCAGCTTGATCGAAGCGGCGAGCGATTCGATCGCCTTGTCCTGACCGAACACGGTGCGCTTCAGGGTCTGCTCGAGATGCTTGAGCACCTCGGCATCGTCCTTCGACACGCTCTTCGGCGGGATCCGCGCCATCGAAGCGATCGTGGTCTCGATCTCCTTGATGCCGATGGTCTTCTTGCGCTTGTTCTCGGCGACCAGCATCTGCGCCGCGCCGGATTCGTCGATCACGTCGATCGCCTTGTCCGGCAGCTTGCGGTCGTGGATGTAGCGCGAAGAGAGCTGCACCGCAGCCTCGATCGCCTCATTGGTGTATTTCAGCCGGTGGTAATCTTCGAAGTACGGCTTGAGTCCCTTGAGGATTGCGATTGCGTCCTCGACCGTCGGCTCGTTGACGTCGATCTTCTGGAAGCGCCGCACCAGCGCGCGGTCCTTCTCGAAGTGCTGGCGGTATTCCTTGTAAGTGGTCGAGCCCATGCAGCGGATGGTGCCGGAAGCGAGCGCGGGCTTGAGCAGGTTCGAGGCATCCATCGCCCCGCCCGACGTCGCGCCCGCACCGATCACGGTGTGGATCTCATCGATGAATAGGATGGCGTTGGGATGCGCCTCGAGTTCCTTCAGCACCTGCTTCAGGCGTTCCTCGAAGTCGCCGCGATAGCGCGTACCGGCGAGCAGCGTGCCCATGTCGAGCGAGAACACGGTCGCAGCCGCCAGCACCTCCGGCACTTCGCTGTCGACGATGCGCTTGGCCAGGCCCTCCGCGATCGCGGTCTTGCCGACGCCGGCCTCGCCCACGAACAGCGGATTGTTCTTCTGCCGGCGGCACAACACCTGGATCGCGCGGTTGATCTCGGAATTGCGTCCGATCACCGGATCGATCTTGCCGTCGCGCGCCTTCTTGTTGAGGTTGACGCAATAGATCTCGAGCGCCTCGCCCTTCTTCTTGGCGTCGTCGCTGCCCTTGGTCTCGGTCTCTTCGTCGACGCCGCGCACGGGGCGTGCCTCGGAGACGCCCGGTCGCTTCGCGATGCCGTGGCTGATGTAGTTGACGGCGTCGTAGCGCGTCATGTCCTGCTCTTGCAGGAAATACGCGGCATGACTCTCGCGCTCGGCAAAGATCGCGATCAGCACGTTGGCGCCGGTCACCTCTTCGCGACCGGACGACTGCACGTGGATTACCGCGCGCTGGATCACGCGCTGGAAACCTGCGGTCGGCTTGGCGTCGTCGGCGCCGTCCGTCACCAGGTTCTCGAATTCGGTCTCAAGATAATTGACGAGGCTCGTACGGAGCTTGTCGAGGTCGACGCTACAGGCGCGCATGACGGCGGCTGCATCGGAGTCGTCGATCAGGGAGAGCAAAAGATGCTCGAGCGTCGCGTATTGGTGATGACGCTCGTTTGCGATCGCCAGTGCACGATGCAGGGATTGTTCAAGGCTTTGGGAAAAAGTCGGCATTCGCGTCCTCTATGGCCCCCACCATCATGATCGCCATCGCCCGGTCAGGCAACAACAACCTTTGTCACATATAGTTATACAAGATCGCGGCGAAAGACCGGTTCCGCGACTCAGGCGGCTGCACAGCTGCGGTATTTTTCGATGCAAAACCCGTTCCGGTTTGGCACGATCGGCACCGGTCCGAAATTCCGTAGTTTTGCCGTCTGCAACGAACATCGCTCGCAGACATCACGCGGCAATCACACTGCGACATGCACAAGAACCGGCTTCAAACGCGCCGTGTCTTACTTCTTTTCCATCACGCATTGCAGCGGATGCTGGTGCTTGCGAGCGAAATCCATCACCTGCGTCACCTTGGTCTCGGCGATCTCGTAGGTGAACACGCCACACTCCCCGATCCCGTGATGATGTACGTGCAGCATGATCTTGGTTGCGGCCTCGGCGTCCTTCTGGAAGAATTTCTCCAGCACATGAACGACGAATTCCATCGGCGTGTAGTCGTCGTTCAGGATCAGCACACGGTACAGGTTCGGCCGCTTCGTCTTCGGCTTGACCTTGGTGATGACGGACGTGTTTGGCGCGGAGGGACCGCCCGAACGGTTCTCGTCGTTGCTCATCAGCGGAGCGTGGGCGTGGGCGGCGGCGGCCGCGGACGGATCTGGTCTGGAAGACAGTTGCGGCATGGCTCAGGCGTTCAAATTCCCCACGGAAGCGTATGGCGGTTCGCCGCGCAGCCCCGGCCTTCGGAGCTTCGCACAGGCGCACCGCCTTGTTGGATCGCCGCTTCCAGCCGGTCCGGTCCAAGCCGGATCGGCTTCACCGAATATGGGCCTGCCCCCGGCTCGCCGCAAGCGTGCGACAGCTGGGTCGATGCGGCCCCGGCGGTCCCGATTCCCGGTCCGGGCGATCCTCACCAAGGTTAATCAATCCGGACTGATTTGACAAAAGCTTCCGCCCCGCCGGTTTAGAAGATGTTGACCAGGAACCCGGCCGGTAACGCGGCTGCGGCGGCTTCGCGCGGGTTATCTCCGGTTTTCTACGGACCCATTTACCTGCCTTCAATGGCGTGGCGCGAAAACGGGCAAAGTCACAGATTTCCGGGAATCGTCATGTCTAGCCTGCCCCTCGTCAGCCGTATTGTTGGTCGACACCTCTCCCGGTTTGCAGCGGCCGAACAAGGCAATATCGCCGTGATCTTCGCTATCGCGCTGCTCCCAGTTCTAGGCTTCGTCGGAGCTGCAATCGATTACAGTCGCGCGGCCCAGGCTCGTTCCGCAATGCAGGCGGCCCTCGATTCGACCTCGCTGATGGTCTCCAAGGATCTGTCGTCCGGCACCATCACGACCTCGCAGATCAGCACCAAGGCGCAGGCTTATTTCAACGCCCTGTTCACCGCCACCAGCTCCCTGCCGTCGGTCAGCATCGCGGCCACTTACACCGCAAGCACCAGCATGGGCTCCACCATCCAGGTCACCGGCACCGGCACCTACACGACCACCTTCATGAAGGTCGCAGGTTTCCCGACACTCGACGTCGGCGCCGATTCCACCAGCGCCTGGGGTCTGGTGCGCATGCGCGTGGCCTTGGTGCTCGACAACACGGGGTCGATGGCGGACGACGGCAAGATGGCGGCGATGCAGACCGCCGCGAAGAGCCTCGTCGACCAGCTCAGCCCGCTCGCCAAGACCGATGGCGACGTCTACATCTCGATCGTTCCGTTTGCCAAGGACGTCAACGTGGGTGCCAGCAACTACAACAAGTACTGGGTCGATTTCACCGATTGGGACGCGGCCCGCGGCACCAGGTCCGCCAACCACAACAGGTGGACGGGATGCGTGGTCGATCGCGACCAGGACTACGACACCAAGAACACGACGCCCACGAGCGGCAACGCGGGAACGCAGTTCCCGGCCGAACAGTACTCCTACTGCGACACCGGCAGTTCATCCTATCTGCAGCCAATCATGCCGCTGAGCTACGACTGGAGTTCACTCAAGAGCCGGATCGACGCCATGAAGCCCACCGGTAACACCAACCAGGGCATTGGCCTCGCCTGGGGCTGGATGACGCTGTCGACCGGCGATCCCATGAACGCGCCGGCCAAAGACGCCAACTACACCTACAAGGACGCGATCGTGCTGCTCTCCGACGGTCTCAACACGCAGAACCGCTGGTACGGCAACACTTGGCAAATCGACGCGCGGCAGAAGAAACTGTGCGACAACGCCAAGGCGGCGAACATCACGATCTATACGGTGCAAGTGAACACCGGGAGCGATCCGACGTCCAGCGTACTGCAATATTGCGCGAGCGGCACCGACAAGTTCTATCTGGTGACGAAGGCAGATCAGACCGTCTCGGTGTTCAAGGACATCGGCACGTCGCTGTCCAAGCTGCGCGTGGCGCGCTGAGATCGACACGCCACGACAAACAAAAAAAAGCCCGGCTGCTTCAGCCGGGCTTTTGATTCCAGGACGTCAGGAAACGTTAGCTGGCGGCCGGAGTGAACTTCGACACGATGGTCTCGACCGGCTTGAACGCCTGCTTGGCGAGGTCGCCGTAAAGGCCTGCGATCTTCTGCGATTCCGCGACGAAGGACTCGTAGGCGGAACGGGCGAATTCGGTCTGCGCTTCGACGGCCTTGTCCAGCGACTTCACGCCGGAAAGCTTCTCGACGAAGGACTTGGTGTCTTCGAACGACTTCTTGGTGTAGTCGCCGTAGGCGCTGGCGATCGCCTGAAGGCCGTGCTGCATCGAGGTCGCGGAGGCGACGTACTGCTCGAAGTGCTCTTTCCCGTAGCCTTGAAAGTCTTCAACCTTGAACATTCGGAATCCTTTTCCCTAGCTCTCGTCGGGAAGCCCCGGCTCCCTGACTCTGCTCACAATTAGTGCAACGCACAAAAAAGTCAAGAATTTTGTGCGTCGCACAAATTACATACAAAATTCGCCGCGATTCCCGGGGTTTCCCGCAATGGTTCCTTAAGCTTTTGGAAACCGCAGCGCCCTACCTTGATTCCCTGGACGTGTTCTACTTCCACAAGCGGCCAAAAGCCGTTGGAGAACATCACCTTAGCCAGAACAGCGGCTCAGGCCCAACGTCACCCGCGGCCAACACCTGCGGAGGACAGCCTGAGCAGGTAATGATCCAGGGTCCCATGGGCACAATTTCGCCTCACGAGCCGGTGATCAAGTCAGAAACGGGGACGGGGTTTCATGCTTCGTAAAAACTTGTCTTTCTCGCGCTTGGCGCGGGTTGGCGTTTTTGGGCTTCTTGCGGTTACCAGTGCGGTCATCTTCACCACAGATGCTGCCGAGGCGCGGCGCCACCGGCGTCACTATGCGCAACACCGCGTGCAGCGCGATGTGTCCGAGAGCTCCAGCCCGAAATTCGCATCGATCATCGTCGACGGCAATTCCGGCTCCGTGCTTCAGGCAACGAGCCCCGACGGGATCCGCCATCCGGCCTCGCTGACCAAGATCATGACGCTCTATCTGCTGTTCGAGCGTCTCGAGTCCGGGAAGATGAAGCTCGACACCGAGATGCCGGTCTCACAGCACGCCGCCGATCAGGATCCGACCAAGCTGAACCTGCGTGCCGGCCAAACCATCCGCGTCGAGGACGCGATCAAGGGTCTCGTCACCCGCTCCGCCAACGACGCAGCCGTTGTGATCGCGGAAGCGATTGGCGGCGACGAGGACGACTTCGCCCAGATGATGACGCGCAAGGCGCGTTCGCTCGGCATGTCCAGGACGGTTTACCGCAACGCCAACGGCCTTCCCAACGACGAGCAGGTCACGACCGCGCGCGACCAGGCCACGCTCGGCCGCGCCATCCAGGAGCGCTTTCCGCGCTACTATCGCTATTTCGCGACCTCGACCTTCAACTGGCGCGGACAGTCGATCCGGAACCACAATCATCTGCTCGGGAATGTCGAGGGCGTGGACGGCATCAAGACCGGCTATACTCGCGCCTCCGGCTTCAATCTCGTGACCTCGATGCGCCGCGGCAACCGCCACCTGATCGGCGTGGTGCTGGGCGGCCGCAGCGGCGGCTCGCGCGACGCCATCATGCGCAACCTGCTCGCGGAGAACCTCGATAAGGCCGCGACCACCCACACCGTCGCCGCGGTCACCGAGCGCAACGGTTCCGATGCCGCTGCCGAAGTCGCCGATGCGTCGGATACCCCGACCCGCTCCGCTCCGCAGGTCCAGGCTGCGGCTGCCCCTGCTCCCGAAGCAGCCCCGTCGCGTCTCGCCGCGCGCCTCTCGACGCTTGCGGCTGCGACTGCCGCGGTGCCGCCGGCTCAGCCCAGATCTGAAGCCAACAGGCCTGAAGTTCGGCCGACAGAATCCAGGATCGAGCCTGCGCCGCTCACCAATGGCGTGATCTCGAGCCAGCCGCTCTCGATCATCCCCGGCTCGTCCGAGCCGATGAAGCCGGTCAGGGTCAAGACCGTCCAGGTCAAGGCCGGCGCCGTGAAGGTCGCCTCCGCCGCCCCGGCTCAGATCGCACCGCAGGTCACGAGCACGATCGCGTCCCGTTCCGACGTCGCCGAAACCTCCGGCGCCGTCGTCGCCCGGGCAGACCTCATCAACAAGCCTGAGGTCGCCAGCCAACCGGAAGCTCCGAGGGCCGAGATCGCCCGTACCGAGCTGCCGCGGCAGCCGGCGGGCTTCGGCACCGGCAACGGCGTCCTCGGCGTCTTACCGGCCGCAACCGCCGCCGCACCTGCCCCGGCTGCTGCGAAGCTCGCGTCAGCCGACCCGGCGCTGCAGCCGATCATGAGCGCCACCACGAAGCCAGTCGTCACCCACAGCGGCTGGATCGTCCAGGTCGGCGCGCTCGAGAGCGAGAACGAAGCCCAGCAGCGCATCGACGCGGCGCGCAGCTCGGCTCGTGGCCTGCTCAGCAAGGCCGACCCGTTCACCGAGCCGGTCGTCGCGAAAGACAATCGCAAGCTCTACCGCGCCCGCTTCGCCGGGCTCGACCGCGACCAGGCCGAAGCCGTCTGCCGCACCCTGAAGCGCGCCGATATCTCCTGCATGACCGTCCGCAACTAATCTTTCGCACCGCTCCAATGAAAATGCCCGCGCCTTGCGCGGGCATTTTCATTTTCGGGACGCGGTGGCCGACGAGGCTGTTCCACGACAACCTCTCGTCAAGGATTTACGGTTAAAACTTTACGCAAGGGATCGACCACGCCGACAATGGCGGGCATCGGGGCGACGGCAAACAGAGCAAGCAGAGCTCACACGGGACGAGCGTTTGTAGCGTGGTGCCGGAGTTAGCCGTTATGCGTGCGAAGCAGAGTATCCTTGGCCTCGTTTACACGGGCAGCGAGATACGTCGAGCCCCCCTGGTCGGGATGCAGTTTCTTCATCAGGGACTTGTGAGCCCGGCTGATGTCGTCACGCCCCGCCCCCGGCTGCAGGCCAAGGATCTGATAGGCCTCCTCCGTCGTCATTTTGCCGCTCGCCACCGTGCGGCGCTGCCCCCCTGCCGCGTCGCCCTGCGCGTTCTGACGCCAAGCGGGAAACCGGCGGTCCAGATAGCTTTCAAGTAGGGCCACGCTCTCGGCGTCGAACGCCGGGACCATTGCCAGCAGGGCCGCGAGATCGAACTCATCGAGATCGCGCCCGGCGTGAGGCCCGGCGACGATCCGGCCTCCGAGCTGGCCGGAATCGTGATCGAGCCGCATATCCAGGAATTGCGAGCGCACGCGCGAGGCCTGACCGGCCGGGCGCGTCGCGCCCCCGCCGAACAGCCCGCCGATATTGCCGAAGCCGGCGTTTGCCATCGGTGTCCAACCCAGGAGCCCGGCACCGAATATCCCGAGCGGGATCGCCACCACCAGTTCGCCCTTCAAGCCAGTGAACGCTGCGACAGCCAGCGCGACCACGCCGCCACCGAACCTGATCGCGCGTGCCAGCACCGCTGGGTTGGCCGAACGGAACATCTGGAGCAGCAGATAAAGGGTAATAACAGCGATAGCGCCGGCAATCAGGGTCATGGCCGGAATATAGTCGGCCTATCGCCAAAAAGCATCGTGTCCTTGCGCCCCCGCCGACCGCGCGCCAGCGCTACTTCATCTGGCCGATCAGCCTGGCCGCGCCACTTGCGGTCTTCGCCAATTGCAACAGCGCCTCGCGTCCGCCGGCCGCGTAGGCGGCGGCTGCGCGCAACAGCTCGCGCAACTGCGCCGCCGCGCCCGGATCGAACCGGCACCAGGCACCACCTGTCAGACGCGCGATCTCGCGAAAGGCCTGCTCGGCCACTGAGTCATGGCCTTCCTGAAATACGAACACAGGCACCTTGAGCATACCGAGCTCGCCTGCCTTGGCGCAGAGCTCGTCGACGTTCTCCTCCATGGCGTCGCCGACGAAGACAACGGCGCGCACGCCGGATGCGACCGCCTCGCGCCGCGACTCGCTCAGCACCTTGCCGATCTGGGTGTCGCCGCCACGGCAATCGATCTTGCCCATCAGCGTCGCAAGCCTGGCGCTGTCGGAGATCCATCCCGTGGCGCGGCACTCGTTGAAGCCGCGATAGTAGACGAGCCGGATGTCGAGACTGCCGAGCGCGGCGGTCTCACGGAACATGTCGGCCTGAAGCGCGCAGGCCATGTCCCAGGTCGGCTGCCGGCTCATCGTCGCATCCAGCGCGAAGATCAGCCGCCCTTTCGCACCGGGCGCATGCGGTGACAGCGCGCGCGCGTTTGCGACGAAGGCGGCGATGTCCTCCGAGGTCGAGGTCCCCGCCTGCGGCACAGCGCCATCTGGTTGTGCCGAGACGGCATCGCGGCCGCGCGGTTTGATGGGTTCGCCGGACATTCCTTGACCTTTCGTGAGCGGCTAATGTGGTCAGCGCACGCAGCTAGGTCAATGTGCAAAGCCCCCGCAGGCGGCAGCCGGCGGAGGCTTTGAAAATCGCTATCGACGACGAGGAAGGCGTCAGCTCTTGGCAGGCGCCATCAAAGCGACCGGCCCGGGCTCGAGAATCTTGGGCGGGGACGATTGCGTATCGACCGGCGCCACTTCGCTGTCGGTCGCGCTCAGGAACTTGTCGAGCATGCCCTGGATCGAGTTCTTGGCCGCGTCCGGACCGGTGTCGCGCATGTCGTTGTGCTGGAATTCGGTCTTCACGACCTGGATGCCGGCCTTCTCGCATTCCTCGTCGGTCGGGATCACGCCCGCATCGGCCTTGAACTGCGGATCGGTGGAGCGGAACGACAGGATCTTGAACTTGCCGGCGGTGACGAAGGGCACGCGAAGATTGTCGAGCGTGACGACCTTCTTGACCTCATCCGGATACTGCTTGGCGAAATACATCGTGATGTCGCCGCCCATGGAGTGGCCGACCATCGTCACCTTTTCGTAGTCGGCGTTGGGCTGAACC
Organism: Bradyrhizobium sp. MI1.10; assembly: GCF_055811035.1. Classification (NCBI taxonomy): domain Bacteria; kingdom Pseudomonadati; phylum Pseudomonadota; class Alphaproteobacteria; order Hyphomicrobiales; family Nitrobacteraceae; genus Bradyrhizobium; species Bradyrhizobium sp. MI1.10. Next base: position 34,459 of record NZ_JBVVPN010000016.1, read on the forward strand.
TTCTTCATCTCCTGCATGGCGAGATGGATGTTGGCGACGCCTCGCAGGATCTGCGGCAGTCGGCCAACATAGATCTCACCGGGCTTGGTCACCATCGGAGGATCGGTCGGCAAATCATGCTGCGGGCTGACGACGAGGTAGCCGCGCGCGGCGAAAATGTTGGCGAGGAAGCCGTACTCGGTGTTCTTGACGGTGTTGCCGTGGTTGATCACGGCGACCGGCATCGTGATCATGCCGGCATTGGCCTGCATTTCCTTGTCACGACGGATCGCGATATCGACGGGCACCGCACGGTTGTCGCGCGAGGCATCGTAGAAGGTGATGGTCTCGTGCCTGATTGCCCACTTGCTCGCCGTGAAATAGGCGACACCACAGAGGGCACTGACCGAAACCAGAACGGCAATTCCACGCTTCATTTTCGTCCTCAGCCTCAGGCTCTTGCGGCCTGAATCCCTGTTGAAAATCGTGTTCTTCCGGAGCTCTTCGGCCCCTGGTCGCCTATTCCCTAATATATGTCACAGGCGCGTGACAGGAAGGCTAAATATTGTGAACCATCAGCCCTTTCATTGTGCGGCGCACACGTTTCTTGGGCACCCGGTTCTCATACGGCTACGTCAGGGTGCACGTCACCTTCCGACGCAACCTGTCTCGATCGGGTTCAATTTTGCAGTAAACGCGGGGTGAAAACGGTTGAGTGCGGGCTCGGTTCCCGTGGGAACCGGCCGCTTGATCGACTGGAAGTAGCTATATACCGACGCCTAGGCGCCGAGGATGTCGTGGACCTCGAGCGGCTTGTCGACCTGATTGAACCACTCAGCGCGGTTGGCCGCGCGGCGGCGTCCGCGCTCGTCGAGCGGAAGCTTGAGCTGGCGGAGCAGGCTCGTCACCTCCTCCCGTGCGGTGAGATGGCCGAGATTGGGCCGCATGCCCAGCGTCGCCTCGTCGATCTCGTCCAGCGCGGTCAGGCCGCGCGGGAAGAACTCGCGATAGACGACGCGTTCGGCGAAGCCGTCGACGTAGCGGAAGCCGAGCCGTAGCGATAAATCCTTCAACCCCTCGGCAACGAGTTGCTTGTTGCGGGAGCCGAGCATCGACAGCCGGTTGCGCACCACGATCCAGTCGGTGGTCGCGCCGTCGAGCTGGCGGCGCTTGCGCCTGACATCCCGCACCATCTCGGCATAGTGGCTTTCGCCTGTCACCGCGTAATTGGCGGGATCGACGGTGCCGAGCACATCGAAATCGAGGAAGCTGTCGTTGATCGGGGTCACCAGCGTGTCGGCCATCGAGTGCGCAAGCCGCATCAAATAGCTGTCGGTGCCGGGCGTATCGATGACGATGAAGTCGAAACTGCTCTCGACCGCCGAGACCGCCTCCATGAACTGAAGGAACTCCGAATTCTCATTCTCGGCGACCTGCATGGTCTCGCCGAGCTTGATGCAGCGATGCAGCGGCAGTTCGAGGTCGAGCTTGGTGCGGCGCGCCCAGGCGGAACGGTTGTTGATGTAGTGAGTAAAGCTCTGCTGACGGCAGTCGAGGTCGATGGTGGCGACGCGCTGGCCGGCTTTTAGAAGCGCGACCGCGATGTGCAGGGCGGTGGTCGACTTGCCGGAGCCGCCCTTCTCGTTGCCGAGCACGACCACATGCGCCGAGCCGGACTGGCCTTGGCTAGCTTGCACAAGCATCGCGATCCTCAACACCCCTAACGAATATCTTCGAGTTGGCCGCGTCTGCGGTCAAGTGAAATGCGTGACAGGCAATACAAATCGCGGCGCGCCGTCCTTCGTCATGAATCGCCGCGCCGCTTCGCGTCTGTGATCCAGCCCACAATGTCGCGACCTCTTGCGCGGCTTTGCGCGGGATGCTGTGCCGCATCCGGATGCGTGGCGTCCATGGTCGCCGCTTGTTAAGGTTAGCCTGCCGGGCGCCGGGACGCGCCCGCCGATTCCAAACCCCGTCGAGTTCTGATGTCACGCAGCCCCTTGATTGCCCGCACGGTCCCCACCTTGCGACGCGCCGTCGACAATCTTCGCAAGCGAAAGGCCACGATCGCGCTGGTCCCGACCATGGGAGCGCTCCATGACGGTCATGTGTCGCTGGTGCGCCTGGCCAAGCGGCGCGCGAGCCGCGTCGTGGTGTCGATCTTCGTCAATCCGACCCAGTTCGCCCCGACCGAGGACTTTGGCGCCTACCCGCGCACCTGGAAATCCGACATCGCCAAGCTCGCCGCCGAGGACGTCGACATCGTCTGGCACCCCGGCGCCGAGGCCATGTATCCGGAGGGCTTTGCCACCCGCATCGTACCGGAGGGACCGGCGCTGGCCGGCCTCGAGGACCGCTTCCGCCCGCATTTCTTCGGCGGCGTCGCCACCGTCGTCGGCAAGTTGTTCACGCAGTGCCGGCCGGATGTCGCGATCTTCGGCGAGAAGGATTTTCAGCAGTTGCGGGTGGTGGCGCAGATGGCCCGCGACCTCGACCTCGGCGTCAAAGTGATCGGTTCCCGCACCGTGCGCGAGCGCGACGGGCTCGCGATGTCCTCGCGCAACGTCTATTTGTCGCCACGGGAGCGGCAGACCGCAACGACGCTGTACCGCGCCATGAAGGAGAGCGCCGGGCGCATCCGCGCCGGCGAAGCGGTCGCAGCCGCAATGGCGCGCGGAGCCGCGATGATCACCGCGGCCGGCTTTGAGCTCGACTATTTCGAGGTCCGCCATGCAGCGACTTTGGCGCCTGTCGCCTCGCGCAAGGACGGGCCGTTGCGCATCCTGGTCGCGGCCAAGCTCGGCACGACCCGGCTGATCGACAATATCGCGGTTTAGAGCAGCCCGAGATCGCGCAGCTCGCGCCGCATCGGCTCCGGCATCGCCGCGATCGAGCCGGCGGCGGACTTGCCGAGATCGGGCGGCACGGAATCGTCGGCAAGGTAGCGCCAGCCCTGGAACGGGCGCATCGGCCGCGGCGACACCGGAATCACCTTCGGCTGCATCACGATCCGGCAGCGTCCGATGCCGTCCTTGTCGCGGAACGGCTCGATGCCGATGATCTTTTCGCGTGCGGCGACCTCGCCCTTGATCACCCAATAGAGCGAGCCCCCCGACAAGATCTCGGCGTCGCGCTTGGGCACCATGCGGGTGATGTGGATGTGATGTTGCGGCAGACCCTTCTTCTTGGCGGTCTGTATCCGTTCGGCCGTCCACTCCTTCAATTCCTTGACGGATTCGCAGCCGACGGCGAGCTTGATCAGATGTAGTGGCATGCCCCAGCATTAGCCGGGCAGCCCCGCATTTGGAATGCCGATCTACTCGTTATCCGCAGCCGGGGGAGCCGCGGCCGGCGGCGTGAGCGGAACCGGTGCTGCCGCTGGTGCCCGCGCAGCCTTCGGCGCAGGCGGCTTCTTCGCGGCGGGAGCTGCGGCCTGTGCCGAGGCCGCTGCCGGGGGGCGCGGAGCCGCCGCGTTCGCGGTGGGCGCCGCCTGACGCGTCGGCGGCTCCGGATTCATGATGCTGACCGGCGGCGTCGACGAGGCACTCGGGAACTCCGCACTGGTCGGCTTGCCCGTCGGCATCGACGGCGGCAGTCCGGCAAGGGCGGCAGTGGCGGGCAACGATTGCGCTGCTGCAGGCGCATTCCAGGTCGGGGCGTAGCGCGCGACCAGCGTGTCGTAGAGATGGGAATCCATGTTGGCGGCGACCTGCTGCTGGTCGGTCAGCGAGCGGAAGGCCGCGCAGTCGAACTGCGTGCAGCCGTCGCGTACGACCAGCACCTGCGCGACCAAGCCATAGCGATCACGTTCCAGCGATTTGCGCAGCACCTTGATGTCGGGCGTCAGGCTCTTCTCGGCGGTCGCGGCATCGCCGAGCGCCATCAGCCGGTCGATCCTGGCCGCGGTCGTGGAGACGGCCGCAGCGGCCACGTCCGGCGCGCCGAACAGCGCCTTCTCGCAGCCGATGGCCACGGCATCGCCGGCGAGATCGTCGAGACAGGACAACGCCGGCAGGCTCGCGGTCATCGCGGCCTGCGCGCGCGCCTCGGTCGGGGTGGTCTGCCCTGCCGGTCCATCGACGCGCACAACAGCAGCCATCGCGATGGTGATGGCGAGCAGCGTAACAACGGTCAGCGCGCCGTTGGCGACCGACCGCTCGGCGCGCTGCAGCGTGACCAGGAGGATCAGTCCGAAGAAGCCGGCAGCCGCCAGCATCATCCACATTGGAAAGGCCGGCGAGCGCCAGATTTGGTCGAGCGACGAGGCCCATGCCCAGTTCATGCGCGACGTCCCCTCACGCGAGCAGAGAGCGAATGGTCAAAGCGAGCACCGAGAGTCGGCAGCTGCCCCCGGCCCACCTTTTGAAGGTGAAGCGGGCCTTTTGACGGCGGCAGAATACAAATTCCCGGGGACGCGCCAATGCGCGGGTAGCGTCGGTCTTCAGGACAGCGCGAGCTGGCTTTCCTTGGCGACGCGTTCAAAAGCCTCGGTCGAGCTCTTGATCCGGTACTGGCAGTCGTCACCATCCGTCGGCAGCAAGCGGATGATCTCATACGAGCCGCTGGCAGCAGGGCGTGCGACATTGCTGGCCGTGAACAACACGCGCGATCCAATAGGGAATTTGTGCTTCAACACCCTCTCCATCACTCAAACAACGCCTGCCACGCCCGTGGTCCCACTGCGTCGGCCGGCCGGAAACCCGGCCGCTGTATAGCATGCGGCGGGCTTTTTTGGCCAGCAGTATGCGACATGGCAAACGTGCAAATTTTGCAGTTATTTCAGAGTGATGCCGCCAGCCGGTGATACCGCTGGAACCGTTCCTCAGGCGCTATGGGGCAAATGGCCGTCGGGGCTTGCGTGATCCACGGCTTTGGGCAGTTCCTGGGCCAGAATCTGGCCCAGCTGGTCGACCGGGATGTTGTAGCGCGCAGCCAATTGGCGGACGGTGTCGCTGCCGAGCACGGTGCGGAGCTGGTCGGCCGAGATCGGCAGGTTCTGGCCGTTGCCGAGCCAGGATTTGACCTGGTCACCGAACCCGGCCTGCTGGAGCTTTGCGACGATCGCGCCGAGGCCGCCCTGATTGTTGCTGCCGAGCACCTCGCTCAGCACAGTCGGCAACACGGCTGCCCCGAGCTGGCCGAGCGCGCTCCGCAGCGCCGGGTTGTTCTCCAACGAGTCCAGGATTCCCATGATAACCCCTCTCCTTGCCCGCAGCTCCCCGCGATTGAGCGCCGTCACGCGCCGTGCCGTCAAGCCGCGCTCAATCACATTCGCGACTACACGTTCTCGAACTTTTCGATGACAAGCGTTTCGGCGAGCCCGTCCCGGGTCCATTCCTGCAACGCCGGCAGCGCCAGCATTGTGTCCATGTAGGCCTTGGTCTCCGGCGTGACCTCGATCGCGTAGGTGCGGAAGCGGTGCACGACCGGGGCATACATCGCATCCGCCGCGCCGAAGCGCCCGAACAGGAACGCTCCGTTGGCGCCATACCGGGTCCGGCACTCCCGCCAGATCTCCTGCACGCGCACGATATTGGCTTCGGCGTCCGCCGACAGCGTCACGGGGCGCACCGGGCGGTGCAGGTTCATGCCGCATTCGTTGCGAAGGGCCATGAAGCCGGAATGCATCTCGGCGCACACCGAACGAGCATGGGCGCGGGCGGCGGCGTCGTCCGGCCACAGCTTCACTTCCGGGTAGCGCTCGGCGATGTATTCGATGATGCTGAGCGAATCCCACACCGTGATGTCGCCGTCGACCAGCACCGGCACCTTGCCGGCGCGGCTGAACGAGATGATCTGCTCCTTGTCCGCGGGATTGTCGGTGTAGAGCGGGAGGAGGGTCTCCACGAACGGGATGTCGTTGGCGCGAAGCGCGAGCCAGGGCCGCATCGACCATGACGAGTAATTCTTGTTGCCGATTGCGAGTTTCAGCGCAGCCATGTCATCAGTCCTTCCCGATACGCCTTGAAGCGAGCCACTTTTAACGCCATCGCCTGCCGCCAATCAATCGTTGCTGCACCTCGCCATGCGTGGCAAGCGTTGCGATCCTCTCCAGGAGACTGACATGAGCAGGCATTGGGTCGACATCACAGCCGTCGGCTTCTTCATCATCGAATGGCTGGTCTACGCGCTGACGCTGGAGCATTCGGCCTATGGCCGCGACAGCCTGTCGGCGCGCATGAACCGCTACCGCGAGGTGTGGGTGCGCCGGCTGCTCGACCGCGACGCGCGCATGGTCGACATGCAGATCATGGCCTCGCTGCAGAACGGCACCGCCTTCTTCGCCTCCACTAGCCTCATCGCGCTCGGCGGCGCGCTGGCGCTGCTGCACGCGACCAACGACGCGATCACGATCTTGAGCAAGCTGCCGATCGATCTCAGCACCTCGCCCGCCATGTGGGAGCTGAAATGCGTCGGCCTTGTCCTGATCTGCGTCTATGCCTTCTTCAAATTCGCCTGGTCGTACCGCCTGTTCAACTATGTCGCGATCCTGTTCGGCGGCATGCCGGCGGCCTCGCAGCGTGACACGCCGGAGGCCGAAGCTCATGTGATCCGTACCTCGCGCCTGTTCGAATCCGCCGGCCGCCATTTCAACCGCGGCCAGCGCGCCTTCTTCTTCGCACTCGGCTATCTCGGCTGGTTCGTCAGCCCCTGGGTGTTGTTCGTCACCACGGCAGCCGTGGTGATCGTGACCTGGCGGCGGCAATTCGCCTCGAGCGCGTGGGAGGCGATGGCGCCGGAGTTGGTGGATGGTGATGAGATGAAGCGCGGTCGTTGACTCGCGCGTGTCCCGCACGCGACGGAATGCGCATTCGTAGGATGGGTAGAGCGAAGCGAAACCCATCACGCTTCTTCTTCGCGGAAGCATGATGGGTTCCGCAAGTGCTCTACCCATCCTACGCTTTCCAGACACAGCTTTGCATCCTCGCGGCGCGTTTCGCCCGAGCTTTGCTTGGTCGCTCCACCCTCAAAGCCAAGAGGGCGCAGGGAAGGCCGGGTGCTGACCTCGCACCCGCGGTCCGCTGCGCGAAAAGCACACGCAGAAAAACCGCACAGCAGCATACAGGTGGTGCCAATCACTCGGCCTTCCCTGCGCGATGGTTGGACGGCTTATGCCGTGCTCTCCCGGGAGCCGAACTTTCCTTCTGGCCTCCCTCGCCTCGCGAATTGGATGATGCTGTCTGCCCGGTTGGGCTCGCACACACCTCCGCGAAAGTTTGACCGTAGCAACGACGGCCAGGACCACACGGTTTTGCCGTACGCGCCTTCGCCATTTCGCCGCAGGGTTCGACGGCCTCGTGCACGTGGCCATCGAAATACCGACGAGACGAACTTCACAGCGCCGCTCGTCCGCAGGCGGTTGCGGGCTCACAGGGACTACCCGCCCTGCCCGCACCTCTCATGCCGACGCTGCCGCGTCCACCGCAAGCCCGGCTCGCAATCAAGACGACAACGAGATCGCCCCTCAAGGATGAGCCGGGATGACCGACACATACGCCAAAACCGAATTTCGGTAAAGCGGAATATATTTGCGTGAGCGGATTGACAGAGGAGCGACACAGGCGCGGTCGCGTAGCCCGGATGGAGCGCAGCGTAATCCGGGAAGGTGCGAAACGCAGCGCGAGCGGCCCTGGATTGCGCGGAGCCTGTCATCGGGCGGCGCTTCGCGCCGACCCGTTGGCTCCATCCAGGCTACTTGACTACCTGCTATCCGCCGAAATCCCGCGGGCTGAACGGCAGATCCATCACCTTCCATTCCCCGTATTTGTCGGCCGGCAGCATCTTGTAGGGCTGGCAGGCCTGAAGCGCGCTCATGGCGGACTTCACGAGCGCCACGCCCTTTGCGGATGGCGGGGCTTCGATCAGGATCGGCTCGCGCGCCAGTGTGCCGTCGGTCGCGAGCACCGTGCGCAGCTTGATGTTGACGGTGTCGGTCGGCGCGACCCCCGCCGGCAGCTTGGCGCAGCTTCGCAAGTGACGACGCAGCTCGGCGATGATTTCGGCCGGCAGCTTGGCCGCGATTGAATCCTTGGCATCGCCGCCATCGTCCTTGGGGGCGTCTTTCGACAGCTCCGTCGGCAATTCCGGCGGCAGGCCCAGCATGACGCCGTACTTGACGGTGACGTCGGGCTCCGGCGCCTGATAGGCCGGGGGCGGCACGGCCTCTGGCTGCTGCATCGCTTGTGGCAGGAGCTGTGGCGCCGGAGGCTGAGGTGGCTGCGGAGTCGCCTGAGGTGGCGGCGACTGCGATGGCTGAGGCTGTGGCTGTGGCTGTTGAGGCTGCGGTTGCGTCTGCGCATTCGCCTCGCGCTGCTGCTGCGGCGTCTGTGAAGGCTGTGGCTGCGGCTGTTTCTGCTGCGGCGGTTCAGGCGAGGCCTGCTGCTTTGAGGCTTGCTGCTTCGAGGATTGTGCCGCGGCCTGCTGCTTCGCCTCGGGCTTTGGCGCGGTTGCCGCCTTGTCCTTGTCGGTGAAATCCAGTTTCGGCAGTTTCAGGTCAGGGATCGGCTCCGGCGGCTTCGCCTTGAGTTTTTCTTCGGCCTTTTCCTCGGCCTTGACCTCCTCCTGCTTCACCTGCTCCGGCGTCACGATGCTGACGGAAACCGATTCGGGCGGGTTGGCGTGAAACGGATGGACTTCGCTGATCACGATGATCACCGCGACCAGCGTCAGATGGGCGATCGCCGACGCTGCAATGTCCGTCCGTATGATCTTCCGCAGTTCCATCGCCTGACTTCAGGTTGCCAAGCTGGTCCTAGCATACGGCAGCCCCCTCTCAATCCCATTTTGGCGCGAAGCCGAAATCGGTCAGGCGGCCCCTGGGACTGGCCAGCGCGGCGATCTGGGCCATCTCGTCATCCGAAAGCTCGAAATCGAAGATCTCGATGTTTTCCGACAGGCGTTCGACGCGCGAGGTGCGCGGGATCGCAGCGACATTCTGTTGCACCAGCCAGCGCAGGCAGACCTGCGCCGGCGTCTTGTGATGCAGACGTCCGATCTCGGCGAGCGTCTGGTCGGTCTTGATCCGCCCCCTGGCGATCGGGCTGTAGGCGACCAGCGCGAGCCCGTGCCGATCGCAGGCCGCCCTCACCTTCGCCTGGTCGAGATAAGGGTGGTATTCGACCTGGTTGCAGGCCAGCGGCTCCGGCGACAACGCCACCGCCTGCTCGATCAGCGCAACAGTGAAATTGGAGACGCCGATGTGGCGGGTCAGGCCCATGCGCTTGGCATGCGACAGCGCGCCCAACGTCTCCTCCAGCGGCACGTGCGAATTGGGCCAGTGCAACAGCAAGAGATCGACGGAGGGAAGCCGCATGCGCACCAGACTCTCCTTGACCGAGCGTTCGAGATCGTGAGGCGCGAAATGGTTGGTCCAGACCTTCGTCGTCAGGAAGATGTCGTCGCGGCGCACGCCGGAGGCGCGCAAGCCGTCGCCGACCTCGCGCTCATTGTCGTAGACCTGTGCGGTATCGATGTGGCGATAGCCGAGCCGCAGTGCCTGCTCGACCACACGCGCGCACATGCGCCCGCTCAGCTCCCAGGTTCCCAGCCCGATGGCCGGTATTCTTGCGCCATTGGTCTCGACGAACAGCATGAGGAATCCTCTCTGTCGCGGTCGCCCCAAATCATGATCCAGGCGTCATTATGAACCCGGCTGGCAACGCTGCCAACGGGCGGCACCGACCGCCGGGCCGGATCTTGCGCGCAATGCTAACGGGAGGTTCGCGCCAGACCTTGACGCCAAGCCTCGACGACAAGCCTCGAGCTCAGGCTTTGGCGAGCGCCTGGAACACGGTCTCGGGCGCATGCGCGATCACGGCGAGCAGCGCGCGGGCGGGTCCCCGCGGGGCGCGCTTGCCCTGCTCCCAGTTGCGGATGGTCTCGACGGGAACGCCGAGTTTAGCCGCGAACTCCATCTGGGTCAGGCAGGCGCGGCGACGCAAATCGCGCACGGCGAGCGAGCTGGCTTCGGCCGGCGCTGCGTTAGGTACGGGCTGGATTGGAAAGGGCTGGACAGGAAACTCTTGCCCGTCCCGCAACTCGACGATCCGTCCGTCCGCCTTCAGCCGCACACGCATGCTCATTCCCCCAAGCGGGAACGATGATGCGGCAGCTCGCTTAAGTTCGGATTAAAGATGATGGCCAGTAGCCCGGATGGAGCGCAGCGCAATCCGGGGCATCTCTCGAGCCGACGCAGCGGCCCTGGATTACGCTTCGCTCCATCCAGGCTACGGATTCAACAGCTCCTACCTGAGCCCGAACCACAGCGTCGCGATGCCGAGGAAGGAGAAGAAGCCGACGACGTCGGTGACCGTTGTCACGAACGTGCCTGACGCCACCGCCGGATCGGCTCGCACACGTTCGAGCGCCATCGGGATCAGGATGCCTCCGAGCGCGCCGGCGAAGAGGTTCACGATGATGGCGAGCCCGATGACCATGCCGAGGCCCGGGATCCTGAACCAGGCCACCGCCGCGATTCCCGTGATCACGGCAAAGGCGAGACCGTTGACGAGGCCGACCAGGCCCTCGCGCACCACCACGCGCCAGGCATTGGAGGAGCCGAGCTCGCGCGTCGCCAGCGCCCGCACCGCAACCGTCATGGTCTGGGTCGCGGCATTGCCGCCCTGGCTCGCGACGATCGGCGCCAGCACGGCGAGCGCTACCATCTTCTCGAGCTGCCCCTCGAACAGGCCGAGCACGGAGGACGCCAAGAAGGCGGTGGCGAGATTGACCAGCAGCCAGTTGAACCGTGCGCGTGCAATGGTGAACACGGTATCGGACAGCTCTTCGTCGCTGTTGACGCCGCCGAGCGCCTTGAGGTCCTCGTCCGCCTCTTCCTCGATGACGTCGACGACGTCGTCGACGGTGATGACGCCGACGAGGCGGTCCTGGGTGTCGAGCACCGGGGCTGCGACGAGATTGTACTTGCCGAACATGCGCGCCACCTCCTCCTGGTCCTCCAGGACGGAGACGCGGCGGCGATCCTCGTCGGTCAGCTCGGCAAGCGCCACCGGGCGGCGGGCGCGCAGCAGCACGTCGAGCGAGACCGCGCCCTGCCAATGCTGCTCCTTGTCGACGACGTAGATCTCGTAGAAGCGGTCAGGCAAATCCGGCGTCTCGCGCATGTAGTCGATCGCCTGCCCCACGGTAAAATCCTGGGGCACGGCGATGAACTCGGTCTGCATCCGGCGGCCGGCGGAGTTTTCCGGATAAAGCAGGCTGCGCTCGAGCACGACGCGCTCCTTGAGCGGCAGCTTCTCGAGGATCTCCTCCTGATCGGCCTGATCGAGCGTTTCCAGCAGCTCGACCGCGTCGTCGGATTCGAGCTCGAGCACACCTTCCGCGACCGTCTGCGGCGGCAGTTCCTCGAGGATCTCCTCGCGCACGCCCTCGTCGAGCTCGTTCAGCGCGGAGAAGTCGAAATCGCGCCCCGTCAGTTCGACCAGGCGGACCCGATCGTCAGGCTCGAGAGCCCCGATGAGATCGCCGAGATCGGCCTCGTGCAGTTCGGCAACGCAGGCGCGCAGCGCGGCGCTGTCGCCGGCCTCGATCGCATGGGCAATTTCCGCGACGAATTCGTGACGAATCTCGCCGTCTTCATTGCGCATCGGCACGTGGTCGAGTACCGATTCCGCAGCAGACGCGGCACCGTCCAGATGTTCATCCATGGCGCGCCTCGCCGTTCGACAGGTTGAAACGAGTGGTCTGAGCTGACGGTTCAGGCAATACCCACAAGGCAACTCTGAGCGCAATGACAAAGATGCTTCGATTGAGGTGGACCTCGATGTCGGCAGGCGCAGCGCTCGCCGCCCTCGCCGGCATCGCCTCGACTGAAGCCGCCGAGTGCCCTCGCAAGGACGCGCTCGGCACCTCCCGCATTCTGAGCGTCGACGCCAAGACCACGCCGCGCGTGGGCCTGAAGAGCTTTCCGCAGACGTTGCCACTCGCCGATCACGAGGTCGTGCTGACCTTCGACGACGGACCGCATCCGCCGACGACGTCGAAGGTATTGGCGGCACTGGCGCAGGAATGCGTGCGCGCGACTTTCTTCCTGATCGGCCTGCACGCCTCCGAACACCCCGACATGGTCAAGCGCATCGCCCGCGAGGGCCACAGCATCGGTCACCACACCTTCTCGCATCCGTTCATGGCGCGGATCCCGTTCGACAAGGCGAAGAGCGAAATCGATCGCGGCATTGCCGCCGTCGAGCTGGCTCTGCACGGCACCTCGACAACGACGCCCGCGACCCCGTTCTTCCGCTTCCCCTATTTCGAAGCCACGCAAGCCGAGCTCGACCTGCTCCAGTCCCGCGGCATCGTGGTGTTCGGGGCTGACCTGTGGGCCAGCGACTGGAACGAGATGACGCCGGAGCAGGAATTGAAGCTCGTCACCGAGCGCCTAGCCGCCGCCGGCAAGGGTATCATCCTGTTCCACGATCCCAAGGCGCGCACGGCCGCGATCATGCCGGCCTTCCTGCGGTATCTGAGGGAGAACGGGTATCGGGTGGTTCACATCGTGCCGGCGGGCACATCACAGAAGAGCGCCGACGCCCGTTGATGCCGGAATGTCACGCCGGCGCAAAATGGGGTGATTTTGGCCCTATTAACAGTCTGTTCATGCTACGCCATGCAAGTATCAAGGGGACTTGTCGCGGCAGAGTCCTGGGTAGCGGTTCCTTGCGCCTGAACCGTTTGCAGATGTCTCCGACCTACTATGGCGGCAATCGCGTAAGAGGGCAGACCGGGTTCATGATCGGAAGTAGCGTTGTTGCTCGGACGCGATCGTGGATCGTCCTTTGCCTTGGCGGATTCCTAGGCGGATTTTTGGGTGTCCTGACCATCGGCTCGCCGGCCATTGCGGCCGACTGCCCCGGCCGTCCGGACGCACTCGGCACGTCCCGCACCCTCGTGGTCGATCCGCACGAGCATCCCCGCATCGGCACCATGCAGTACCGCGAGACGCTGCCGCTGAAGGATCGTGAAGTCGTCCTGACCTTCGACGACGGTCCGTTGCCGAAATATTCCAACCAGGTGCTGCAGATCCTCGCCGACGAGTGCATCAAGGCGACCTTCTTCATCATCGGCGAACAGGCCAAGGCGAACCCGGACGGCGTGCGCAAGCTGGTCGCCGCGGGCCATACCGTCGGCACGCACAGCATGACGCATCCGCTCACAATGGACCGGATGCCGCTCGACAAGGCCGAGGCGCAGATCAATGGCGGCATCGAGTGGACATCGGCCGCAATGACCGATCCGTCCAAGCTCGCGCCGTTTTTCCGCATTCCCGGCCTGATGCGCGCCGAGGGCGTCGAGAACCTTCTGATCTCGCGCGGGATCCAGGTCTGGAGCGCCGATTTCCCGGCCGACGACTGGCGCCATGTGTCCTCCGATCGCGTCTATCAGCTCGCGATCCAGCGGCTCGAGGCCAAGGGCAAGGGCATCCTGCTGCTGCACGACATCCAGGCCCGCACGGTGGCGGCCCTGCCGAAGATCATCCGCGACCTCAAGGCGCGCGGCTATCGCATCGTGCACGTGGTGCCCGCGACCGCCGAGCAGCCGGCGACGCCGACCACGCCGGTGGAATGGCTGCTGCATCCGCCGACCGAGACCACACCGATCGCGCGCTGGCCCGCCGTGCCGAATTTCGTGTTCGCGCAGACCAAGACGCTTCCGGCGCCCTCGCTGGCCGACCTCAACGCGCAGACCGAGCATCAACCGCTGCTGCCGCGCAAGACCATGGCGCTCGCCAATGTCGCGGCCACCCTGCCCGTGCCCGCCCGCGATCTCTTTGCAATCCCCGAGGGCTCTGTCGAGGTGCTGCTGTCGACGACGTTGTCGCGGCGCGTCGCGACACGCCTGGCAATGGCGGCCGAGACGCCCCGTGCGGCCAAGGGCAAAGCCGGCAAGGCGCGCGCTGCCCGCACCGCGCGCGCTGCTCACGGCACACCGAAGCATGCCGCAGAGACCGAGGGCACTGCCCCCAAGAGCACTGCGCCCAAGAGCGCCGCGCCCAAGAGCGCCGCGCCAAAGAGCACTGCGCCGCGCCCGACCCGTGTGGCGAGCCTGAAGAAGCGCGCGCAGTAGAGCCTACTGTCGCATGATGTTGGCGACGCAGAGCAACACGATCAGCGCCAGGAAGAACAGGTCCATATAGGACTTGACCTCGCCGTCGCGCCGCAGCCGGGCGACGTCAACCACGACCTGCCTGCGCGCGTTCGTTCCGCCCGCGCCGTCATTGATCGGGCCCTGCAGCCGCTTGGTCTCAGCCTCCAGCCGCTCGATCTTCTGGTAGAAGTAGAAGGCTCGCAGCGTCGAAGCTGCGCGCATGCCGGTATAGATCAGCACCAGAATCGCGATGATCGCCCGGTTCTGGTATTTCTCCATTAAATTCAGGCTGAAATAGACCATCGCCATGAATGCGAAGTTGGTCACGAAGCGGTAGACGAAGCTTAGAAAGACCATGCGGGCTCAAGCCTTGAAGGGTAGTGCAACCGGACCGTGTTGCGAATGCGGGGATCAGGGGGCCAGACCGGAATAGCCGGCCCGAATGCCATGCAGGCCGGTCTACGCCAACTTTGTTTCACCAAAGATACTATTGCCCCGGCAATGCCGCCTTTTAGCCACGCCCGGCCATAATGCAAGCCGCAGGACGGCCGCCGGGCCCTCCGCGTGCCTGCTGGCTGCAACGGCTCCATGGAGATTTGGCGGAAGTCCCGATAGACTGGCGCCGCCACATATGGGGTCTGCCGATGCCGAAGAAGGGAATCACCGGCCACGACGACTGGGTTCTGACCGAGGCGCTGGCGACCGCGCTGGTCGCGCTGGAGCAGCTCGACACCAAGCACCAGCCGAGCGCGCATATGGACGACATCCGCAAGATGCTCTCGAACGGCAAGGAGCCGGCGGCGGTGAGCCTGCATCTCGCCCAGGCCAAATGCCGGCTGTTTCCCGACCTCGATCCGCTGGAGATCTACCGGGAATACGGCATCGGCGAGGAATATGGCTGAGGGCGCCGTTGACGGCCGGACTTAAGGCCCGCCGGCGACCGATCCCGCGATCACCATGACCAGCGCGGCCAAGTCGATCTTTCCGTTGACGATCAGCTCCTCCGAGGCTTTCGCATCGTCCGCGCGTTCGACCTTCAGCAATTGCGGCCGGTTGGCCGCCTGCCGCTGCAGCTCCTCGACGATGGCATCCGTGAGTTTCTCTTCCAGCATGGGCTTCGTCCTCAGGCCGCCATCGCACGACAGGATTGCGCGCAGGAGCGGCACATGGCGACGCACTCGTCCATGCCGCCGACCCGCTCGCAATCCTCGGCGCATTCGCTACAGATTTCCGCGCATTCGCCGCACGTATGCCGGTGATGCGGCGTGTTGATCAGCATGAAATGCGCCGCCGTCCGGCACATTTCGGCGCACGCCATCATCAGGCGGAAATGCTTGGGCTCGACGTGCTTGCCGCCGGTCTGGAGGCAATGGTTCATCGCGGTGCCGAGGCAGGTCTGGTAGCAGCTCATGCAGAGCGCGATGCAGCGCGTCATGTCTTCGGATTGAGCCATCCGGTTTCTCCAGTGCTCGCCCCCTGCCCCGGTCAACCAGGGGGATGTTGTGATCGTTCCTTCCGTCGTGCCGATTGTGACGCCCAGGGAACCTCGCAAAACTAGCCGTAGCGCCTCGCGCGCACCGCCCGGTAGCGAGCATCGGTCTGCGGCTTGATGAACAGCGCCGCCACGCTTGGATGGCGTTTGCGTATCTCGGTCTCTATCGCGACGACGCATCGCTCGATGTCGTCGGCGCGCTTGTCATCCGCAAATTCGATGCTGAGGGCCGCAACGACCTCGACCGGCGACAGCTGCACCGTCAGAAGGCCGTTGGCCCTGAGCACGCCGGGCGAACGCCTTGCGATGTCGAGGACCGATCGCGCAAGCTCCGGATCGGCAGGCTCGCCGATCAGCAGGCTCTTGCTCTCGCGCGCAAGACCGATCGACACGATCGCCAGCAATATCCCGATCAGGATCGAACCGATCCCGTCCCAGACCGGCTGGCTCAGCACTACGGCGGCCGCAGTGGCCGCCGCAGCAATGGCGATGCCGACCAGCGCCGCGCTGTCCTCGAGCAGCACCATGAATGCCGGAGGATCCTTGCTGCGAACGAAGGCCTGATAATATCCGAACCGCTGGCCGTCGGAGCCGAAGCGCCGCAGGGCAACCAGCCAGGAGCCGCCTTCAAACAGGAACGACAGCCCAAGCACCACGAAGCTGACGATCGGACTTTCGATCGGCTCGGGTGCGGCGACATGCAGAATGCCCTGATACAGCGAGACACCGGCGCCCAGCGCGAAGATCAGCAGCGCAACGATGAAGCTCCAGAAATACAGCTCGCGCCCATAGCCGAGCGGATGGGATTCGTCGGGCGAACGGCTCGCGCGCCGGTAGCCGTAGAGCAGCAGGATCTCGTTGGTGGTGTCGACGAGCGAATGCACCGCCTCGCTCGTCATGGCCGAACTTCCCGTCCACGCGGCGGCGCCGATCTTCGTGACCGCGACCAGGACATTGCCGAAGAGCGCCGCATAGACCGCGGTCTTCGAGGATGATTCTGTTGCCAATGTCCGATACCCCGCTCCTCATGCCAGCCGCCGCGGCAGGCTGTGGTGGATCGTGCAGGCGGCGACCGCGGCGTGGCCGAACGCGACCGAGATCTGGTGCAGGTCGGTGACGACGTCGCCGATGCCGTAGAGCCCGTCGACCGAGCTGCGCTGATGATCGTCGACTTTCAGGTAACCCTCCCCGGTATGTTGGGCCCCCAGATTCATCGCGAGATGCGAGCGCACCTCCGCACCCATCACCGGGTAGACCATCTCGAATTGCGCCGTCCGGCCGTTGGCGAAGACGGCTTCGACGCCGTGGTCTCTCCGCCTCAGGCGCAGGCCGGGCGCGACGACGATCTCGACACCCGATTCATTCAGCTCCGGTGCCGCGGCCTTCCCGTCATCCTCGCCCGTTGCCAGCAACGTCACGTCGCGCGAGTAGCCGCGCATGAAGAGCGCCTTGCCGGCGGCACGGTGAAGCGGACCGACGATGCCGATGCGACGGCCGATCGCCTCGTAGGCGTCGCAAACGGGGCAGTAGCGCAACAGCCCGTCTGCGACCGCCGCGCGCCATTCGTCGAACGGCGGATGGGCGTCGACGATGCCGCTGGCAAGGATGACGGTAGCAGCCGTATCCGCGCCGCCGTTCCAGATCGCCTGAAAACCCTGGTCGTCTCGCCGCAAGGCGGTGACTTCGGCGGCCACCCGCGTGACCGCGAGCTCGCCCAGTTGCGCGGACATGCGCGCGAGCAGGTCGGTGCCGGACAGGCCGTGGACGAAGCCCGGCACATTGTGACTGCGCGGGATCAGCGCCGCCCGGCTCGCGCCCGCGTCCACGACACAGACGCGGCGCCGAAATCGCGCGAGATAGATCGCGGCCATCAGCCCGGCGGGGCCGCCGCCGACGATCAGGCAATCATACGGCTGATCATTCGCCGTCATTTGGGGTTTGGATCCGACAGGCCCGCACCGGGCGCGCGAAGCTGTCCGCTCCGCGCCAGCCGGACCGCATTACCGAGCGCGCGCGCGACGTTCTTCACCTCCGTCTGGAATGCCCTGTCGTCATCGAGGTCGCGGTGCGAGGTGGCGTATGGCTCCATGTAGCCGACATAGCCATCGAGCTCGGCGAAGCGGCCCGCCGAGATCAGCTGCATGTCGGTCAACCAATCCGACAAAGCGCGGCGCACGCCCTCGGCACCGACCGCATCGCCGTGAACGACGAGGCCAAAATGACGGCCGGCGAGATGGCGCGGATAAGACCAGCCTTTCAGCTCCAGCGCCTTGGCTTCGGCAGCCTTCTTGCCGTGGGTCGAGGTCGGATCGGGATTGCCGCCGTCGGCGCAGACCATGCGATCCATCATCGCCTTGAGCCCGGCGGGCACGTGATACCAGTTCACCGGGGTCACGATCAGGATGCCGTGGGCCGCGACCCAGAGCGGATAGATATCGTTCATCCAGTCGTCGGTCTGCCCCAGCGAATAGTTCGGATAACAGCTGCACGGCCAGTGGCAGAGCGGCATCGCGGTTCCGACGCAGGATTTGCAGGGATGGATCGTCTTGCCGAACTCCGAAGCCAGGCGCGATAGATCGAGGACGTCGACGGCAAGCCCAAGCTCGGCAAAGACCGGCTCGGCGAGCTCGACCAGACGCCAGGTCTTGGACATCTCGCCGGGACAGGTGTGCTCGCTTCGGGCCGAGCCGTTGATGATGAGGATGCGCGGCGTCTCGTCCGCGTCGTCATGGCGTCGCTGCGCCGCCAGGATCTTCGCGCGCGCATCGAGCCAGTCGACGGCGATGTCGTAATCGGGATCGGAGAATCCTGCGCCCGCCTTTCGCGTCAGCGGGGCCTTGCGTGAATTGCTGTAGGCATCCCAGGCCGCGCCGACGATGGCGTCGAGCTCGCGCTGGAGCGGTGCAAAGGCGGGATCGACGAACCGGCTCCGGTAGCGGCGCTCGAAGGCCTCGCGCGAGAGCTTGACGGGCGGCATCCCCTTGCGAATGTCGGCTTCCGTCATGCTGGCTCCTCGCGAGGTCGGTACAGTCCGACCAACCCGGGGCGCAGCGCGCGGTTCCTTCTCGCTCTCCTCTCGTCGCCCTACTGGCGGACAACTTCCGGCGGCACATCGAACTGCGCGATGCGCTGGTCCAGCCGCCACAGTTCGATGCGGTGCACCAGCACGAGCGAGGCGGCCTCGCGCTTGGCCTGCTCATCATTGTCGCAGACCAGGTTGATGCATCCAAACACATGCCCGTCCGGATCGATCTGGAACGCGCGGTAGTGCTTGATGCTCCGCATCGTCACCCTCCCCGTCTCGGGTATACGGGTTCGCTCAGCCAGTCCGTCAGGTTGGAGGTCACCTCGTTCTGCTTGGCGCGCCGAAGCAGCATGTCACGCTCCTTGCCGGGCGGCAGGCTGCGCGCGCGCTCGCGAGCGGCTTCGGCGAATGCCACCAACCGCTCCTGGAGCGATTGGGTCTGTTTCCTGCGGTTGCGTTTCGCGGTCATTGTACTTTCACAAAGCCCTTCAGATGGAAGGAATTGGGAGGAATTGGCCCCGGCGGGAGGTCGGCGCCGGGGCCAGAGTTTCGTGCCGGTCGGGGCGGCCCAGCCCGGCAGCGTTCACAGCTTCGGCCGCAACCGCAGGTTCCGGCATTTCAATAAGTTAACGGTGCGTGATTTTGCCGATGCGAAACGAAACGGCGAAGCATCACCCGGTCGCGGCCATTCGCAGCAAGGCGCAGCGCGAAGGCATTTCGCTCAAGCCCGTCAACCGCTCGCCTTACAACAGGCGATCCAAAGCAGCGAAGCGGCGCTGAGCGAGGCACCCATCCCGGCGCATGCTAGCGTTTGATGTCGTCGGCTCCTATTCCGACGGCACGCGGTGTCTGAGATCCTGCTGTTCCCGGTTGTCGCGAAGGGCCTTGAGCTCCGAGCGCAACATCGCGCTTTCCATCACCACCCGGCGCACCTCGCGCGTGGCGTCATCAAGCTGATCCGCGACCGCTCTGCGCTGCGCCCGGAGGGCGCGGCTCGCTTCGATCGCGCGCTCAGCGCGGGCAAGCAGGACGTCGTTCATCGAACGACGATAGAAGATTCGGGATGAAACCGCCTTCACGTAAGTTACGTCAATTACTCAAAATCAGCCATCCGCTCAAAAAACATCCGCGAACGCTAACCTGGATCAAGTATCTCGGAACAGCCGAGAAGACGCTTAGGCCCGTCGATAGAGTTGCAAATAGCTCGGCGAGAACAGCGCCGCGTCCTTGAGCGCATCGAGATCGGTGATGGTCAGCGTGCGATCGCGCAGCACGATCAGGCCGGAGGCACGCAGCTCCTGAACCGTGCGGTTGAGATGGACCACCGACAGGCCGGTGGCGTCCGCAAGATCCATCTGCGTCACCGGCATCACGCAGGAATTGCCCTCGACCATCCCGACAGGACGCAGCCGCTCGATGATCTCGCAGAACAGATGGGCCACGCGTTCAAAGGCCACCCGGCGGCCGAGATTGATGGCCCATTCGCGCTGGATCGCGTTGTTGACGAGCGTCTCGCACCAGAATGCTTCCGCCAGCGCGCGGTCGGCAGCCACGAGACCTTCGAACCGCGCGCGCTTGATTTCGGTGTAGACGACCGGCGTCATCGCCGCTATGGAATGATCCATCACCGACAACAGGAACGCGTGCGCGTCGCAACTTTCGCCGGGAAAGAGAAAATTGACAATTTGGCGCCGGCCGTCCTCCAGCGTCTTGTAGCGGCAGAGCCAGCCCGACAGCACGAGGCGCACGCTGTCGACCGGATCGCCCTCCGAGATCAGATCCTCGCCCGCCCCTGCACGCTGGATTCCTTCGAGCATTGCGTATTCGAGCGAGGTGCGGGCCTCCATCGACAACGGCCTCAGCACGTTTAGCCGGCGAATGACCGGGTCCACCTGGCTGCGATCTAGCGTCGACAAGGGCATCAGTTGGCCACCGCCGGTGTATGAAACGCCCGCTTGCTGAGGGGCATGGTGATCGTGCATTCCAGTCCCCTCGGATTGAATGCCAACCTGGTCTGCCCCTTGAACTCGAACGCGAGTGTGCGCTCCAGAAGCTCGGCCCCAAATCCTTTGTGCGGCGGCGGCGCAACCGGCGGCCCACCGCGCTCCCGCCACTCGAACACCAGCTCCGCCGGGTCGGTGCCCTGCTCGAGGCGCCAGGAAATCTCGATGCGACCAGTCGGCCGGCTCAGGGCGCCGTATTTGAGCGCGTTGGTCGCCAATTCGTGAATGGCAAGGGCGAAGGTTTCCGCGGCCTTCGACTGAAAACGCACCGTGGGGCCGCTGACCCGTACCTGCTCACCTTCCCTGGCATTATAGGCCAGCAGCTCCTCGACCGCGAGGTATTCGAGATCAACGCCGCCCTCGGGATCGCGGGTCACCAACGCCTGGGTTCGGGCGAATGCGTTGAGGCGGCCATCGAGATGGGACGCAAACTCCTCGACCGTCGAACTGCTATCGGCCGTGCGACGGGCGATCGAGCGGACCACGCCGAGCGTGTTACGGACCCGATGCTGGAGCTCGGCCAGCAGCAGGCGCTGCCGCTCCTCGGCGCGGGTAATGGCGGTGATGTCGACGAAGGTGATCACGACCCCCGCGATGAAGTTGTCGATGCTGCGATAGGGCAGGATGCGCACGATGTAGCGCGTGCCGCTGTCCGGATCCCTCAGCTCGCGCTCGGCGATGGCAAGCGTCCGCAGCACGCCGCGAATGTCGTCATAGAGCTCCTCGATCGGGATGCGGGCCTTGATGTGCGCGATGGGGCGGCCTCTGTCGGTTTCGACGAGATGCAGAACCTGCGTAATCGCCGGCGTGAAGTTCATCACGCGCAAATCGTTGTCGAGGAATACGGTCGCGATCTGCGTGCTCTCCAGGAAATTCTCGAGGTCGCTGGTGGCGCGCGTCAATTCCTGGACGCGGTGAGCCAGCTCGCCGTTGACGGTGGTCAATTCCTCGTTGACCGACTGCAGTTCCTCGCGTGAGGTTTCCAGTTCTTCGTTTGCGGACTGAAGCTCTTCATTGAGCGACTGGTATTCCTCGTTCGAGGACTTCAGCTCCTCGTTGGTGCTTTCGAGCTCTTCGATGGTTGCCTGAAGGCGCTCCCGCGTCGCCCGCAACTCGCCCTCGATACGCTCGACATGCTCGGTCTGCACCAACGCATTGGGCTTGCCTTCGTCGGCATCGATGGCGCGCACCGGGCCGTCCTTGAACAGGACGACGAAATTGCGATCGCCACTGCCGCCCTCTTGGATCGGCTCCACCGTGATGTCGACGGGAATGTGCTGGCCGTTGGCGCCGAGCTGAACCTGCTCGGCATGGGCCGGCTCGTTCGTCTCCGACGCGCGGCTGAGCACCGCGCGCAGGTCCAGGCGGAGATCGCGGTGGACGAGTTGGAGCAGATCGAGCGTGGCGGCGCCTGCCGTCGGCTCGATGTAGCGTCCGGTGCGCCCGGAGAAGTGCAGGACCTGAAAGTTGCTGTCGGCAATGACATAGGCGGGCGCATAGCGCTCCGCGATCCGCTGCGCGCGACGCTCCAGCCCAATGTCGGGGCGGAAGGAGCGCGCTGGCGCTATCTCGAGGTTTGCCTTCCCCGCGGCGGTCGTGATCGGAAATTCCGGCGGCAGCCGCGTTCCGGTCTCGAGCTTCTTGAAGATGCGGGCGCGGCGGTCGACCGGTACGAACAGTTTTGGATGCCGCGTCACGTTCTCGGAATTGCCGAGGAACAGGTAACGATCCGGCAGAAGCGCGAAGTGAAAGAGCGGGATCACCCGGTTCTGCAATTCGGCATTCAGATAGATCAGCAGGTTGCGGCAGGAGACGAGATCGAGCTTCGAGAACGGTGCGTCCTTGATGACGTTGTGCTGCGAGAAGATGCACATCTCGCGCAGCTCCTTGACCACGCAATAGGTATCACCCTCGCGCACGAACCAGCGCGCCAGGCGCTCGCCGGTCATCTCCGCTTCGATCTTGGTGCGATAGCGGCCGACGCGCGCAGCCGCCAGCGCCCGTCCGTCGATGTCGGTCGCGAAGATCTGAACCTGCGGTGGCGAGTCCATTTTGGCCATGTACTCGCGCAGGAGGATAGCGATCGAATAGGCCTCCTCCCCGGTGGCACAGCCGAGCACCCAGACGCGAACCTGCTGGCTCGCGTCCTTGCCTTCGAAGAGCCTCGGGACGATCTGGCTCTCCAGCACCTCGAATTCGCGGTTGTCGCGGAAGAATTCGGTGACGCCGATCAAGAGGTCGTTGAAGAGGTGCTGCGCCTCGTCCTGGTCGTTGCGCAGGAAATCGACATAAGCGGAAATGTCGCCGATCTGGACCACCTGCATCCGCCGCTGCACGCGACGCAGGAAGGTGTTCTGCTTGTAGCCGTGGAAATCATTGCCGGTCTTGCTGCGCAGGATGTCGGCGATGCGCGACAGCGAGGTCGCTGCAGCGGCCAGCACCTCGTCGAACCCCTGCTTCTCCTCCAGCCGGCGCAGATGACGGGCATAGACCTGAATGTGCTCGGCGATGTCTTCGGCGGTCAGCACGTAGTCGGCGATCGCGGCCGGCGTATCGGCGTCCTTCAGATGATCCGCCTCGTCGCTCGCGCCTTTTTCGGCGATGGCAAGGCCACCGTGGTCCTTCAGTGTCGCGGTACCCAGTGTGCCATCGCCGCCGATGCCGGACAGGATCACGCCGATCGATTGCTCGGCGCGTTCTTCCGCCAACGACACCAGGAAGCTGTCGATCGTGGCCCGCTCGCCGGGCGCCTGCTCGGCCGGGCGGACGCCGAAGCGACCGCCGTGGATCGTCGTGATCATCGCGGGCGGGCACAGATAAATCGTGCCACCCTCGATGGTCTGGTCATTGCCGACGTCGGAAATCTTGCCACCGTGGGAATTTCGCACGATCTGGCGCAGCCGCGGCTCGTCGAGGGCCTCATGATGCTGGAACGCCAGCACGACGGCCTGGTCGGCGCCCACGGTCAGCTTGGAAAAGAACCGCTCGACGCTATCCAGAGCTGTCGGCGCGGCGCCCACCCCGATGATCAGCGGAGACCTGGTCTGGCGCTCTCTTTCGACCGGCTGGTCGCCGATTTCATGCATGGTCTCGATAGCCTCATTCAGTGACGGGAACCAGAGGACGCCCGCTCGCCGGAAATAGCAGAATTGATATTATCCCAACAGGCGCAAGGCGGAAACGTCACGCTGCGTTCCGTACGGCGAGCATTGGGTGTTCGGCATGGAGCTTAGGCGGCCTGCCAACGCCCCCTGGATCACTCCGGACCGACTTGCTGCCGGAGATAGCTAATCCGCTGCTCGATCAGGATGCGGTGGCGGAGCCATTCCGTCAGGGTCTGCTTCAGCACCTCGACCAACCGCTCCGCCTGGCCGGCGTCGTGGCCACCGGCACTGAGTTCACGGATCCGATCCTCCTGATCGCGGATGCGCTGCGAACCCTCCTCGATATCCCGATCGGCTTTGATCAGATGGCGGCGCTCGGTATCGAGCTGCTCGGTCCATTCGGCGAGGGAAATGGTCATGGCGACCTCCTCAGGCCTCCCGCTTGCGAACCGGAGGATCGAGCGACTTTAGCACGACCCTCCGGATCATGTCGGCATATTCGCGATATTCGGCAGCCCGCGCCTGGTACATCTCGGCAACCGCAGGCCGGCCGTTGCGCCGTCCGTCCGAGGCCATGCGCTGCACCAACTCAGCCCGCTCCTCAATGATGCGCAGTGCGACCCGCAGGGCTTCATCCACTTGCCCCTCCTGCTCTTTTGCGAGGATGTCGGCGGCAAAGGCATGGCCCACCTGGCAACGGAAGCGCATCGGGTGCGATTCCTTCATCTCGGACAGCACGCCCCCGCAGGCCGGACAGGTCAGCGCAACCGGATCGGCCATCGAGACGAGACTGTCACTGCCGATCCGCTCGCCCGCCGCGATCTCGACCTCGAGCCGGATCTCGGGCGGGATCGGCAGCGCGGCACCCGCAACCTCCCTGGCGAGATCCGACAGAACGTCGCCCATGCCGGCGCCAGGGACGCAAAGATCGATGATGGTCGCCTCCAGGGCGCTTCTTGGCATTTCATCGGCGATGGCGTCCGAGGGGTCCTGAACCACCGAGGTTCCGCCGCAACGCTTGATGGCGTTGAGACCGGCCGCACCGTCGGACAACAGGCCGCTGAGGAGCACACCGATGACGCGCGGGCCGTAGTTGATGGCGGCCGAGCGGAACAGGGCGTCGATGGCCGGCCGGACCATGTTCTCGCGCGGACCGCGCCCGAGGAACACGTGATCCTCGGATAGCAGCAGATGATGGTCCGGTGCGGCCAGATAAACCTGGCCGGGCTCGATCTTCATGCCATTTTCGGCCTGCCGGACCGGGAGCGGGCCGGCGCTGCTGGCGACCGTCGAGAGAATGCCGATGCCCTGCGCCGGGATGTGCAGCACGATGAACACCGCCGCGGGCAGATCGGGCGGGAGACGGCCGAGGATCTGCTTCAGCGGCGCGGTCGCGCCGGCCGAGCCACCTATGACGATGATGTCGCGGTTGCTCATGGAACCCACTATCGGTTGTATCGTTATACCAAGGCGGGTCACCGCCCAATGTTCCTATGGAAGGCAAGGGATGGAAGGTACCATGGCGATTTCGGCTGGATCGTCAGGTCCACGGTCGCCGCTCAGCGGGCGGCGCATCTTCATTGTCGAGGACGAATATTTTCTCGCCGATGACATCGGCAAGGCATGTCAGGCGCTCGGTGCAGAGGTCGCGGGGCCGGTCGGTGATCTCGATGACGCGCTCAGTATCCTGCGTGACGGCGGCATCCTGGATGCCGCTGTGCTCGACGTGAACATCCGCAGTGAAATGATCTTTCCTGTGGCGCGCGAACTGAAGGCAAGGAACATACCTTTCATTTTTACGACCGGATACGACAAGGTCGCGATCAGTCCGGAATTCCACGACGTGCCCATCCTGGAGAAACCGATCGATCTGCCTGCGATGGCGCAGCGGCTGGCGGCGCTCATCTCCGATCCGAACGGTTGAGCCGGACGGCGATCAGAACAGAAGCGCGAAAGCGAGCCAAGCGGTCACCGCCAGGCACAAAAGCACCGCAGCATAGGGCAATGCGATCCGCAAACAGCAGCCCTCCCCGGTATCAGCCCATCATCATCCAGACGATCGCCGCCATCATCACCAGAAAACCCGTGATTGCCGTTGCGACAAAGGCCTGTTCGACGCGATCCATCGGCATCGCAGCCCCCTTTTTCCAGCCGAACCAGTCTGAGGGCTCGGGGAGCTTTGCGCATTAGGCTATGTGAATCGGCGTGCTCCTTTGTGTCTGTCTGCGGGATCGGCCGCACCGCCCAGCAGAGATTGCGAGAGCATCGTTCTACGACTTCGCCGTGCCCGGCTCCGCCATCTTGCGATGTTGCTTGGCCAACATCTCGTTCGGCGTGACGTTGGCGATTGTGGTCTGGATCTTGTTCTTCATTCCCGTCACGATGTCGGATTCGCCGCGCAACATGGCGTCGAAGCCGGCCTTCGCGACGTCGTAGGCACTATCCTTCTGCTCGGTGCCGACCTTGGTGTCCATCATGTCGGCGCGGCGGAAGAACTCCGTTTCGGTGGCGCCCGGCATCAGACAGGTAACGGTGACGCCGCTGTCGCGCAGCTCCTCGCGGAGCGCAAAAGAGAATGAATCGAGAAACGCCTTGCTGGCGTTGTAGACCGCCTGAAAACTGCCCGGCGTGAATCCGGCAACCGAGCCGGTGATCAGGATACGGCCCGAATTGCGGCGGAGCATCTCGTTGCCGGCGCGATGGATCAGATACAGCGTGCCGGTGATGTTGGTGTCGACGACGTGCTTGATCCTGGCAAAATCCTGATCGAGGAATGCCTTGCCGAGGCCGACGCCGGCATTGGCCAGCAGCGCGTCGATCGGCCGGTCGCCGACCGCGGCGCAGAGCTTGTCGACGCCGTCGGTGGTAGCGAGATCTGCCTCGACTGGCTCGACGCTGGCGCCGAGCCTGCGGAGATCGACGGCCACCCTCTCGATCTCGGGCTCATCCGCCGCGATGACAAGGTTGAAACCTGCCTGGGCACAGCATCTTGCGAGTTCCAGGCCGATGCCGGTGGAGGCGCCGGTGACGACGGCAAGTTGATTGGCGGGCATGAGCGTATCCTTCTCGTATTCTCGCGATGACGTTGATGACGCTCCAATGGCTGCAACCGCCTCTCGTTCCTATCCAGGCCAAACCTCCCGCCGAAGCAAACCTCCCGCCGAAGACTGTGCGGTGCGAAGATTTTCCACGTGCGATAGCAACCATCGTTCGTTGTTCGACTTGGATGCCTCGTAGCTCGCGGGAGGACAGAGATGAAGGCGCTGGTTTGGCACGGCAAGGAAGACATTCGCTGCGACACCGTCACCGATCCTGAGATTCAGGATCCGCGTGATGCCATCATCAAAGTCACGAGCTGCGCCATCTGCGGCTCGGACCTGCACCTCTTTCACAATTACATTCCGGGCATGCTGCCCGGCGACATCATGGGCCACGAGACCATGGGCGAAGTGGTCGAGGTCGGCTCCGGCGTCGACGGCAAGCTGAAGAAGGGCGACCGCGTCGTCGTTCCCTTCACCATCATTTGCGGCGAATGCGACCAGTGCAAGCGCGGCAATTTCTCGGTCTGCGAAACCACCAATCGCAAGAGTCATCTCGCGGAAAAGGCGTTTGGTCATTCGGGCGCCGGCCTGTTCGGCTATACGCATCTGACCGGCGGCTATCCGGGCGGTCAGGCCGAATATCTGCGCGTGCCGTTCGCCGATGCCACCCATATCAAGGTGCCCGCCGGCATTCCCGACGAGCAGCTGCTGTTTCTCAGCGACATCTTCCCGACCGGCTGGCAGGCAGCCGTGCAATGCGACATCGAGCCGACCGACACGGTCGCGATCTGGGGCTGCGGGCCCGTGGGACAGATGGCGATCCGCAGCGCCATCCTGCTCGGCGCCAACCAGGTGATCGCGATCGACTGCCTGCCCGAGCGGCTCAGCATGGCCGAAGCCGGCGGCGCCACCACCATCAACTTCGAAAACGAAAGCGTCCTGGAGCGGCTCGAGGAGCTCACCGACGGCAGAGGCCCCGAGAAGTGTATTGATTGCGTCGGGATGGAGTCGCATGTGATGGCCTCCCTGCCCGACACGCTGCTCGACCGCGCCAAGCAGATGGTGATGGTGGAGAGCGACCGGCCGCATGTTCTTCGCGAGATGATCTATGTGTGCCGGCCCGGCGGCATCATTTCGGTGCCGGGCGTGTACAGCGGATTCTCCGACATGCTTCCGATGGGCGCCTTCATGAACAAGGGCCTGACGATGCGCACCGGCCAGACTCACGTCAACCGCTGGACCGACGACCTGCTCCATCGCATCGAGGAAGGCCAGATCGATCCGTCCTTCGTCATCACCCACACCGTCCCGCTCAGCCAAGGCCCCGAGATGTATCAGGTGTTTCGCGACAAGCGCGACTCCTGCGTCAAGGTCGTGCTGAAGCCCTGAGGAGCAATATCCATGTTCCATTTCTCCAACATCGTTCGCACCAAGGGCGACCCCAAGATCGTCGCCGGCGGCCCGAGCCTGAAGCGGACCGAAGACCAGCTCGCGCGTGCGCTCGGCTGGTTCAGCATTGGCCTCGGCGTCGTCGAATTCTTCGCGCCGCGGCGCGTCACGGAAACGCTGGGCATGGAAGGCCATGAGACGCTGGTCCGCGCCTTCGGCGTGCGCGAGATCCTTGCCGGGATCATGTCGCTCTCCGTCGACAAGAACGCCGGCTTGTGGGCCCGCGTCGGCGGTGACGGCCTCGATGCCGCCGCGCTGCTCTCGGGGCTGACCGCGGACAATCCCAAAAAGGGCAATATCGCGCTGGCGCTGCTGATGGTCGGCGGCATCGCGATGCTCGACTACCGCGCCGCGCAAGACACCAAGCCGCGGCGGCCACCGCGCGATGCGGGGCGCAAGCTGTATCCGAACCGCAGCGGCTATCCCAAGGGCATCGAGGGCGCCCGAACCGCTGCCAAGCAGATCGCAGCGCACGCCACGGCGGGGCGGACCTGACGAAGCACGACGAGGTGATGCAAGACAGTGATGCAAGGCAATGAGCGAGGCGTCCCGTAACGAAGGTGCGTGGTGGGAATCCGCCGTCATCTACGAAATCGCACTGATCTCGTTCCAGGACTCGGACGGTGACGGCAAGGGCGACCTTGCCGGCCTGACATCGCGCATCGACTATCTGAAATGGCTCGGCGTCGACGCGGTGTGGCTGACGCCGATCTCCAAGAGCCCGTTCCGCGACCTCGGCTACGACATCTCGGACTACTGCTCCATCGACCCTGCGTTCGGCAGCCTCGATGCGTTCGACCGCCTGCTCAAGGCCCTGCACGCGGCGGAGATCCGCCTGATTCTCGATCTCGTGCCCAACCATACCGCGAACGATCACGCGTGGTTCGTCGAGAGCAGCAGCTCACGGAACAGCGCGAAGGCCGATTGGTACATCTGGGCCGACGCGGCCGAGAATGGCGGCCCGCCCAACAATTGGCTGAGCCGCTTCGGCGGCAGCGGTTGGGAATGGTGCGAGGCGCGACGGCAATATTACTACCATTCCTTCCTGGTCGAGCAGCCCGATCTGAACTGGCGCAACCCGCAGCTGCGCGCCGCGATCGCCGATGTCATGCGCTTCTGGCTCGATCGCGGCGTCGACGGCTTCCGCGTCGACGCCAGCGCGGTCCTGATCAAGGACGCGCTGCTGCGCGACAATCCGCATAACCCGCGAGCGAAAGGCAAGCCGCCGCCGCAGCGCCAGACGCCCGTCTTTACCGACGATCGCCCGGAGACGATGGATTGCATCGAATTCATCCGCGAGGTGATCGACGGGTATCCGGGACGAATGTTGTGCGGCGAAGTCCAGGGCAAGACCGACCGCATCGGCCACTTCTACGGCAACGACCGACCGCGCCTGCATCTACCGCTCAATTTCGCGCTGCTGGACTCGCAATGGGACGCGCTGTCCCTGCAAGCAACGATCGACGCGTATTTCAACGCTATCCCGGATCATGCATGGCCGGTCTGGGTGATCGGTGGCCACGACAAGCAGCGAATCGCGAGCACGATCGGCGACGCGCAAATGCGCGTGCTGGCGATGCTGTTGATGACACTGCGGGGAACGCCGTTCTTCTTCATGGGCGACGAGATCGGCCGCAAGCGCGTTCCCATTCCGCCCGACCGCGTCCACGATCCCTTCGAGAAGCTCGTGCCGGGGTATGGCCTTTGCCGCGATCCCGAACGCGCGCCGATGCGATGGGATGACAGCAGCAACGGCGGCTTTACAACCGGCGATCCATGGCTGCCGCTCGAGCCGCCCGACGGCGCGGCCAACGTGGCCACGCAGCAGCGCGACCCAAGTTCGATCCTGGCGCTGTTTCGCGCGCTGATGACGCTGCGGCGCGAGCACGCGTGCCTGCGCCACGGCGGCTACGAGCCACTACGCGCGCAGAACGACGTTCTGGCCTACAGGCGGACGCATGGCGGCAACGACATTCTGGTTGCGCTCAACATCGCCGCCGAGCCGCGGAAATGGCACTGGCAAGGTCGCGGCCGTCTGCTGATATCCACGCATCTCGACCTGCCGTCCGAGCCGTTGCCGGACGCCTCCATCCTGCTCCGCGGCAATGAAGGCGTGATCATTGCACTCGACGCACGATGACGGCCGAGGAACCATCAGCGAGTCAGAGAGTCTCATTCAACGCTTCCGACGTCCCCCCTGCCGGAGGCCGAACAGACGAAACCGCGGCCCTGGCGCTCATCCCCCTTCAAGCGCCGGGGTGGCGGCGTGAGCCTGGAGGCAGACCATGAGCAAGACCAAGGGCCTCGGTCAGCGGATCGCTGGCAAGGCGAAACAGGCCGTCGGCGAGATCGTCGGCGATCAGGATCTCCATGAGGAAGGCAAGGAGCAAGCGGAGCGCGGCCGGGACGAACAGAGCAAGCCGAGCGAGCTCAATCCGTTGAAGAAACTCAATCAGCTGACGTGAACGCCGCCGCGCCGTCGACCATTTCCAATTCAATTCGCACCGGTGATAAAGGCGCCTCACGGCGACGCTCGCGCTGGGTCGCCGCTGCCGAACTCGGCCTGATCAGCAGCACCTTCTCGACCATCGTCAGCCAGCTCTTCGCCGCGCGCATCGGACGCGATGCCGCCGTCGACTGGATGACGGTGGCCGCCATCCCCGCACGCGATTGGGCGATCAGCGCGGAGCCGTCGTGGAGCGCGATCCTTGCCGGGATCGCCTTCCACCAATGGGCCGACTTCTCCTGGGCGCTGGTGTTCTTCGGTGTGCTCGGGCGCTGGACCGCCGACCTGCGGCCGCTCACGATCCTGCTGCTCGCGCTGCCCTGGGCCGTGTTCTCGTCAAGCATGGAATGGTTCGTGCTGGTGCCGCTGTTTCCGTTCTGGCAGCCGCTGTTCACGCTGCAGCAGCCCTACTGGATCGGCCTGCTCGTCCACAGCTCCTCGGCGGTGATGTACCCCCTGTTCGCCCGGTTGCGCTGGAGACGAGGCGCGGCACCCGCGCGCGATGTTCGCTTCACCAACGCCTGGATCACCGGCGCGCTGGCTTTGATCGCACTGCTCGGCGCGGCCGCGTTGTTCGGCAGCCATGGTTACGAGCCGCCGTGGATGGGCCGCGACAGGGACGCCGACCAGACTTACATCCGTCACATGACCGCGCATCACGCCCAGGGCATCGCGCTGGCGCGGATTGCCGCAGAGCGCGCACAGGACCCGCATCTGCGAAAGCTGGCGATGCTGATGGTCGCAAGCCAGACCGGCGAGAACCGGATTTTCGAAACGTGGTGGCTGAGCTGGTTCGACACCGAGATGCCCGATTGCAGCTCGGACGAACGTGCCGCCATGCCGGGCTTCCTGACACAGGCCGAGATGCGGCAGGTCAAGGCCGCGCCGGCGGACCGATTCGACACGCTGTTCGTCGAAACGATGAGCAAGCATCACGCAGGCGCAGTCAAGATGGCCGACCAGATGTGGCATAGCGGCGGCGATCTGCGCCTGCGTGTGATGGCCCACGCCATCCGCCACGAGCAGCAGGGCGAGATCGCGCTGATGCACGGCGCCAGCGGCATTGCCGCCGTCGCCACCGCCTTCCACAACATGCTCGGCGACAATGTCAATTGAGCGGATCGTCCCCTACTCCCGCCAGAACTCCGCCAATTCCTCGGCGGTCATCAGATCGACCTGGCCGTGAAAGCGGGTGCGGTACATCGTCATGAGCGCATCATGGCCGACGTCGGACGAGCTGCACAGCGCATCCTCGATGATGACGACCCGAAAGCCGAGATCGACGGCGCTCAGGACCGTCGAGAGCACGCAGACGTCAGTCTCTGCGCCCGTGATCACGACTGTGCCGACGTTCTTCTCGACGAGCAGGCTCGCGAGGCCGGGATTGCTGAATGCCGAATAGGCCGGCTTGTCGATGACGACAGCCGGCGGAACGAAGCCGCTCAGGGCCGGCACGAGTTCGAGACCGGATGGCGGCAGATGTTTGCGGGTCGCTTCGCGCCAGCGACGAAAATAGCGCTGCCACTGTCCGGGCCGATCTTCCGGGTCCTCGGGCGTGATGAATCGCGTGAAGATCGTTCTGGCCTGATGGCGCGAAACGATCGAGGCGATCGTCGGCAAGACCCTCGCCATCCATGGCGTCTCCCAGAGACCGCCAGGAGCGAAAATGTTCTGCATGTCGATGCACAAGTGAACGGCGTCGCTGATGTCGGTCACTTCCGACGCGCTGTCTCTCATCGTCTTTCACCATCAGGAACATGGCCGCGCGCCGGGAGCCGGCATTTCCGCAGCGAGCTCACCGACTGCAATGCGATTCCGACGGCCATCGTTCCCCGGTCATCCGCGCCGGAGGAAGTGCTTGCCGACGCGGACCAATCCAGAGAAGCCCGGCGTCGGTGGAATCGGCTTGCGCCGCTTCCCAACCAAGCGTAATTTTCAACTCTACGTAGCTCATTCGAAAGCATCTATCGGGTTCGGCCAAGCGGGAGACAGCAGTGGCGGATGTCCCATGGCACCTTTCCGGTGACTATTTCGAGAATTGCAGTTGCAGCATCGTGTGTCCCTGCCTGGTGTCGGCGGCGCCCCCGTTGACCGCGCGACCGACTGAGGGCTTCTGCAACGTACCGCTGATCTTCCACATCGAGACCGGCCGCTATGGCGATATCGCGCTCGATGAGCTGAATGTGCTCGTCATCCTCCACGCACCTGGGGTGATGGCGGACGGAGACTGGTCGGTCGCCGCCTATATCGATCAGCGCGCCAACGATGACCAGACCGAGGCCTTGGCTGCAATCTTCACCGGCGGCGCCGGTGGTCCCATGGCTGCGTTCGCGCCGCTGATCAGCAAGAACCTCGGGGTGCGCAAGGTCCCGATCACGTTCCGGATCGACGGCAAGACGCGGTCCGCGGAAATCCCCGGCATCCTGCACATGTCGGTCAATCCGCTACCGACCATGCATCCGAGCGGCGAGATGTGGACGAACATCGGCCATCCGGTCAGCCCCGACGCAATGGTGATGGCCGTTGGCGCCGCCGGCAATACCTTCAGCGATCATGGCATGCGCTGGGATAATTCCGGCAGAAACGGCCTCTATGCGCCGATCCGCTGGTCGAACCAGGTGTGATGCAACTCCCGATACCGGCCTGCATCGGCGGCCGGCGACATCGATCGCACAACATCGATCGCAAATGACGGACAGCCCCATGGAAGCCGTGCTGCGGCGCGATCGCTGGATCGTCGGCGGCGCGATCGGCGTCATTGTCGCGCTGGCATGGAGCTATGTGCTCTGGCTCGCCAACGACATGGACATGGGCGGCATGGACATGACCGAGTTCCGGATGATCCCGGCCGGGACCGGAATCATGCTGCCGGCCAACGCGCCGTGGCGAACGATCGAGTTCGCCTATGTGTTCCTGATGTGGGCGGTGATGATGATCGGAATGATGGCTCCCTCGGCCGCGCCCATGATCCTGATGTACGCCCGCGTAGGCCGACAGGGCAAAGCGCAAGGCAAGCCATTCGCCGCGACCGGCTGGTTTGCCGCCGGTTATCTTTTCGCCTGGTGCGGCTTTTCGCTGGCAGCCACCTTGCTCCAATGGGCGATCGAGCGGGCCGCCCTGCTGAATTCCCGGATGGCGATCGCGAGCAACGTGCTTGGCGCCATCGTGCTGATCGCGGCGGGCATCTATCAATGGACGCGGCTCAAAGACGTCTGTCTCGCCCAATGCCAGTCGCCGTTTCTATTCCTGATGCGCCACGGCGGCTTTCGCAGCGAGCTGCGAGGATGCGTGCTGCTGGGCTTTCGGCATGGAGGTTATTGTGTCGTCTGCTGCTGGGTTTTGATGGCGCTGTTGTTCGTGGGCGGCGTGATGAACGTACTCTGGATCGCGCTTTTATCGTTGCTTGTACTTTTGGAGAAAGTCACGCCGGTCGGACGCTGGATTGCACGCGCTGCCGGCATCGCCTGTGTGGCCGCGGGCACGTGGCTCCTGCTGACCTTGCCGCAGTGATGACGGGTCGCGAACGAGGACCGCGCCGACGGAGCGAACCCTCGGCCGGGAGATCAAAAATCGGAGACTTCTGGAGGCCCCATGCCAGGGTTCGTAGTGCGAACCTGGCGGGCACTGAAGATCGCGAAAAGATCCCTCGCGTGTCTGTTTGCTTGGTGCGCTCGGAGGGACTCGAACCCCCACGATTTTACTCACTGCCACCTCAAGGCAGCGCGTCTACCAATTCCGCCACGAGCGCTTTTGGGGATGCCGGCTTGAGGCTTGAAGGCCAACCGGATCAACGGCGCCGATCTAACAAATCCGCCAGAGGGGTACAAGCCTCCAAAGGCCCTGAATTCCACAAGCTTGGCAGGAAAGTTCCGGCTCCTTGCGCCGGGATCGGCCTTTTCCGCCTGCTCGGGCCGCTACTGCGTGCCCAGGCCGCTACCGCGTGCCCGGGATACGTGGCAGCATCTGCTTGACCTCGACCGCGATGCGGTTGCGGTCGACCAGCACGACGCCGGAGGCGACCGGCAGATTATTGGCCAAAACCTTGACCTCGTCGGCCTCGGTTGCGTCCAGCTCGATGATGGCGCCGCGGGAAAGACGTAATACCTGATGGATCGGCATGGTGGTCGTCCCGAGGACGACCATGAGATCCACGGTGACTTTGTCGAGAGTAGGCACTTCAGGACCACCGCAACTTGGGACTAGGACTAGGGACTTGGAATTTGCGCCTGCGATCATCACCTGGTTATGGTTAGCCAATGGTTAATTCACCTCGAAACCCCCTCCAAAACCAGCGTCAAGAGCTCGATTTGACGTCGTTTTCCGCCTCCTCCGGCGAGCCCGTGGAGTGGCGGATTTCGGACGCGCCCGTGCCCTATCCGGAGGCCGTGGCTGACATGGAGGCGCGCGTCACGGCGATCGCGGCCGGTGAAGCCCCGGAACTGGTCTGGCTGCTGGAGCACCCCCCGCTCTACACCTCCGGCACCTCGGGCAAGGCCACCGACCTGCTCGATGCCCGATTCCCGACCTTTGCCACCGGGCGCGGCGGTCAGCTCACCTATCACGGGCCCGGCCAGCGCGTGGCCTATGTCATGCTCGACCTGAAGCGCCGGCGCCCGGACGTCCGGGCCTATGTCGCGAGCCTGGAGGAGCTGATTCTGCGGACACTCGCCGCCTTCAACATCCTTGGCGAGCGGCGCGAGGACCGGGTCGGTGTCTGGGTGAAGCGGCCCGACAAG
Source organism: Bradyrhizobium sp. MI1.10 (assembly GCF_055811035.1). Lineage (NCBI taxonomy): Bacteria > Pseudomonadati > Pseudomonadota > Alphaproteobacteria > Hyphomicrobiales > Nitrobacteraceae > Bradyrhizobium > Bradyrhizobium sp. MI1.10. Next base: position 69,897 of record NZ_JBVVPN010000016.1, read on the forward strand.
GGACCCGAGCACGAGGACAAGATCGCGGCCATCGGCGTCCGGCTGAAGCGCTGGGTCTCGTTTCATGGCATCGCCATCAATGTCGAGCCGGAGCTGTCGCATTTCGCCGGCATCGTGCCCTGCGGCGTCGCCGATCCCCGCTACGGCGTCACCTCGCTGGTCGATCTCGGCCAGCTCGTGACGATGGCCGATGTCGACGTCGCGCTCCGGCAGGCCTTCGAGGAGCTGTTCGGGCCGACCCGGGCGCTTGTGCCGGAAGCGGCGGCCTAACTTCTGGTCTCTCTCATTCTCCGCAAACCCGGAATCAGCTACGCTCGATTCCGGTGTCGCCCACGCCTCCCCCCTCCGCCGGGAAAGTACATTTCATACCGGGCGAATTGATCATCGGACCGACTGTTCGAGCGCCAGGCATAAGGAGGGGTTGCGTTTCAGCTCGCAATGGGAGGTTTTAGCGATGAGACTGTCTGCACCCATCTATCATCTGAAGCGAAGAGCGAAGCGCCTGTCCCGCGGGGAAGGCATTCCGCTGCACGATGCGCTCGACCGCATCGCCGTGACGGAAGGGTTTTCCGCCTGGAGCATCCTGGCGGCGAAAGCGGCCGCAGCGACGCCCGCCAACCGGCTTTTCCTGCAATTCCAACCGGGTGACCTGGTGCTGGTCGGCGCGCGCCCTGGCCAGGGCAAGACCCTGATGAGCCTCGCGCTTGCCGTGGAGGCGATGCGGTCGGGCCACCGCGCCGCGTTCTTCTCGCTCGAATACACCGAGAAAGACGTTCTGGATCGTTTTCGGGTGATCGGCGCGGACCCAGCGCAATTCGAAAAACTCTTCGAGGTCGATTGCTCCGACGTCATCAGTGCCGACTACGTCGTCAAGCAGATGGCCGCAGCACCGCGCGGCACGGTCGTGGTGATCGACTATCTGCAACTGCTCGACCAGCGGCGGGAAAATCCCGACCTCACCGTTCAGGTGCGCGCGTTGAAAGCATTCGCGCGCGACAAGGGATTGATCGTTGTCTTCATCTCGCAGATCGACCGTTCCTATGATCCCTCGCTCAAGCCCTGCCCTGACCTGGACGATGTCAGGCTGCCGAACCCGCTCGACGTGAAGCTGTTCGACAAGACCTGTTTCCTGAACAAGGACGAAGTTCAGTTTCGCATAGCGAGCTGACGATCCCTGGCAGCCGGTTGAGGCCGCGGGTGCGGTTGTTCACCCGCGGCCTCGCTCCTCATGCCTTCTCCGGCGAGACCTCGAGCTTGCCGGCGATGTAGCGCCGCTCCTGGGTCAGGCCGCCAAAGCCATAGGCGTCGCCCTTGACCTCGTCGACATGCAGATAGGTCTCGTGATGCAGCGGGCCCAGGATCCCGGCCATGTGCTGGAACATCGCGGCGAGATAGGCGGCCTTCTCGTCCTTGGTGTTGGTGCCTTCGCTGACGTGGATGTCGATCCAGTAGCTCGCGAGCTTTTGCTCCGCGAGCGACTTGCCGCCGGCGAACCAGTCGCCCGCCTCCACCGACTTCACGATGATGGCGGTGACCTCAGGATCCTTGTGCAGGATTTTGGCGGTGAGCTCGGACACGGCGCTCGCGATGTCGGCCTTCAGGGAGGGCGACTGGCGGGAGGTGGTGTAGGACACGGTGATCAGCGGCATGGTCGTTCTCCTCGGATGTCGCGCAGGTGTTGCGCGGCGTTGGGGAGAAGCTAGACCCGCCATCGACATTTTGGTATCTTATCTCTGTTGATACCAGTGATAAGATATCATAATGACAGCAACGCTCGATATCGCCACCGTCCAGGCCTTCCTGCTGGTCGGCGACCTCCAGAGTTTTACGCGGACCGCCGAAGCGCTTGGCACGACTCAGGCGGCCGTCAGCCTCAAGCTGCAGCGGCTGGAGACACTGCTGGGAAAACGTCTCGTCGAGCGCTCGCCACGCGCGGTCCGGCTCACGGCAGACGGCGCGACGTTCCTCGATCGCGCCCGCGCGCTGATCGCGGCGCATGATCGCGCGCTATCGGGCGAGGCCTCAGTCGCGCAGTCGCTCTCGCTCGGCATCTCCGACCATGCTGCGGGGCCGGAGCTGGTACCGCTGCTTGAACGCCTGCATGCGATGTCGTCGAACCTCACGCTCGCCGTCACCATCGGCTTCTCGCGCGAGATGCAGGAGGCCTATGATGCTGGCCAACTGGATGCGGTGATCGTGCGCCAGGAAGGCAGCCGACGCGGCGGAGAGAAGCTGGCCGAGGACGAATTCGGCTGGTTCGCATCGAGACGCTTCACCGTGCCCAAGGGGCAGCCTTTGCCGCTCGCGACGCTCGCTCCGCCCTGCGGGGTCCGCGCCATCGCCGTACGCGCGCTCGACAAGGCCGGCCTCGCCTGGCGCGAGCGTTTTGTCGGCGGCGGCGTCACGGCAGTGGTCGCGGCCGCACTTGCCGGACTTGCAATCGCACCGCTGGCGCGGCGGATCGCCCCTCCCGGATTGGTCGATGTCGGCCTCGCCAACAAGCTGCCAAAACTCGGCAGCTCGAAGGTGATGCTCCATTCGAAGGTCAGCGATCTCGCCAAGCTCGCGGCATTGCGCGCGGTGGCGGCGACGTTTCGGAGCGTGGCGGCGGTCTGACCCCGTTTACAAGATCGCCTCTAACGCTGCGAGCGTCTGCTGGTTTGCGTCCTGCATACGGGCTCGCAATGTTGCCTAAAAATGTTTCAACCTCCGGGAACAATCCGCCACGTGCTGCGTTTGCCCCCGTTGAGGCAGGGTCCGGGAATGGTCGAGAAGTCTAGTCAGCAGAGGGACTTGTTCGAAAGCGAACGCAGTTTCCGCCTGTTAGTTGAAGGAGTTGCGGACTACGCGCTCTACATGCTGGATCCCACCGGGAGAATCACCAGCTGGAACATCGGTGGCGAGCGCATCAAGGGCTATTCGCCTGGGGAGATCCTCGGCCAGCACTTTTCCCGTTTCTACACCGAGACCGACCGCGCCAACGGCAAGCCCGCCCGTGCACTCGGCATCGCGCGGGAAAAGGGCCGCTATGAGGAGGAAGGCTGGCGCGTCCGCAAGGATGGCACCTTCTTCTGGGCGAGCGTCGTGATCGATCCGATCTACGAGGCCGGCGAGCTGGTCGGCTTCGCCAAGATCACGCGCGACATCACCGAGCGCCGCAACACCCAGCTCAAGCTCGAGGCGATGCAGAAGCAGCTCGCCGAATCCCAGAAATTCGATGCGCTCGGCCAGCTCACCGGCGGGGTCGCCCACGACTTCAACAACCTCCTGATGATCATCAGCGGCAGCCTGCACATGCTGAAGCGAGGGGCCAACGACGAAGCCAAGCTGCAGCGCGCGATCTCGGCGATCGAGACCGCCACCAGGCGCGGCGCGGCGCTGACCAACCAGCTCCTCACCTTCGCACGGCGGCAGAGCGTCAATCCGCAGGCGATCGACTTCGCCGACCGCATCGCGGCGATCCGCGAGGTGCTCGATGCCGGCGTCGGCAGCTCCGTGCGCCTGGCCTTCGACGTCCGCGGCGACGTCTGGCCGATCAGGACCGACGTTTCCGAGCTCGAGACCGCGCTGCTCAACCTCGTCATCAATGCCCGCGACGCGATGCCCGACGGAGGCACGGTGACGATCGCAGCGCGCAATCTCGTGCTCGACGAGGACCCCCTCGTGGGCCAATTCATCGCGATCGACGTCAGCGATACCGGCCTCGGCATTCCCTCCGACGTTCTCGACAAGATCTTCGAGCCGTTCTTCACAACCAAGCCGATCGGAAAGGGCACCGGCCTCGGTCTCTCGCAGGTGCACGGCTTCGCCCATCAGGCCGGCGGCACGGTGCGGGTCGCGAGCGCGCTCGGCAAGGGCACGACCTTCACCATTCTCCTGCCGCGCGGAGAAGACGAACCGTCGCGCGAGGCGGCGGGAGAACCGGCGTTCCAAGGCAGCGGCACGGTGCTGCTAGTCGAGGACAATCCGGACGTCGCCGCCGTCAGCATCGGTCTTCTGGAGCAGCTCGGCTATCAGGTGCGCCGGGTCGCGGACGCCGAAGCCGCTTTGAGCGAGATAGAGAAGAACGGCGTCGACTTCGTGTTCTCGGATATCGTCATGCCCGGCAAGATGGACGGACTCAGCCTCGCCCATCACCTCCGCCAGATCCGCCCCGGCCTGCCGATCCTGCTCGCCACCGGCTACAGCGAAGTCGCCGCCGGCGTGCGCGGCGATTTCCCGATCCTGCGCAAGCCCTACGAGATCCACGAATTGAGCGAAGCGATCGCCAAGCTGCCGCGGTAATTCTTCAGCTACACCGTCGGCAACACCGAAAACGCCTCCCCTGCCCGGCGCAAGTTCAGCTCATCGACGTCGGCCGTCTCGCTGGTGACATTGTCGACGCGCGAGGACGGCGGGCCGTGGCGGCACAGCGCCACCATGTCGGCGACGTGCTTTGGCGGTCCCGCGAACAGCGCTTCGACGCTGCCGTCACGGCGGTTACGGACCCAGCCTTCGAGGCCGCACGTCGTCGCCTGATATTCGAGCCAGGCCCGATAGCCGACGCCCTGCACGCGGCCGCGGATCATGACCTGGAGGATCGCCCGGCTCATTGTTTCAGTCCGAGGACATCGGCGCTGCGCGCCTTGACCTCGGCCTCGCGCGTGACGCGGCTGGTCAAGTCCGACGACGGAAGGCCTTTGAGATTCTTCGGCGCAGTGCCGTCGCGCAGCGCCTTCTGCGTCTCGTAGACGGCCTGCGTTGCGGCCGCGATCGGCGCGTGGCCCTGAAGCGCGATGCGCACGCGCTGGCCAGCAAGGTATTCGAGCACGTTCAACTCCTCCGGCGCGCCGCCGAGCACGATCGGCAGGCGCGTGGCGGATGCGACCGCCTCGAGCTCGGTGCGCGACTTGATGCCGGTGAAGAACAGCGCATCGACGCCGGTAGCCTCATAAGCTCTGGCGCGGCGGATCGCATCCTCGATCGAGGTGATCGAGGCCGCACCGGTGCGACCCATGATGACGAGCGAGGGATCGCCGCGGCCGTCGAGTGCCGCCTTCATCTTGCCGACGCCCTCCTCCAGCGAGATCAGCTGCGTCTTCGCTTCGCCGAAGCCAGCCGGCAGCAGCGTGTCCTCGATGGTGAGGCCGGCGGCACCCGCCGCTTCCAGCTCCTGCACCGTGCGGCGCACGTTGAGCGCGTTGCCATAGCCGTGATCGGCATCGACCAGCACCGGAAGTGCCGCCGCACGCGACATCCGCCGCATCTGCTCGGCAAGCTCGGTGAGCGTGATCAGCGTGATGTCGGGGTCGCCGAGCACCGCGAGCGAAGCCACCGAGCCGCCGAACATGCCGAGCGGGAAACCGAGATCCTCGGCGATGCGGATCGAGATGGCGTCGTAGACCGAGCCGGGATGGACGCAAGTCCCGCCCGACAGGATCGAGCGCAGTTTTTCGCGGCGGGAACGAAAGGCCATGGTGCCCTCTCAACTGTTGCGACGCAGCCGCAACATACACCGTCATTGCGAGCGCAGCGAAGCAATCCAGAATCTTTCCGCGGAGGCAGTCTGGATTGCTTCGCTGCGCTCGCAATGACGAAGTCAGTGGACCCC
>NZ_JBVVPN010000016.1:75496-179055 GCF_055811035.1 Bradyrhizobium sp. MI1.10
AAAACCCCTTAATGGCCCGCGCAGCTAACAATCCATTATTTTTCCCGGGGGGGCTGGGTGTTTGGTTGGGGGGGGCTCGAAATGACGAAGTCAGTGGACCCCTCGCAAGAGTCCCCCCAAACCCTACGCAAACTCCAAAATCAGCGCGTCCACCGCGAGCGTCGCGCCGGCGGTGGCGTGGATCTTCTTCACGGTACCATCCTGCTCGGCGCGCAGCACGTTCTGCATCTTCATGGCTTCGACCACCGCGAGCGTCTCGCCGGCCTTGACCTCCTGCCCTTCGGTCACCGCGATCGAGACCACGAGGCCGGGCATCGGACAAAGCAGCTTCTTGCCGGTGTCGGCAGCCGTGGTCACCGGCATCAGTCGCGCCGAGGCTGCTTCCGCTTCGGTCCAGACATAGACCGGCACCTCGACGCCCTGATGCGCGAGGCGGATGCCGTTCGCGATCGGGCGCACCTGCACCGCGACGACGTGGCCGTCGATGGTGCCCTGCCAGACCGGATCGCCTGGCTTCCACGGCGACTGCAACAGATGCGCATTGCCGGCCCTGCCGTCGGCATCGAGGAAACGCACCGCGACCGCCTCGCCCTCGCGCGCGATCTCCAGCAGGATCTCCTGGCGGTCGAGCCAGACCGCACGGCGACGCTCGCGCTGCACGATGCGGCCGCCCATCTGACCCGAGATCTGCCGCTTGCGCTCGCCGAGCACGTGATCGATGGCGGCGCCGACCGCGGCAAGCCGCCGTGCGACCTCGCCTTCCGGCACGCGCACGGCAAAGCCCTTGGGGAATTCCTCGGCGATGAAGCCGGTGGAGAGCCGGCCTTCGCGCCAGCGCGGATGATGCATCAGCGCCGACAGGAACGGGATGTTGTGACGGATACCGTCCACGTAGAACGAGTCCAGCGCGGTGGCCTGCGCCTCGATCGCGGCCGCGCGCGACGGCGCGTGAGTGACGAGCTTTGCGATCATCGGATCGTAATGGATCGAGATCTCGCCGCCCTCCTGCACGCCGGTGTCGTTGCGCACGGTGATGCCGTCCTGGCTCGCTTCCGCCGGCGGACGGTATTTCACCAGACGACCGATCGAGGGCAGGAAGTTGCGGAACGGGTCCTCGGCGTAGAGACGCGACTCCACTGCCCAGCCCGTCAGCGTGACGTCCTTCTGCGTGATCGCGAGCTTCTCGCCGGCGGCGACGCGGAGCATCTGCTCGACGAGGTCGACGCCGGTGACGAGCTCGGTAACGGGATGCTCGACCTGGAGGCGCGTGTTCATCTCGAGGAAGTAGAAGCTCTTGTCCTGCCCCGCGACGAATTCGACGGTGCCGGCGGAGTCGTAATTCACCGCCTTAGCGAGTGCGACCGCCTGCTCGCCCATCTTGCGGCGGGTGGCTTCGTCGAGCAGCGGCGACGGCGCTTCCTCGATGACCTTCTGGTTGCGGCGCTGGATCGAGCATTCGCGCTCGCCGAGATAGATCACGTTGCCGTGCTTGTCGCCGAGCAGCTGGATCTCGATATGGCGGGGATCGACAATGAACTTTTCAATGAACACCCGGTCGTCGCCGAACGAGGCCTTGGCCTCGGCCTTGGCGAGGTTGAAGCCCTCGGCGACCTCGGAGGTCGAATGCGCGATGCGCATGCCCTTGCCGCCGCCGCCGGCGGAGGCCTTGATCATCACGGGATAGCCGATCTCGTCGGCGATCTTGACCGCGTGCGTGGCGTCCTCGATGACGCCGAGATAGCCGGGCACGGTCGAGACTTTTGCCTTCGCGGCAGCCCTCTTGGATTCGATCTTGTCGCCCATCGCCGCGATCGCGCCCGGGTTGGGGCCGATGAAGACGATGCCGGCCGCCTCCAGCGCGCGCGGAAACGCCTCGCGCTCGGACAGGAAGCCGTAACCGGGATGCACGGCCTCGGCGCCGGTCTTGCGGCAGGCCTCCACGATCTTCTCGATCACCAGATAACTCTCGGCCGCAGCCGGCGGGCCGATCAGCACGGCCTCGTCGGCCATCTCGACATGCAGAGCGTCGCGGTCGGCCTCGGAATAGACGGCGACCGTTTGAACTCCCATGCGGCGAGCGGTCTTGATGACCCGGCAGGCGATTTCGCCGCGATTGGCGATCAGAATGCGTTTGAACATGCTTTTCTTGAGTCTCGACCTTGGGCGGGACCCTTCCCTGGCCGTTGGAGCCTATGGGATGGGCCGTGTGGCTCCCGTGGTACATCAAAATAGGCCGGAGGCAACGGTCAAAATCCGGCCCCTCTGGCGTACCAGCGCAAGACCGAAGCAAGACCGAAACGGGCTTTGCAAGCTCCCGGACGGCCTACGGCTTCCCGGCCTTGCCCACGTTCCGGACCAGGCCGTGAATGAAGCCGAGCTTGTCGACGACGACCGGCGAGAGGATGAACGGATAGAGGTCGCGCATGCCCATGGCGCGGTTGACGCTGTTCATGGCGAAGGTGAAGGGCAGCCATGCGTTGACGATCGCCTCGACGTCCCTCGCTTCGTAAGGGTTGAAGCGGATGCGCGTCGTCAACTCCCCGTCGCGATCCACCTTGGGCCGCACCTCCATGCCGAACTCGCTAGCCATCTCCAGGGTGTCGACGATGTGAAGATAGTGCGCCCAGGTCTCGGCGAAATCTTCCCACGGATGCGTGGTCGCGTAGGCCGAGACGTAGTTCTGCTGCCAGTCCGGCGGGGCGCCTTCGGCATAGTGGCGCTGCAACGCCTGGCCGTAATCGGCGGAATCGTCGCCGAACACGGCGCGGCATTCGTCCAGCTCGCCGCCGTTGCGCACCAGCACGTCCCAGAAATAGTGCCCGACCTCGTGGCGGAAATGCCCGAGCAGCGTCCGGTAGGGCTCGCCCATCTCCAGCCTGCGCCGCTCGCGCTCGATGTCGTCGGCCTCGGTCAGCGCGATCGTGATCAGGCCGTTGTCGTGGCCGGTCAGGACCTTCTGCCCGCTCTGCGCATCGTCGGCGAGGAAATTGAAGATCAGGCCATGTTCGGGATTGTCCTGCCGGGTCTGGAGCGGCAGCTTCCAGCGGATCAGGGAATAGAACAGCCGGTGCTTCGCCATCTCCAGCTCACGCCAGCCGGCGAGTTGCGCCTGATCCGACAGGTCCGGCACGACGCCGTTATGGCGGCAGGCGCGGCAATAGCCGGTGGTATCACCTGCATCCGTCAGCCAGTTGCACGAATCGTGCTCGGCATTGCTGCACAGCATGCGACTTTCGCCCTTGGTCGCCAGCGTCTTCCAGGCCTCTCCGTCGGGCTCGATCGCCGACATCGTCTCCTTCTCCGGCAGGAAGGCGACCCGATGGCCGCAGCGTTCGCAGGCGCGGTTCTCGAAATAGAGGACGTTGCCGCAGGCCTGGCAGACAAAAAGCTTCAAGATTTAGCCTCTTCGGAAAGGGAGCTTTTGGGAATGAAAGTTGTGGCGCCTCGCGGATACGCGCGCGGAGGGCTCATCGTTCCAAGGTTCGGAACAAATAGCCAGACTTGGCGTTCGTTGATGCCCACCATACTGCATTCGGCGACGCCTTTCTTTCCATATTCCTTTTGAGCAATGGCCATCACGCGTCGTCTGTGTGAATATCGGTCGGCCACGTGCGCTCCCGCATCACAACGGCCAACGCCTTGAACGATCCTTTGCCCGAGACCATCGCCGCCGAAAGGCTGCGCCAGCACCTGGAAGATGTCGCGCGCGAGCGTGACAACGCCTATCGCGCGCTCCAGGAACGCGAAGCCGAGCTTGCGCGCATCCAGCGCATCGGCAAGGTCGGCGGTCTCGAAGTCGACTTCCGCGAAGGCTTCAAGAACCGCCGTTCGCCGGAATATCTGATGCTCCACGGCCTGCCGCCGGAAGCTGCCGGCGAGTCGCACGAGGATTGGATCAATCGCGTTCATCCCGATGACCGCGACGCTGCGGTAAAGCACTTCATCGATGCGCTGTCCGGCACGAGCGAGGACTACACCGCCGAATACCGCATCATCCGTCCCAGCGACGGCGAGACCCGCTGGATCCGAGTCGTCGCCAAGATCGAGCGCGATCGTGACGGCCGTGCCCTCCGCCTCGTGGGCGCCCATATCGACGTCACCGACCAGATGCTGGTGCGCGAGACCCTGCGCGAGAGCGAGGAGCGCTTCCGGCTGATCGCCGACAGCGCGCCGGTGCCGATCTGGGTCACCAAGCTCGACCGCACACGGTCCTTCGCCAACCAGGCCTATGTCGATTTCGTCGGCCTGCCCTACGACCAGGCCATCTCTTTCGACTGGCGCAAGGTGCTGCATCCGGACGACCTGCCGCATGTGCTGCAGCAATCCGTCCAGGGTGAAGCATCGCTCAAACCGTTCGTGCTGGAAGCCCGCTACAAGAATTCCGCCGGCGAGTGGCGCTGGCTGCGTTCGGAATCGCAGCCGCGCTGGGACCCGACCGGCAGGCATATCGGCTTCATCGGCGTTGCCCACGACATCACGGTGGCCAAGCAAGCCGAGATCGAGCTCCGGCAGCTCAATGAGACGCTGGAAGAACGCATCGTCGAGCGCACCGCCGAGCTCGAATCCAACGAGGCGCGGCTGCGCGCGATCCTGGAAACCAGCAACCAATATCAGGGCCTCGTCAATCTCAGGGGCGAGCTGCTTTACGCCAACACGACCGTGCTCGACGCCATCAAAGCGAGCCCTGCGGACGTGATCGGAAAGCCGTTGTGGCAGACGCCCTGGTTCAGCACGACGGAGGGCATGAGCGCACTGGTGCGCGAGGCCTTCGACACCGTGCTCAAGGGCGAAGCCGTGCGGCTGGAGATGCGCCTGCGCCTTCCCATCGGCGAGCGCGATTTCGAGTTCGGCATGCGCCCGGTGCTCGACCGCCACGGCAACATCACCGGCGCGGTGCCCGAGGCTGTCGACATCACCGAGCGCCGCCGCGGTGAGGAAGCGTTGCGGCAATCGCAGAAGATGGAGGCGATCGGCCAGCTCACCGGCGGCGTCGCGCATGACTTCAACAATCTGCTCACCATCATCCGCTCGGCCACCGATTTCCTGCGCCGCCGCGAGCTGCCGGAGGAGCGCCGCCGCCGCTATGTCGATGCCATCTCCGACACCGTCGAGCGTGCCTCCAAGCTGACCGCCCAGCTGCTGGCGTTTGCGCGCCGGCAGCCGCTCAAACCGCAGATCTTCAACGTCGCCAGCCAGGTTGAAGGCGTCGCGCAACTGGTCCGGCCGCTGGTCGGTGCTCGCATCGAAATCGCGGTGGAGGTTCACGATGGCGACTGCTTCACGGTCGCCGATATCGCGCAATTCGAGACCGCGCTGATCAACCTCGCGATCAACGCGCGCGACGCCATGGACGGCGAAGGCCGCCTCACCATCGCGGTCCGGAAGGTTCAGGGCATCCCTAACCTGCGCGCGCAACCGGCGCGCGGCGGCGACTATGTCGCGATCTCGGTCGCCGACACCGGAAGCGGCATCGCGCCTGAAAACATGGAAGCCATCTTCGAACCGTTCTTCACCACCAAGGAGGTCGGCAAGGGCACCGGCCTCGGCCTGAGCCAGGCCTTCGGCTTCGCAAAGCAGTCCGAGGGCGACATCGCCGTGACGAGCAAGCATGGTGAAGGCGCGACCTTCACCATCTATCTGCCGCGGGCGCAAAGCCCCGCGACGGATCAGGAAGCCGCGGCGCTGACCTATGAGGCCGCGTCCACCGGGCGCGGCTATCGCGTGCTCGTAGTGGAAGACGACGACGAGGTCGGCCGGTTCTCCACGGAGCTGCTGGAAGACCTCGGTTATGTCGTCCGCCGCGCCGCCAACGCCAATGCGGCGCTCGCCATCCTCGGCGAGAACGAGTTCGCCGTCGATCTCGTCTTCTCCGACGTCATCATGCCCGGCATGAACGGCGTCGAGCTCGCCGGCATCATCCGCGAACGCTATCCGGGCCTGCCCGTCGTGCTCACCTCTGGTTACAGCAACGTTCTCGCCGAGAACGCCGATCGCGGTTTCGAGCTGATCCAGAAGCCGTATTCGGTCGAAGCGCTGTCGCGCATCTTGCGCAAGGCGATCACGGCAAAGCTGTCGATGGCGCGGTGAGAGTGAACATCGCGAGACGCCTCCACAGATTCCGCCATTGCGAGGAGCTCTTGCGACGAAGCAATCCGGAACTCGCTCCGCGGAGACAGTCTGGATTGCTTCGCTCCGCTCGCAACGACGGCGCTATCGCGGCGCCCTAACCCCACAGGCTTTTGAGCAACATTGTGGACTGAAGCTCGGGCCGAGACGCGGCAAATCGCAGATAGCCGTCCGCGCCCGCGGGGGAAGACATCGGCATCGGCTTCCGCTATCGCTCCCGAATGAAGCCTTCCCACTTCGAGGACTGACCGTGCCGTCTGACGCCATCCTGGCCTGGAGCATCATCGTCGCCGCGACCGCGGGCGTCATCATCCGGCCCTTTCGCCTGCCGGAGGCGATCTGGGCCGTCATCGGCGCCGGCGCGCTGGTGCTGCTCGGCCTGCTGCCGTGGCAGGATGCGCTCACCGGCATCGAGAAAGGCGTCGATGTCTATCTCTTCCTGATCGGCATGATGCTGATCGCCGAACTGGCGCGGCTCGAGGGCCTGTTCGACTATCTCGCAGCGCTCGCCGTGGAATATGCCGGCGGCTCGCCGCAGCGGCTGTTCCTGCTGATCTACATCGTCGGCACGCTCGTCACCGTCCTGCTCTCGAACGACGCCACCGCGATCGTGCTGACGCCCGCCGTCTATGCCGCGACGCGCGCAGCCGGCGCCAAGCCGCTGCCTTATCTCTTCGTCTGCGCCTTCATCGCCAACGCAGCAAGCTTCGTGCTGCCGATCTCCAACCCGGCCAATCTCGTCGTGTTCGGGGCCCACATGCCTGCGCTCACCGAATGGCTGCGCCTGTTCGCCCTGCCCTCGGCGGCCTCGATCCTGCTGACCTACGTCGTGCTGCGCCTGACCCAGCACCGCGCCCTGAAGGAAGAGACGATCGCGCGCAGCGTGCCGCATCCAAAACTCGGCCGCGGCGGCAAGCTGACGGCCATCGGCATCGCGGCGATCGGAATCGTGCTGGTCACGGCCTCCGCGCTGGACAAGCAATTGGGCCTGCCGACCTTCGTCTGCGGCGTGGTGACGGCCGCAATCGTGCTGCTGCTCAACCGGCAATCGCCGCTACCCGTGCTGCGCGGCGTCTCCTGGAGCGTGCTGCCCCTGGTCGGCGGGCTGTTCGTGATGGTGGAAGCGCTGATCAAGACCGGCGTGATCGGGCAGCTCAGCGCGCTGCTGCATGAAGCTGTCGGGCAATCCGTGACGAAGGCGGCCTGGAGCGTCGGCATCGCCACCGCAGTCGCCGACAACATCGCCAACAATCTTCCCGTTGGCCTCGTTGCCGGCTCGGTCGCCGCCAGCCATCATTTACCCGCGCCGGTCGTCAGCGCCATCCTGATCGGCGTCGATCTCGGGCCCAATCTGTCGGTGACCGGTTCGCTCGCCACCATCCTGTGGCTGGTGGCGCTGCGGCGGGAGAAGATCGAGGTCGGCGCCTGGCCGTTCCTCAAGCTCGGACTGCTGGTGACGCCACCGGCCCTGATCGCGGCCTTGGCGGCCGCGATCAGGTAGCTTGCGAGATCAATCGTTCTCGTAGCCGTAGACTTCCGGCAGGATGAAGATCGCGGCGAGCAATCCGATCAGCGGGAAGATCGCGACCATCAGCGTGGCATTCGCCTGCCCGATTGCAGCGAACACCGTCGGGAACAGGAAGATCGCGAGGAACGACGGCAACTTCACGAACATGTAGGCGAAGCCGCTGGCGGTGCCGCGGTATTTCGGCTTGGCGACCATGGTCGGGATCGTCATGCAGTTCGACGCGTCCCAATAATGGCCCCACAGCATGGCGGCAGCCGCGAACGGCAGCAGGATCTTGTTGTCGGTGTAGAGCGCGAAGGCGGCAACCAGCAGCGAGGCCAGCACGATCGAGAAGCCCGCGATCGAGATGCCGCGATGGCCGATCTTCGGCGTCAGCAGCGGACCGACCCAGCCCGACACGGCGGCGAAGGAGAACAGCGCCATCGTCACCAGATTGATGCCGAGCACGCTCGACACGCCGACCATCACAAAGAGCACCGGCAGGTAGAACGCGAAGGTCGAGAACTCGCTGGCCTGCGCGAAGCAGGCGATCCAGCCGTAGATCGTGGCGCGCCAGCGGATCGGATCCTTCTTAAGGTCGGCGAGGAACGCGCGGGTCGAGACCTTGGGCACCTCCACGTCATGGTCCGGCAGCATGGCGAGATCGTCGTTGAACATCTCGCCCGCGACCTGCTTGGCCTCGCGGTAGCGTCCCTTCTGCACCAGCCACACCGCCGTCTCAGGCACGTCGTGGCGCATCACCAGGATGATCAGCGCCGGCAGCGCCCCGAGGCCGAGCGTCACGCGCCACAGCATCTCGTGCTGCATGTCGATCAGCAGGAAGATCACGATGACGCCGATGGTGAGGACTTCACCGACCGCGAACATGAACTGCCAGCGGTTGCCCATGACCTCGCGCTCGCCCTTGGCCATGGATTCCATGATGTAGGTGTAGCCGGTCGAAATATCCGAGCCGAGCGGAACGCCGAGCAGGAAGCGGATCACGACGAGCCAGCCGACGCTGGGCACGAAGGCCTGCGCCAGCGCCAGCACGATGAACATCACCATCGTCACCAGGAACATGACGCGGCGGCCGATCTTGTCGGAGAGCCAGCCGCCGAGCAGCGCACCGATCATGGCGCCGCCTTGCGTACCGGCCGCGGCCAGGCCCAGCATCAGCGGATCGGGATTGTACTGCTCCTTGATGAAGATCAGCACGAAGGCGATCGAATAGAGATCCCAGGCCTCGACCAGGATCGAGGCCATCATCAGCCAGCCGACCTTGTTGCCCTTGGGGCTGTAGTTCGTGATGAGGTAGCGGACCGCGGCTTCGCTCGCGGTCGGTTGTGGCATCGCCATCGTCGACATCTTTGGTCCTCTCTTCAAAACTTTCTAAAGCGCGATGAGATCAGGATCGTCACCGCGCTTTGGCCTAATTGTTTGAGCACGATCTCTTCGGAAAACCGCTGCACACTTTTCCGGATCATGTGCCAAGCAGCGGCTCGATGCTGCAATCGAGCAGGCGCGGGTCGATCCCGACCTCCATGCCGGTGAACATCTCGCCCATGTAGTCGATCAGTGCATCGCTCGCCTTCACTGCGTCCTCGACGCGGCGGCTGGCGACGGCAGCGAGAATGGCGAGGTGATGATCGATCGTGCCCGACAGTTCGGCCTGTCCCGGCATGAACCGGTGGTGGATGTAGCCGATGCGTCGGTACAGCGTGTGCAGCGGCCGCAGCGTGTGCACCAGAAAGGGCTCGCCTGCCGCCTCCAGCACCAGCGCGTCGATGCGGCGGTCGATATGATTGAACTCGTCGAGGGTCAGACTGGCGCGGCGCTCGCGCAAAAGACGCTCGATGTGCAGCGCCTGATTGCGGTGCGAGAGGCTGGCGCGATCGGCCGCGAGCCGGATCACGAAGCGCTCCATGTCGCGGCGCAAGGCCAGCAGCATGCGCTCGCGTGCCAGATCGATCGGCGCAATGCGCAGACCGTGGCGCGGACGGATGATGATCAACGTATCGGCGGAGAGACGATTGACGGCGTGATGAACCGGCGTACGGCCGAAGCCGGTGATGTGCTGCAATTCCAGCATCGTCATGAACTGGCCGGGCTTGAGCTCGCAATGGACGAGCAGCTCTTCGATCCTCTGATAGGCCAGCTCGAAGAAGTTGAGACGGTTGCGCCGGGAGGGCTTGCCCTCGCCGTCGTCGTTCCTCACCACCTCGAGCGCGCGCTTGCGCGTTGCCATCTCGTCTCTCCCCTCAGCCCGCGCCGTCGTTGCAGGGCGGCGCCTTGTTGGTGATATCCCTAAAACATGTTGTGATATATTACAAGCGGGCGTAAGACTCCGCCCGTGCCCGCACCATGCTGCGGTGCAGAATGACAACAAGACGGCGCTGCGCGCCTGCGATGGGAGGAGTATTGCCGTGAAGATCACGTCGATCGAGACGCTGCGCACCGAAGAATTCTCCAACGTCATCTGGGTGCGCGTCCACACCGACACGGGCATGATCGGCCTCGGCGAAACCTTCTACGGCGCCGGCGCGGTCGAGGCCCAGATCCACGACACCTTTGCCGGCCGCCTGCTCGGCCGCAATCCGCTGCACATCGAGGCGATCCATCGCGACATGCTGAACCTGCCGATGGCGCAGTCGTCCACCGGAGTCGAATATCGCGCGGCTTCGGCAATCGACATCGCGCTATGGGACCTGTTCGGCAAGGTCTGCAATCAGCCGGTGCACCAGATGCTCGGCGGCCTCTGCCGCGACAAGCAGCGCATCTACAACACCTGCGCCGGCACCCAATATGTCCGCTCCACCAATATCAGCCCGGTCGCGAATTGGAATCTCGGTGGCTCCAAGGGCCCCTACGAAGACCTCGACGGCTTCATGAACCATGCCGATGCACTTGCCGAAAATCTTCTGGAAAGCGGCATCTCGGCGATGAAGATCTGGCCGTTCGATCCGGCGGCGCAGGAGAACAAGGGTCTCTACATCTCCGCCGCGCAGATGAAGCAGGCGATCGAGCCGTTCGAGAAGATCCGAAAAGCGGTCGGCGACAAGATGGAGATCATGGTCGAGCTTCATTCGCTCTGGAACCTGCCGACCGCAAAACAGATCGCGCGCGCGCTCGAGCCCTACAAGCCGACCTGGTACGAAGACCCCATCCGGATGAACTCGCCGCAGGCGCTGGCCGAATATGCCCGCTGCACCGACGTCTGGGTCTGCGCCAGCGAGACGCTGGGCTCGCGCTTCCCCTACAAGGATATGCTCGACCGCGACGCCATGCATGTGGTGATGGCTGATCTGTGCTGGACCGGCGGTCTCACCGAAGGCCGCAAGATCGCGGCGATGGCCGAGACCTATCACCGGCCCTTCGCACCGCACGACTGCATCGGCCCGATCGGCTTCATCGCCGCCATCCACATGTCGTTCAGCCAGCCCAACACATTGATCCAGGAATCGGTGCGCGCCTTCTACAAGGGCTGGTACAATGAGCTCGTGACCACCATGCCCACGATCAAGGACGGTTTCGTCTATCCGATGGAAGGCCCCGGCCTCGGCGTCGACCTTCTGCCCGCCGTATTCGACCGCTCCGATCTGACCGTGCGCCGTTCCGACGTCTGAGGATTCTTGAGATGAGCACCGCCCTCTTCGACCTTTCCGGCCGCACCGCGCTCGTGACCGGCTCCTCCCGCGGCCTCGGCCGCGCCATCGCCGAGGGCATGGCCAAGGCCGGCGCCAGGATCATCGTCAACGGCGTCGATCCCAAGCGCGTCGAGCAGGCCGTCGCCGAGTTTCGCGCCGCCGGCTACCTCGCGGAAGGCGCCGCGTTCAATGTCACCGACGAGCCCGCGATCGTGGCCGCCTTCAACGACTTCGACAACAAGGGCATCGCGGTCGACATCCTCGTCAACAATGCCGGCATCCAGCACCGCAAGCCGCTGGTGGAGTTCACCACCGACGAGTGGCGCAAGGTGATCGAGACCAACCTCACCAGCGCCTTCGTGATCGGCCGCGAGGCGGCCAAGCGCATGATCCCGCGCAAGCACGGCAAGATCATCAATATCGGCTCGCTCGGCAGCGAGCTCGCGCGTCCGACGATTGCGCCCTACACGGCGGCGAAGGGCGGCATCAAGAACCTGACCCGCTCGATGGCGGTGGAATGGGCCCAGCACGGCATCCAGGCTAACGCGATCGGCCCCGGCTATATGCTGACCGACATGAACGAGGCCCTGGTCAACAACACCGATTTCAACAACTGGCTGATGGGCCGCGTTCCCTCCAAGCGCTGGGGCCGACCGGACGAGCTGGTGGGCGCTGCAATCTTCCTGGCGTCGGATGCCTCGACCTATGTCAACGGCCAGATCATCTATGTCGATGGCGGCATGATCGCTGCGATGTGAGCCGCGAAACGCTGAAGGGAGCCAACCATGCGCGCCGTCGTGATCCACGCACCGAAAGATCTGCGGATCGATCTCTATCCGGATGCAGCGCCCGGTCCGGGTGAAGTCCGCGTCAAGATCGCGAACGGCGGCATCTGCGGGTCCGATCTGCACTACTATCATCACGGCGGCTTCGGCGTCGTGCGCATCCAGCAGCCGATGGCGCTCGGGCACGAGATCGCGGGCGTCGTCGCAGCCGTCGGTGACGGCGTCACGAACGTGAAGCCGGGCACCCGCGTCGCGGTCAATCCGAGCAAGCCGTGCGGCCAGTGCCTGCATTGCCAGGAAGGCATGCGCAACCAGTGCCTCGACATGCGCTTCCTCGGCAGCGCGATGCGCTTTCCCCATGTGCAGGGCGGGTTTCGCGAATTCATCACGGTCGATGCGGCGCAGGCCGTTCCGATCGCCGACAAGCTGTCGCTGGCGGAAGCCGCGGTCGCCGAGCCACTCGCGGTGTGCCTGCATGCCGGCAAGCAGGCCGGGCCCCTGCTCGGCAAGCGCGTGCTGATCACCGGCTGCGGCCCGATCGGTGCGCTGATGATTTTGGTGTCGCGCTTCGGCGGCGCGGCCGAGATCGTGGTCACCGATGTCGCGGACGCGCCGCTTGCGGTCGCCAGGAAGCTCGGCGCCACTCACGCCATCAACGTCGCGGCCGATGCCGCCGCGCTCGATCCCTGGCGCGCCGGCAAGGGCGTGTTCGACACGCTGTTCGAAGCCTCCGGCAATCAGGCCGCGCTCCGGACCGCGCTCGATGTGCTCAGGCCCGGCGCCACGCTCGTGCAGCTCGGGCTCGGCGGCGAGATGACGCTGCCGATCAACTCCATCGTCGCCAAGGAATTGCAGCTCCGCGGCACCTTCCGCTTCGATCCCGAATTCGAGCTGGCGGTGCGGCTGATGGGCGAAGGTCTGATCGACGTCAAGCCGCTGATTACGGCAACCATGCCATTCGAGAACGCGGTCGCGGCGTTCGAGCTCGCCAGCGACCGCTCGCAGTCGATGAAGGTGCAGCTGACGTTCTGAGGCCTATTGCTGCGGCTGGTTCTCGATCATGCGATCGCTGACCAACCGCACGGCACCCCGTTTCCACGAATAGTCCGCGCCCAGGCGCAGGCCGCTGTCGCCGCGTGCCAGCACCGTGCCGGTCCTGGCGTCGCGCACCCGGAAGCCGAGCGTGTACTCGGTGCGGCTGACCCGCCGCACCACGCCGATCAGCGCCTGGTCGGCGCCAAGCTTCTGCGCAATCGCCGCCTCGCAGCCGTTGCAGTCGCGCAACGCGCGCGCCTTCACCGCCTCGCCGCCGATATCGACGATGCGGTAACGGCCGGATTGACCCAGCGCCTCGCGCACGCTGCCGGTGACCTCGGCCAGATATGACGCATCTGACGTGGCTGACGCGCCCGCCGAAGCGGCGGTCGTATCCTCCAGTTCGAAATCGAACACGGCCAGTGCGATCGGCGCGGGCGTGCCAAGCGCGGCCATGATCTCGCGCGACACGAAGATCTCGGCGCGCTCCCATGATTCATCATTGTCGCCGCGGAAGGTGTAGAGCTTGTCCATCACGACCTTTTTGGCGCCGACGTCGATCACGGCGACCTTGGCCCATTGCACCAGCGTGCTCGTCTTCTGGATGCCGCCGATCACCTTGAAGGCCGCGCCGTCCTGGGCCGAGGGCACGAGCCGGTAGCGCCGGTCTCCGCCAATGTCTTGCCGGAGCGCGGCCATGAAAGCTGCCAGCCGTCGCTCGTGGGCGGCGGTCTGGTTGGCGGGTTCAGCCGACGTATCGGTATAGCTGAAGTCGTCCATGGCGATGCCGATGGCGGTTTCGGCGCCGGCCGGCGCATGAAACGCCGGAATCAGGAGAAGGAGACAGACTGAGAGGATCAACCGGCGCAGGTGCATAAATGTGCCTCGTGTGACGGTGCGGCGCGCCAATCTGGACGGCGCAATCAAGCCATGCAGCGGCGCCGGTCCCGGCGATCGCCGGGAAAATTTCACGACGGTGCACCGCACTCACGCCTGGCGGCTTTGCGCCGGATGCGTTCTGCCGTTTAATGCGGACGCGACTAACCCGTTCGCACCAGGTGCCCGCCGATGTGGAACCGCTCGAGGTTCGATCTCAAAGTCCGTCTGACGTTGCGCGTGGCCGCGATATCGGCCGCCTGCTTCGCCGCCATCTCCGCTTATTTCCTGATTACGGCCGACCGCGCGGCGCATGCGCGCCTCGACGATATCGCCGCGATCGTGGCCAAGACGCTGGAGCTGCAGCAGGGCAAGATCCAGTGGGTGGCGAGCCCCCGCTCGGACTTTCCCAACCTCGACCCCGTTTCGGCTTATGTGATGACGCCCGGCCTGTGCCTGGCGTTCCGCGGCACGAGCGGCGACATCCTCCAGCGTTTCTGCAGCGGCGCGCCCGCCCCGGCGAACCCGCCGCCGCAAGCTTTCACGGCCTTCTATCGCAGCCTGTTCGACCCCGGCCGCGAAGCCGCACGGCCTGTGATCGTGCGCGGAGCGAAGCTCGGCGACGCCGTCGTCTCGGTCGAGCCGGCCGTGCAGACCGCGGAGGCCTGGCACGAGGCCGGCCGCCTGATGCTGGCGCTGGCAATCGCGCTGCCGCTGCTCTGCGCGCTGGTCTACGCCGCATTGGCACGCGCGCTGCGCCCCACCCGCATGATCCGCACCGGCCTCGAGCGGATTGCCGCCAACGACCTCACCACGCGGTTGCCGCCGTTCGACCTTGCCGAACTCTCCGCGATCCGCGACGGCTTCAACCATCTCGCCGAAAGCCTCGAGACCGCGCTTGCCGAACGCAGCGAGCTGACGCGGAAGCTGATCGCGCTCCAGGACGAAGAGCGCCGCCATCTCGCGCGCGAGCTGCATGACGAGTTCGGCCAGTCGCTCGCGGCCATCCGCGCGCTCGCCTCCTCCGCTCGGCAGACCGCCGCGCAGGACTGCCCTTCCCTGCTTGGCGAATGCGACGGCATCGCGCGGACCGCAACCGGCATGATGGAGACGTTGCGCGGCACGCTGTTCCGGCTGCGGCCGCCCGATGTCGAGGAACTCGGGCTCGTCGCCAGCCTCGAAGGCCTCGTCGCGGGCTGGAACGGACGCAGCCGCGGCGAGACGCGCTTCTCGATCCGGTTCGACGGCGCATTCGAGACCCTGCCGGCCACGATCAGCGCCAGCCTCTACCGGATCGTGCAGGAGGCGCTCACCAATGCCGCCAAGCATGCCGTCGCCACGCGGGTCAGCCTGGAATTGACGATGGGGGCCAGCGAGATCGCGCTGGCGATCGACGATGACGGACGCGCGAGCGATCCCGTCGCGAAATCCGGAATGGGCCTGCTCGGCATGCGCGAGCGCGTCGCAGCCTTGCGCGGCCAATTGAGCTTCGAGGCCGCGCCGAACGGCGGCTCCGCACTGCGCGTGGTCATTCCGCTCGCAGCCGCCGATCGGCCGCCGCTGGAGCATGCCGCATGAGCGCGGCCGATGCCACCATTCTGCTGGTCGACGACCATTCCGTCGTCCGCGAAGGCTATCGTTCCGTGCTCCAGAAGCAGCCGGGACTTCGCGTCATCGCCGAAGCCGCCGACGGCGCGGAGGCCTATCGTCTCTACAAATCGGAGGCGCCCGACCTCGTCATCATGGATCTGAGCATGCCCGGCATCGGCGGCATCGAGGCGGTCAGGCGCATCAGGCAGTGGGACAAGAGCGCGAGAATCCTCGTCTTCACCATGCATGAAAATGCCGGCTTTGCCGTGCAGGCGATCCGCGCCGGTGCCAGGGGCTATGTCACCAAGACCAGTCCCCCGGAGACGCTGGTGCGCGCCGTGATGGACGTGCTCGCCGGCAAGATCGCGATTAGTCCCGACATCGATCATGAGCTCGCGCTGAGCCGGCTCGCCGGGGAAAGCTCTGCCGCCGACGTCCTCACGCCGCGCGAGTTCGAGGTGCTGCGGCTGCTGCTCGCCGAGAACACGACAGAGGAGATCGCCGAGACGCTCCATGTCAGCCCGAAGACGGTGGCGAACCTGCATTCCCTGATCAAGGACAAGCTCGGCGTCGGATCCGACATCGAGCTAGTCCGGCTGGCGCTGCGTCAGGGCATCTTGACGGAGGTCGATCTCGGCGAGGCCTGATCGCTCAGGCCAGATAGCGCGTGAGATAGCCTTCCATCGCGTAGAGCGCACAGAGCGCGAGGCTCGACCACACGGCGGCGGTGAAATACAGGAACATCCAGGTCAGCTCGCCCTTCCAGTGCGCGATGTCGTGGGTCACGACCCAGCGCGTCGAGACGTCATGCAGGCCTTCGAGGAAGCCGAGCAACCTGTTGCCCTCTTCGTGCCCTGCCCGCCAGCGGCTGAGATACATCGGCACGTCGACGGTGACGAGGAAGGCCAGGAAGCAGGCGATGCCGATGATGCCGGCAATCAGCGCCCACCGCACCGGTCCCTGGAATTCCGGCATCAGTCGGCACAGCGCGATGCCCGCGAGGAAGAATGTCACCGCCCACAGCGAGTTCTCGATCGCGTTGAAGAGAAAGTTGGTCGTCACCACCGCATACCAGGAGAAGCACTCCGCGATGATGATGATGGGCACGATCACCCACGCGATGTTCACGACCGTCTCGGCGCCCGTCATGGTCCCGAGTTGATGCAGGATGACCGCCCATTGCGCGGCGAAGCACAGTTCGGCCACGGTCGCGACCGTGCGGCCGACGAAGACGCTGGAGAGCCAGGTGTCGAACAGACAGATCCGCTGCACGTCGGCGCGCGGCAGGAACGAGCGGAACGCACAGCCGAAGACATAGCCGGCGCAGAGCAGGAACATCAGCCCGATGTCGGAGCCGCCACTGAGGCTGCCGGCGGGCGTCGGGTAGAATTCGCGGTACAGCATGAACCAGACGAGAATGTTGGCAGCACTGACCAGCGTCAGGGACCCCCACCACCATGCGAGGGGATTTGTCCGCGCCTGCCACTGCAACATGAATCGCTCCGCTGTAGTCAAATTTGACATCCAAGGTAGCAATTCTGTCATAAATCCGTCGTTCCAAGCGACAAAAACTTCGTTATCGCGCTGTCATAATTGACCTGCGCGCTGTCATATTCGTCGTTGCGGCGATATTCCGGAGGCCCTCGTCGAGCCTCCGGACGAGCGTTGGCGCTACCTCTTCATTCCGCCCACATAGGCCGCGAGCTTGTCGAGCGTCTGGTAGCCGTATTCGACGGCACCGAAGCTGATCATACCGTCGCGCTGCACCGTGCTCGACGCCAGCTGCCGCATCATCAGAACCGTCTTGCCATTGCTCTGTTCGGCGAAAGTGATGGTGAAACGGAACAGGCCGGGATCGTCGTCCTGGTCGGCGCCATGGTCCATCTCCATCAGCGACGGCCGTTCGATGCGGCGGAAGCGCATGCGGTTCGGGTAGACCGTGCCGTCCGGGCCGATCATGTTGAAGCGCCAGACGCCGCCAACCCGCACGTCGATCTCGAAGGTCTCGAGCTTGAAATCCTTCGGCCCGAACCATTGCGGCAAATGCTTGGGGTCAGACCAGGCCTCGAACACCAGATCGCGCGGCGCGTCGATCACGCGCGACATCACGATCTCGCGGTCGAGCGACCATTGCGACAGGGCGGGATTGGCAGAATTCGTCATCATCAGGAACCTTTCCGTTTGATCGTCTTGTTACTTGTCTTGGACGGCCGCTTGGCAGCCGTCCGCTCTTTCTTCAGCTTCATCACATAGGCTTCGAAGCGATCGAGCCGCGCCTCCCAGATCGCACGCTGGTGCTGGAACCAGTCTTCCGCAGTGAGGAGTGCGTCAGGACTGAGGCGGCAGGTGCGCACGCGGCCGGATTTCTCCGACAGGACGAGCCCGCTCGTCTCCAGCACGTGGATGTGTTTCATGAAGCTCGGCAGCGCCATCTCGAAGGGATCGGCAAGCTCGCCGACCGACGCCTCGCCGGCGCAGAGCCGCATCACGATCGCCCGCCGGGTGGGATCGGCAAGGGCCGCGAAAACCTGATCGAGTCGGGATAATTGGTTAGCCATGGAGCTAACTATAGGGCTGCCGCCATCCGGCGTCAATAATTGTTAGCCAATTAGCTAAGTTAAATTTTGCCGACGGGTAACCTGGGTGGAGCGAAGCGTAATCCAGGAATCTCTCCGTGAGGCGATAACCCGGATTGCGCTTCGCTCCATCCAGGCTACGAACCATTCGCGCGGAACCCACCACGCGCAATCGTGAATAGGGAGGCACGGTCCTTCCCGCTACAAGAGACCGGGGGCGCATCGAATCCTGCGCCAGAGCCGTGCCGTCTGTTGTCACCTCATCGTATCTCACCCGACGGGCCCTGGCCCGGGCTGCGCTCGTTCCGCTCGCGCTTGCCTGGCCGCGCGGCGCCGCCGCGGATTCCGACATGATCGCGCAGATGCGCGACATCGTCGCGAACGAGCTGGCGCCGACCGCAACACCGGACCAGCCGGGCGGTCTCGCCGCCGCGCTTTATGCCGGCAGCCATGTCGAGTTCTTCAACTACGGCTTTGCCGACGACGCCACGCAAAGGCCGGTCACGCCGGATACGCTGTTCAACCTCGGTTCCCTGCGTAAGCCGTTCGAGGCGACGCTGGTCGCGCTCGGCACCCTCCGCGGCGAGCTGCGGCTCGACGATCGTCTGGCGAAATATCTCCCGGAGCTCACCGGCGACTATGTCCGCCGCGTCACCGTTGGCGAGCTCGTGACGCACACCTCAGGCATGCTGCTGCCGACCGACCATCCGCCCTGGCCGAGCGACACGTTTTCCCGCGCGCAGCTCATCGACATGTTCAACAGCTGGCGACCGCAAGCCGGCGAGGTGCCGGGCAAGCAGCGCGTCTACAGCCACGCCGGCTATGTACTGCTTCAGCTCGTGCTCGAGTGCTGTTACGGCGCTCCGATCGCGACCCTGCTCGAACAACGTATCCTCAAGCCGATCGGCATGAATGCGACCTCCGTGCCCGAACGCGGCGAAGACGGCCGTGCCGTCATGGACGCGGCCTGGATGCAGCGCGCGGTCCAGGGCTACTCGGATCAGGGCATGGCGATCGGCCCCATCGGCAACCAGCAGAGTTATTTTGATTTTCCCGGCACGGGCCAGATGTTTTCCTCGCCGCGGGATCTCGCGACATTCGTTGCGGCCTGCGTCGACGGGCGGTCGATCGATCCTCACTTGCGCGAGGCATTGCGGATGACACAGCACGAGATCTTCCGCGTCGACGAGAAGTTCGGACAGGGAATGGCCTGGGAGACGGTGCGTCTTCCAGGCGCCACCGTCGTCGATAAGCCGGGTGGGCTCAACAACGCCTCCGGCTATATCGGCCTCGTGCCGGCGCAGCGGATCGGGATCGTGCTGCTCGCCAATCGGGGCGAATATCCCCACGAGATCGCGCGCTACAGGATCCTGCCGGCGTTGGCGCGCCTCGTGGCTTCGCACTGAACCCCCGGCCCGCGAAAACTGGAAAGCCCCGGCCCCAGGCCGGGGCTTTCCAGCCAGGGATGGAACGGGATGCTCAGTATCTGGCGACGACCGGTCCGCCGAATTTGTAGTTCACGCCGACGCGCACGATGTTCGACTTGAGATCGACCGAGTGGGTGAAGAGGTTGGTCGGAAATGCGCCGCCAAGCAGATTGGTGCTGGTCACGGTGCTGCGTCCAAGATCGACGTAGAGATATTCCGCCTTGAGCGACCAACCGCCGCCGACGGCGTATTCGGTGCCGACGCCCGCGGTCCAGCCGAGGCGTGTGTCGCGGAATGCGGTCGACTCCGCCGCCGCGGCGAACGTGTCGGTGAAGTTGAAATTGCCCTTCACCTCGGCGATGGCCGCGCCGCCGGTGGCATAAAGCAGCCAGGTCGGAGCCGCGAGGAAGCCGATGCGGCCGCGGATCGTGGCGAGCCAGTCGGCCGAGACCTGCGAGGACACGGTGAAGCCGGTCGGGGCGCAGCAGGGATAGAGCGCCGAACCCGTCGCGCTGCCCTTGAAGCCGAAATAGTTGATGTCGCCTTCGAGGCCGAGCACGGCGTTATTGAGTTGCCAGTTGTAGCCGGCGGTAAAACCGCCCGTGACGCTGGAGCTGTTGACGCGCTGGGCGCCGACTGCCGCAATCGCGGAAACACTGGAGCTCGCGAAATAGGCGGCGGGATCGAACGCAGTCGAGGTGGCCGGATCGGCGCTGCCCCATTGTCCGCCGACATTGCCGCCGACGTAAAAGCCGGTCCAGTTATAGGCCGTCGCCATCATCGGCGCTTTGGTATAGTGCGCCGCGAGGTCGGCAGCCTGCAAGGATGCGGAGCCCAAGACAACCCCGGCAGCCGCCAGCAAAAACTTCTTCATTCCAGTCTCCTTGCCTCACGCGATTGATCTCGCGTTTCGAATGCGCGCGGGCGGAAGTTGTCCGGCGCAGATCGGGCATAGGGCGTGGACTGCTTGCCGTCTTGGGCTGCGGCGAAGTTCATAGCGACTGTGACGTAGTGCGGGCCGTGCGGCGCGCGAACGCGCGACGGGTGTGACCGAGGGGCCACGAGTTATCCCTCATCCGCGGCGCAGGACGCACGGCCGTGTCGCATCGCGACAAGGGCGCTAAACGCGATTCGAATCCCCGCGTCTCAGACCGAACGCGTCAGTCCGCCGTCGACGCGGATATTCTGTCCGGTGATGTAGGCCGCGCCGTCGGATGCCAGGAACGAGATCGTCGCGGCGATCTCCTCGACCTTGCCGTAGCGCCGCATCGGCACGCTGTCGCGGCGCGCATCTACCTGCGGCAGGCTGTCGATCCAGCCCGGCAGCACGTTGTTCATGCGAATGTTGTCGGCGCCATGGGTGTCGGTGAAGATCTTCGTGAAGGCGGCGAGGCCGGCGCGGAACACCGCCGAGGTCGGAAACATCGCACTCGGCTCGAATGCCCAGGCGGTCGAGATGTTGATGATGGCGCCGGCCTTCTGCGTCTGCATGATCGGCATCACCAGCCGGGTCGGACGGATCACGTTGAGCAGATAGGTGTCGAGGCCGGTGTGCCATTGCTCGTCGGTAATCTCCGTGATCGCCGCCCGGGGCCCATGGCCCGCGCTGTTGACGAGCACGTCGATGCGTCCCCATTTGGCCATCGCGCCATCGACCAGCCGCTTCAGATCGTCGTTCGACTTGTTGGAGCCGGTGACCCCCAGCCCGCCGAGCTCGGTTGCCAGCGCCTCGCCCTTGCCGGAAGAAGACAGGATGGCGATGCGAAAGCCGTCGGCTGCGAGCCGGCGCGCGGCCCCTGCCCCCATGCCGCTGCCGCCGGCGGTCACGAGTGCGACCTTCTCTGCTGCCATCTCTGCTGCCATGACCGATCATCCTCTATGATATCGTGGAGGCGAGCCGCGGGCTCGGCCTATCATGAGGCCTTCTACCGCCGGACCAGCCGGAAGGTCCACCGTCGAAAGCGACCTGAAAGATGAGCGATTTGCAGATCCGCAATTTGCGGCCCGAGGAGATCGCCATCGCGGTCGACTGGGCCGCGGCGGAAGGCTGGAATCCGGGCCTCTCCGATGCCGCCTGTTTCGCGATCCCGGACGCGAGGGGCTTCTTCGTCGGCGAGATCGACGGCGAGCCGGTCGCGACCGTCTCCTGCGTCAACTACGACGATCGCTTTGCATTTCTCGGATTCTACATCGTGCGATCGGGTTTTCGCGACAGAGGCCACGGCCTGCGCATCTGGAACGCGGCGATCGCGCATGCGGGCGCTCGCGTGATCGGCCTCGACGGCGTGGTGGCGCAGCAGGACAATTACAGAAAGTCCGGCTTCCAGCTTGCCTACGCCAATGTCCGCTATGGCGGCTTCGTCGCCGCGCCACCGAGGCCGCCCGCCGATGTCGTTGCGCTCGACACGATCCCGTTTACGTTCGTTGAAGCCGACGATGCCACGGTGTTCCCGGCTCCGCGCGGCGCCTTCCTGCGTGCCTGGATCGGCACATCAGGACATGTCGGTCGCGCGCTGCTGCGCGACGGCAAGCTCGCCGCATGGGGCGTGATCCGACCGTGCCGGGCCGGCCGTAAGATCGGCCCGCTCGTCGCCGACGATCGCGCGGCGGCGGACGCAATCGTGCAGGCCCTGCTGGCGAGCACAAACGGCGGCGAGATCTTCCTCGACGTCCCCGCCGTCAATCGCGAGGCGATTGCGCTCGCGGAAAAGCTCGGGCTGAAGCCGGTGTTCGAGACGGCGCGGATGTACACAGGACCGATCGCGCGGCTGCGGATCGACCGCGTCTTCGGCGTGACCAGTTTTGAGCTGGGCTAGCTCAGTAGCAGCGCATGATGTTGACGGTGTGCTCGCCGCCGCCGCGGCCGGGCACAGTCACCTGCTCCGTCGGACAGCTCGGCACGTAAGGCCGGTCGGACGGCACCACGTTCGGCGGGAAGCGATGCGTCCAATCCCAGGGAACGTCGTACGTATAGGTGTAGCGAACGTCGCTGGAGACGGGCTGGGCGGTCTCGGCGAAAGGCTGACCGTAGCCTGCATTGTCATAGTAGAACCCGCCGCCGCCCGGCCAGTAGACCCAGGGCGTGTTGCGGCCACGGAACCTGGCGCCCGGCGCAATCGGCGGACGCACCGCCGGACCGGAAGGCGTGGCGGCATGTGCGACGGCGCCACCGGGCCTGGCAAAACTGTCGCTGGGGGCAAGGAGCAGCGCGGCTGCGCTGAGCGAGGCGAGCAACGCCCCAAATGATCTGGACATCATGATACGCACCAACTCGTTTGGCTTCGCGGATAGCGGCTCCCCGCGACACGCTAGGCCGGGCTGTCGCCCACCCGCAAACGTATAATTAATTATTGGTTAAGGCACGGGATTAACAGGGAACAGACTGCGGCAAGACGCCCGGGAATCCCGACTGATGTGGCAGGTGTTCCGGGAAAACGGACTTCATAACCAGTTGATCGGAGTTGATCGCTTCGGCCGACAACGCCCGGAACGCTCCCGCACTGCGGTCGTTGGCTCCCGACACCAGCAAGGAGCATCTCCAATGCAGAACAAATCGAAACTCCTCTGCCTGATCACGGCTTCACTCGTCGCGGGCACGGCGGCCGCCTCGGCCCAGGGCTATGATTGGAACGGACCGCGCGCGGGATGGGACCGCACCGCTCCCGCTTACCAACCGGTTCAGCCACGCGCGTACTATCCGGATGTCGCCGGACCTTACGGTGCGCTCAACGGCACCAACCATCCGGCGCCGAGCTCGACGCAGGGCGATGTCGGCCCGGAGGGCAACAACAACGGCACCGTGACCGGCGTCTATCGCAGCTGGTAGCGCTCGCTCACGACGTGGCCCATCGTCCATCACGGACGATGGGCCTTCGTGCGTCAGCGGCCCTGCTGCTTGCGCAGCCAGTCCAGCATATCCTGCGGATTTCCGGTGCCCTGCGACACGATGGCGGTGTTGCCGCCGCTGCGGCGATAGACCGTCGTGCGCCCAGGCTCCTTCTCGATCTTGACCTCGGCCTGCGCCGGATCGCCGCTCTGGGTAATGACGGACGTGCCATTCTCGTCCTGAACAATTGTGGTATGGCCGTCACCCGACTCGCCAGCTCCGGCCGGCCCGGCTGTCATCGCCGTCATGATGCTCATTCCTGCTGCAAGTACGATGAACCTCATGTTGCACCTCACCTTCGCGATCACCGGCTGAACTGAAATATCGACAGCCAGTTGAAGCGCCCGAATTGTCGCACCGTTCCCGTGTTCATATCTCCGATCTGGAGCAGGAGGGCGTTGGTGGAATTGCCGACCTGAGTGATGTCGGCAATATTGCTCACGCCCGACTGACCGATCGCCACATTGGTGGTGCCACCCACCTGGATCACATCGACATAATTGCGCGTGCCGTTCTGGATGATCGTCGCATCGACTGTTCCCGTACCACCGATCTGGATGACACGCGCAATATTGATGCGGCTGTTCTCTTCGATCGTGACCGGCTGGACATCGTTGCCGAATTGCACGATCGTTTCGATGCTTACGTTCCGGTTTGTCACGCCGCGCTGGACGGATCCGGCGGATGCCTCGGACGCGACGCTGACGGCGAACAATGCCGCCAATGCCAGGAGTAGCCTAGCGCATTTCATCGCTTGCCCCCATTCCATTTCTGACGACGAGGCCGCGCCGGCTCAATGGCTATTCTGGACAACAGTCGCCGAGTTGAACGCACCGAACTGGGACAGGAAACTGCTGGTGGACTGGCCGGCCTGGCCGACGAACGCGATATTATTCACGCCCGCCTGCCCGACCGATGCCGACGTCGTCCCGCCGAATTGCAGGATTCCGGTCGCGTTGTTCGTCCCGTTCTGAGTGACGGTCGCGCTGGTGCTGCCGCCGATCATGAACACGCCGGCCATGTTGAGCTGGCTGTTCTGGTTCAGCACGACCGGCGGGCCGCCGAGCGACACGATGGTCTTGATGTCGGCGGTCTGGGCACCGGCCGAGCCGGCGCCCACGCAACACAAGGTGAGAAATGCGCCACAGGCGGCGCCTGAAAAATGCCTCATGACATGCCTCGCTATCGAAAAAGATTTGCGATCAAGGAGTCTGCTGCAAAATCGTCGAGCCGTTCAGAATTCCGAGCTGTCCGACGGCCGCCGCGTTGTTCGCGCCGATCTGGCCGATCAGGCTCGAATTGGAGCCACCGGCCTGGCCGAGTAACGCGGTGTTGGACGCCGTCGCGGTGGTGCCGCCCTGCCCGATTACCGAGGTGTTGACGGTCAGGAGCGAACCCATCTGCAACGTGGTCGCAGTATTGGTGGCGCCGAATTGCATCGTGGTGGCGCTGTTGTTGGTGCCGCCACTCTGCGAGATGAAGGAGTTGTTGGTGGTGCCGAATTGCAGCACGCTGGCCGAGTTGCCGGCCTGGGCATCGACGGCGGTCAGCAGGCTGAACGCGACGATCGTGGCAACGAGATATTTTTGATGCATGACATTTCCTCCGCGAAAGTCGGCGGACAAGCTCTTACCGAGTCGTCCCGCCCGAGGCGGTGCTTTCAAGGATGGCACGGACGCGCCGCAGTTGACGCGTCCGGCCAAACGGGGCTGGCTTAGTGCGCCGTCTGCGAGACGGTGCTGCCGTTGATGCCGAACACGCTGAGCTGTCCGACGGCGGCGGCGTTGTTCTGGAGCGCGGCAGGCCCGAACGAGTTCTGGGTGATCGCGCTGCCGTTGTTGCCCAACGCCACCTGGCCGGTCGTCGCCGAGTTCTGCACGCCGATCTGGTTCACCGTGCTGCCGTTGTTGAGCGAGACCGCGCTGGTGCCCTGCATCGTGGTCGCACTGTTGATGATGCCGAGCTGGCTGGTCGACGAGGTGTCGTTGGTGAGGCCCTGCTGCGAGACGCTGGAACCGTTCACGGCGCCCACTTGCACGGTGGTCGAAGTGTTGGCGGCCTGCGCGGCGGAGGACAGGGCGAGCACGGCAACGGAAGCAAAAAACAATTTGCGCATGGAATATCCTTTCTGGCTAAGTTCTCTGACTGGGTTCGGATGCCGTCTTGGAGGAGGCCGACATCGCAGGACAGACTTTGAACCGATCGTGCTGCGTGCGACAGACTGCAGTTCATGCTAATCGCTACGGACTAGACGTTGCACGGCGGCTTGGTGCCAGCGGCACTAGCTGTAAGGTTGTCCCGTGCCGATTCGTGACGTCTCTTCTTCGCGTCCCATGCTGTCGACCAACCGCACCACCTCGATCGGCGAACGAAGCTCCAGCTTTCGCATCATCCTGGTGCGATGGACCTTGGCCGTCACTTCGCTCACCCCGAGTCTCGCTGCGATCGGCTTGGCGACGAGACCTTCCGCCATCAACAGCATGATCTCGCGCTCCCTCGCCGTCAGCGTCTCGACGCGCTGGCGAGCTTCGCGCACGCTATCTTCGCGTTCGAGCCGCCTGCGGTCGCGCTCGATGCCATGCCTGATCGCGTCGAGGATCTCCTGCTCGCGAAAGGGTTTTGGAAGAAACTCGACTGCGCCGCGCTTCATGGCCTCAACCGAGACGCGGACGTCGGAATGGCCGCTGATGAAGACGATCGGGATGAGCACGCCGGTCTCGGCGAGCCGGCGCTGAAGCTCGAGGCCGGTCGGCGCCGTGCCGGGAAAGCGGACGTCGAGCACGAGGCATGAAGGTCCGCCGGAAATACTCTCCCCGAGAAACTCGTCGGTCGACGCAAACAATTTCACCTGGTGCCCGGTCTCCTCGCAGAGATTTCCAATCGCAGTTCGAATCTGAATTTCGTCGTCAATAATATAAACTGTAGCTTGACCTGAACTCATGGCAACGGGCTCCCCGGCTTGGGGCTCGATGAACAAGCAACGAGCCATCCATTCTTCTTGCAAGCGAGATCAAGGTGCTTGGATGAATTCGCGGGGATCGAGCGAGTCGCTCCGATCCGCCGCTTCGACGTCTTAGGGCCAACACCCGTTCAAGACGAGTGAAGGCGTTCACATATCGGGTTTCGTGATTGGGGGGATTCGCCCTCGCGACCTGCGGCATCATGGCGAGGCGCAATATCGACAATGCGACAATCGGGAGCGCAACGACCGGGAATGCGACGATCTGGCGTCGGAACTTCGGTATCGCCGACTGCGTCATGGCGTCGCCACCCACGTGCCGACTTGAACGCCCAGCGCTGGCCGCTTCGGCCAGAACAGACGGGACGTTCAGTCAGCTTGTCGAGTTCGATACCGCGCGCGTCATATCGATACGCTCCGTATGCATTTCCGGCAAGTCACGAAAGACAGCACCCCGCGGACTTTACTTCTGGATCATCAAGCGCGCCCGACCGTCGCCCCTACAGCGGCGACACACTGACGATCGACTGCGTTTTCTGAGATTTACAACCATAGCGCGTTTACAACCATAGCGCGATATTTGTCCTTGCCGCCAACGACGCCATTTCAAGAGGCGGGTTTTTGATATGCGATTTGTGCCAGTTATTGCCTTGCTCGGAACTGCATGTGGCCTCGCCGCGGTCTACGCCGCCCGGCCAGCCGTGATCAGCGACGCGGCCGGGAGCGCCGCGGAGAAGGCGGCCCGCGCCTATGAATCGACCCAGCGGCTGCTCAAACCCGTCGGGCGGGACGCACGGAGCTTCGGATCGGACGCCCCCGTATTCCGCTATGCCTCGATCCAGCGCGGCAGCATCGAGCAGACCATCACCGTCACCGGCGCCCTGCAGCCGGTCAAGACGATCGAGGTGGGTTCCCAGTTGTCCGGGCAGCTCGCCCGGGTCTATGTCGATTTCAACGACACCGTCACCAAGGATCAACCGCTCGCCCTGATCGATCCGCGCAGCTTTGCGGCCAAGGTCGACGAAGCCAGGGCGGCGGTGGCGGTGGCGAACTCCTTTGTCGACATCGAGCGGGCCAAGCTCGACCGCGCCAGGATCGATCTGCAAAACGCCAGGGGCAGCAGAGACGTCCTCGTAGCCAAGCTCGACAGCGCGCAGGCGGTCAAGGCGTCGGCGCAGAAGACCTTGCAGCGCAAGCTGGCTCTACAGTCACAAAACGTCGTGGCGGTAACGGCGGTGGATGACGCCCAGACGGAGTTCACCGCGAGGCTTGCCCAAGAGCGCGAAGCCGAAGTCCTCATGTCCCTGAACGCCTACTCAGTCGACGGCGCGCAGGCCGATATCCGCCGGATCGAGGCGGAATTGCAGCAGGCACGCATGGCCGTGCCGGAGAAGGCGGCCGTTCTCGCTGCCGCCCAGGCCGATCTCGACCGCACCGTGATCCGCTCGCCGATCGATGGCGTCGTCGTTGGCAGGTTCGTCAACGAGGGTCAGACGCTCGCGGTCGGACTGGAATCGCGCACCACGTTCGTGGTCGCGCACCGACTGGAGGACATGGAAATTCACGCGCAGGTCGACGAAGCCGATATCGGGCGTATCGCCCCCGACCAGCGCGCCCATTTCACGGTGGATGCCTACCCGGACCGCCGCTTCGAGGCGGTGGTGCGGCAGGTGCGCAAGGCACCGCAGAACCAGCAGCACGTCGTGACCTACACCGTCGTCCTGGCGACCTCCAATCTCGACGGCGCGTTGCTGCCCGGCATGACGGCCCTGGTGAAGATCGTGATCGAGCGGCAGGATGACGTGCTGAAAGTGCCGCTTGCCGCGTTGCGCTTCCAGCCCTCCGGCACGCAGCCGGATGCCGCGGCGCGCAGCGGGGTGTGGGCGCGCACCGCAAGCGGCTCACTCCGGCGTATTCCCGTGACTGTCGGCGCGGCCGGCACCGAACAGGTCGCGCTCAGGAGCGGAGACCTCGTCGAGGGCAGCCAGGTCGCCGTGGGTCAGGCCATCCGGCCAGCCGGCATGGAGTTTCTCGCCATCAGGTTCGGATCATGACGGCCCCCCAGCCCCTCATCAGCTTGCAGTCGGTCTCCAGGACCTATCGCGCCGACGGAGTAGCGGTGGCTGCGGTGCGCAATGTCAGCTTCGACATCGAACGAGGCGAGATCGTCGCGGTGATGGGACCGTCCGGCTCGGGAAAATCGACGCTGATGAACATGATCGGGCTGCTCGACCTGCCGAGCGAGGGTGCGCTCTATCTCGAGGGAGCCGACGTCGCCGATCTCTCGGAAGACCACCGGTCGTCCCTGCGCGCCCGCAGCATCGGCTTCGTATTCCAGTCCTACAATCTGCTCGCGCGCCACAATGCGATTGAGAACGTCGCGCTGCCGCTGGTCTATTGCGGCATCAGCCGCAAGGAGCGTCTGGCCCGCGCCGAGCAGAGCCTGGAGGCTGTCGGCATGGTGCACCGGGCCCACCACTTCCCACGGCAGCTCTCGGGCGGTGAGCAGCAGCGCGTCGCGATCGCGCGCGCTCTGATCGCCTCACCGCTGATCGTGCTCGCCGACGAACAGACCGGCGCGCTCGACAGCCGTACCGGCGCCGAGATACTGGCCCTGTTCGCCGCGCTCAACCGGACCGGCCAGACCATCGTGATGATCACGCATGATCCTGGGATCGCGACCCAGTGCCGGCGCACGATCCGCCTGCATGACGGCGCGCTCGTTGCTGACGAAACGCTGGCTCCGATCCTGCCGAAACGGAGTTCTGCGCCATGACGATGCTCCAGGGCTTTCAGATCGCGTTGCACGCCTTGCGCCTCAATCCGTTGCGCAGCATCCTCACCATGCTCGGCATCGTGATCGGCGTTGCCTCCATCGTGACCGTGTTTGCGATCGGGTCCGGCGCGCAGCTTCGCCTGCAGGAGCAGATTCGCTCGATCGGCGCCAACGTGCTGATGATCAACCCCGGCGCGGTCTACCAGGGCGGCGTGCGTCTCAAGGATGGCAGCAAGCTGACCATGACCGAGAGCGACGTGCAGGCGATTCTCGAGCAGATCCCCGAGATCCAGGCCGCGGCCGGTTCGATTGCAGGAACGGCGCAGGTCATTCACGAGAGCAAGAACTGGAACACGACCATCAACGGGACGACGACCGGGCACTTCATGGTGCGCGACTGGCAGCTTGCGACCGGGCGCTATTTTTCCGGCAGCGAGGAGGCAGGCGCCGGCAAGGTCGTGATCCTCGGCAGCACGGTGGCGCATGAGCTGTTCGCGCCCGGCGAGGACCCGATCGGCGCACAGATCAGGATCATGAAGGTGCCGCTCGAAGTGGTCGGCGTCCTCGATCGCAAGGGACCGGCGCAGGACGACGTTGCCTTCGTGCCGCTCACCACCGCCAAGCTGCGCTTCCTCGGCAGCGCAAGCAACATCAACCGGGATTCGGTCGCCTACATCATCGCCAAGGTGGCTGCGGACGGACAGATGGCGGGGGCGCGAACGGAGATCGAAAACCTGCTGCGGCAGCGGCACCGTATTCCCGCCGGCCAGGAGGACGACTTCAAGGTCCAGGATCCGGCCGCCGCCATGGAAGCGCAGCAGGGAGCGATCCGCACCGTCGCGCTCCTGCTCGTCGCCATCGCCTCGGTCTCGCTGCTGGTTGGCGGCATCAGCATCATGAATGTCATGATCGTGTCGGTCACCGAGCGCACGCGCGAAATCGGAATCCGCCGCGCGCTTGGCGGGCGGATGCGGGACATCCGGCTTCAGTTTCTCTGCGAGGCGCTCGTGCTCTGTCTGCTCGGCGGGGCGATCGGCGTCGGTGCCGGCGTCACGCTCTCGATGACGGTCGCTCGCATGGCAGGATGGATCACCTCGATTGATGGCCAGGCGATCGGCCTTGCCCTCGCCTTCTCGATCGCGACCGGCCTGATCTTCGGTTTTTATCCCGCCCACAAGGCATCCAAGCTCAGTCCGATCGAGGCACTCAAGACGGAGTGAGAACATGCTGGGGTGTTCGCGTCGACCAGAGGCCACGGAGGAGCAGTCATGAGTCCGGATTCGAAACATCCGATCACACCAACGCCACGCGAGCGGGACCTGATGATGCTGATCGCACGCGGAATGCAGAACAAGAACATTGCGTACGAGCTCAAAATCTCGGAGAACACGGTGCGGGCGCATATCGGCAACATCATGCGCAAATACCGCCTCCAGAACCGGACCCAGATCGCGATCATCTTTGCCCTGCAGGCGGCGCCGCCATCGCTTCGCCGCAACCTGGCCAATGGCGGCCGCAATTCCACGGCGGCAGCGCCGGCTAAGGCGGTCGCGCAGAATACGCCGGTGCCGACCGCGCCGGATTGACCGCTCCGGCCACAATCTCTTGCGTCGTCTCAGACGAAACACCCAAATCCGGGGTCAACGGACCGGCGACAAAATATTTCTCTTTATTAGAATTCGGATTTTTGTTAGGAATTTTCTCACTCCGACCCAAGGAAGAGGGGCGTATCGCGATCGTCACGAACGCGGGCCGGACGGCGGTGGACGTGGGCCACATCGGCGCGAAGGGTTTCGCAGGGCGGGCAACCGTGAGCGAAGCCGCCGCGCACACGACCGGTGTGATCGGCGTACGGCGAAATCGTGTGGTCCTGGCGCCCGGGGTCTGTGCGCCAAGCGTTGCGGTGATGTGGGGTGCCCAACCGGGCACACGGATCAGCCATCCGCAAGGCGACGGGGGCAATAGTGCATCGCTCCCCGGGGAGAGCGCGACATAAGCCGTAAAACCACTGCGCAGGGAAGGCCGGATGTTTTGGCTTCACCTGTATGCCGCTGTGCATTGTTCTTACGACAATCTCGCACAGTGGACCGCGGGTGCCAGCCGGCACCCGGTCTTCCCTGCGCCCTCTTTCAATCGAGGGTGAGGCGACGAAGCAAAGCTCGGGCGAATGCGCCGCGAGGATGCGAAGGTGCGTCTGCGATCGAAAATGTGAATGGAAGCGTGACGCTGCCGCCCAGAGACTCCGTCATTGCGAGCGCAGCGAAGCAATCCAGTCTGCCGCCGCGGAGAGATTCTGGATTGCGTCGCTGCGCTCGCAATGACGATGCTGATGCAGCGGTGCGCCAAAGCTTCGGTCTCACGCGCCTCCTACGCAACGCCTTCGCAAAACCGTCACAGTCTCTAACGCCCACTAACCAACGCCCGACTTTAAACTGTCATAATCGCCGAACGGAACCCGCGCTCGTGCGCTCTTTACACGCCGTTAAGCGCGGCTGCATTGGATGCAGCGGAAAGTGCGTTGGGGACTGCCATGAGTGCCGTGAAGAAAGTGTCGGGAAAACCGGCCGCCGAAATGTTC
Organism: Bradyrhizobium sp. MI1.10; assembly: GCF_055811035.1. NCBI lineage: Bacteria > Pseudomonadati > Pseudomonadota > Alphaproteobacteria > Hyphomicrobiales > Nitrobacteraceae > Bradyrhizobium > Bradyrhizobium sp. MI1.10. The sequence goes on from NZ_JBVVPN010000016.1 coordinate 107,265, forward strand.
GACGACATCCCGGTGCTTCAGCGCAAATGGCGTGCCGCGTTGAAGCCGGGCGAACGGCTGCCGCGCTACGAGGACGTGATGCTCGGCAGCCTGGGACGGCTCGCCGACCACATCGCGCTGCTCAAGGGCGACGGCGCGCTCGAACTGTCGCGCAGCGGACGCTACGTGCAGAAATGGCTCGGCGAAGAGCGCTGGGACATCCCGGTTGCCGCGCTCTCGCCCGATTGCGCTACCGCGCTGTTGGAAGCCGCGGCGAGCGCGCTCGCCAACGGGCGGCCACACCTGGCCAGCGCCCATTGCGTGCGCGACGGCATGGTCAGGACGTTTGATGTGCTGGCGCTTCCGACCGCATCGCGCTGGGGCGCGACGCTGGTCGGCGCCTACATCAACGAACGCGGCGCGCAATACAATCTCCTGGACGCGATCTTCGCTTCGACCGACGACGCGGTGGTCTCGCTGGCGACGCTGCGCGACGCGGATGGCAAGCCGTTCGATCTCCAGGTCGTGCACCACAACAAGAGTGCGGCGCTGCTGCTGAAGGCCGAAGGGGCGAGCCTGCTGTGGCGCCGCATCGGCGAGGGGGACACGCTGCTGGCCTCGGTTGAAGTCATGGAATTCTTGCTCAAAGCCGTCTCCGGCGGTCGCGGCGAGCAGCTCGAGATCGAGAGCGACGGACGCCATCTCCGGCTGAGCGCCACCGCGTTTGCCGACGTGGTCTCGCTGACGATCTCGGATGTCACTGTGTTGAAGCGGCGCGACGCCTCTTTCCGCCTGCTGTTCGACAACAACCCGATGCCGATGTGGGTGTTCGACGCCGCGAGCAAGCAGTTTCTCAGCGTCAACGACGCCGCGGTCCAGCATTACGGCTACAGCCGCGCCACCTTCCTGCGCATGAAATTGCACGAAATCTGGCCGCAGGACGAATGGGGCAGCCACGCCGAGGCGCTCGAACGCGTCGGCGACGCCTATCACTCCTCGCGCAACTGGCGGCATCTGCGCGCCGACGGCAGCGAGATCGAGGTGCTGACCTTCGGCCGCCGCGTCGCCTTCGACGATCGCGACGGATATCTGGTCGCGGTGGTCGACATCACCGAACGGCGCAAGGCCGAGGCGCGGATCGCCCACATGGCGCACCATGACGGGCTCACCGATCTGCCGAACCGCGAATATTTCCAGGAGCGCTTGAAGCAGGCGCTCGACCAGGCCAGCGGAAAGCGGGTCGGCGTGCTCTACCTCGACCTCGACCTGTTCAAGAACGTCAACGATTCCTTCGGCCATCCGGTGGGCGACCGCCTGTTGAAGGAGGTTGCCACCCGTCTGAGCACCGCGGTCCGCGGCGCCAATCTCGCGGCCCGGCTCGGCGGTGACGAGTTCGCGGTGATCCTGGCGGCCGACGTCACGCCCAACGAGGCCAGCGCCTGCGCGGGCTTGCTGATCGACCTGCTGAAGGCGCCCTACGAGATCGAGGGTCAGGAGATGGTGATCGGCGCCAGCATCGGCATCGCGCTATCGCCGGGCGACGGTACGACGTCGGAAGAGTTGATGCGCAACGCCGATATGGCGCTGTACCGGGCGAAATCCGACGGCGGCGGCGTGCATCATTTCTTCGAGCGCGAGATGGATCTGCAGGCGCAGAAGCGCCGTGACATGGAGCTCGATCTGCGCCGCGCGTTTGCCAATGGCGAGTTCGAGCTGCACTACCAGCCGCTGGTCTCGATCGCCTCCGACCGCATCTCCGGCTTCGAGTCGCTGCTGCGCTGGCATCACCCCGACAAGGGCATGATCTCGCCGGCGGAGTTCATTCCGGTCGCCGAGGACATCGGCCTGATCACCCAGCTTGGTGAGTGGGTGCTGCGCGTAGCTTGCTCCGAGGCGGTGAAATGGCCCGTCGACGTCAAGGTCGCGGTCAATCTGTCGCCGGCGCAGTTCCGAAGCCGCAATCTGGTTCAGGTCGTGATCTCGGCACTGGCGCAGTCCGGCCTGTCGCCGAAGCGGCTCGAGCTGGAGATCACTGAGTCGATCTTCCTGGCCGAGACCGACGCCAATCTCGCCATCCTGCATCAGTTGCGCGAGCTCGGCGTCAGCATCTCCATGGATGATTTCGGCACCGGCTATTCCAGCCTCAGCTATCTCCGCAGCTTCCCCTTCGACAAGATCAAGATCGACCGCTCCTTCGTCAAGGATCTGGCAGGGCGGCCCGATTGCGTCGCGATCGTTCGCGCGATCTCGGGGCTTGGCCGCAGCCTCAACATCACCACGACCGCGGAAGGCGTCGAGACCGAGGATCAGCTCGCGTGGTTGCGCGCCGAAGGCTGCAACGAAGTGCAGGGCTTCTTGTTCAGCGCTGCGCGGCCCGCGGCCGAGATCGCAAAGCTGCTCGCCGATTTCGGCCAGCGTGCTTCACGGGCGGCGTAACTCGGACGGATAACAATCATAGACCAGCGCTTTGAAGGCGGGCGTGATGCGGCTGCGTTCGTTCTGGGTCTGCTGCATCAGCAGGTAGACCATGTCGAGCTTGGGATCGACGCCGAAATAGGTGCCGCTGCCACTGTCCCATTTCAACTCGCCGAGCGAGCCCGGCGGCGGCGGTCTGGCGTTGCCGGGATCGGTCCGCACCGCGAGGCCATAGCCATAGCCGAAGCCGTCGCCCGGAAAATAGAAGTAATCGCGTCCGACGCCCGAGCCCGGCCCGACGTGATCGGTCGTCATGGCCTTGAACGCGGCGGGGCTCAGATAGCGTTTGCCGTCGAACTCGCCGCCATTGAGCAGCATCTGCGCGAAGCGCTGATAGTCGGTGATGGTCGAGAGCAGCCCGCCGCCGCCGGACTGCCATTCGGGATGGTCGAGGCGCTCGCGCTCGGCGGCGAGCAGGATGTTGTCGTTCGGCAGCGGCCGCGCCATCCGCGCGAGCTCGTCCTCGGTCGCCAGCGCGAACTTGGTGCTGCTCATGCCGAGCGGATCGAAGATGCGCTGCTTGAGGAATGCGTACAGCGTCTGGCCCGAGATGATCTCGATGACGCTGCCGAGCACGTCGGTGGAATGACCGTAGCGCCACAGGGTCCCCGGCTGCCGCGCCAGCGGCAGCTTCGCGATGCGTTGGGCGAATTCCCTGTTGTCGAATTGACCTTCGAAGATATTGGCGGCCTTGTAGGCCTGCTCGACCCATTTGCCCCCGATGTAGTCGTAGCTGATGCCGGAGGTGTGCCGCAGCAGATCCTCGATGTTGACGGGACGGATCGGCGCCACGAGATCCAGATGCAACTTGCCGTCGGGATTGGTGACCTCAAGTCCCACCTTGGTATCGGCAAAGAGGGGAACGTATTTCGACACCGGGTCGGTGAGCGCGAGCTTACCCTCGTCGATCAGCATCATCGCGCCAAGGCACGTGACCGGCTTGGTCATCGAGTGGATGGCGAAGATCGTATCGGGCGTCATCGCGAGGCCCGTCCTGGTGTCGCGCACGCCGAAAGTCTTCAGATAGACCGGCTTGCCGTGCTGCTGGACCAGGACCACGGCGCCCGGCAGCCGGCCGCTCGTCACCTCGTTGTCAAAGTACGCGGTGATGCGGTCGAGCCCCTCGGACGACGGAGCGGGGATGTCGGCGGCGCGGGCCCGCGCCATCGTGCCGGCCAGCAGCGCGGCTCCGACCAGAAATTCACGACGCTTCATCCGGGCTTCCTCCCTTGCCGGGATCAAAGCCGCAAGACGTCGAAGGCGTCAACACGCCTTCGATTAAAATCGCGTCACGATTTCGGAAAGGACCGGTCGCGGACGGTCCTCGCTCGGCCTGGTCGGCTTGCCGATATGGACGAAGCCGGCGAGTTTCTCGTCCGGTTTGAGGCCGAGGCCATCCAGCACGTCGCGATCGAACGCGAACCAGCCGGTCAGCCAGCACGCGCCGTAGCCGAGCGCGGTCGCGGCCGTGACGATGTTCATGACGCTGGCGCCGGCCGACAATTCCTGCTCGAAGGCCGGCACCTTCGGATGCGGCTTGGTGAAGCTGACGATGCCGATCACCAGCGGCGCATCCGTGAGGCGCTTGCGCTCGGTCTCGACATCGGCCGCCGCCGCGCCGGGATTCTTCCGGGCAAACACCTTCGCGATCACCTCGCCGGCGCGCTGGCGCGCATCGCCCTCGAAGATGATGAAGCGCCAGGGCGCGAGCTTGCCATGGTCGGGCACGCGCGCGCCGATGGTGAGGATGGTCTCGAGCTCGGCCGGGGAGGGGCCGGGTCCGGACATCTCGCGCGGCTTGACCGAGCGGCGGGTCTTCAGGAGTTCGATGGCATCGGGCACTGCGGTTTCCTCTTCGGCTGGTCGTCGGGCGTGCAGTCCCCACATAGGAATGCACGCCCGCAACCGAAAGCGAGTTTAGACCGATTTCAGATGTCAGGCCGCGCCGCGGCTCCGCTTCACATCCGGCGGGGTCGCCTCGTCGACGAGGGCGGCGATGGCCTCCGCCGTCGTCGTCACTTGCTGACCGTCGCTGCCGAGCCGGCGGATCGAGACCGACTGCGTCTCGGCCTCTTTCTTGCCGACCACGAGCAGTGCCGGAATCTTGGCCAGCGAATGCTCGCGGACCTTGTAGTTGATCTTTTCGTTGCGCAGGTCGATCTCGGCCCGAAGTCCCGCACGCCGGACTTGCTCCAACACCTGCTTGGCGTATTCGTCGGCTTCCGACGTGATGGTGGTGACCACCACCTGCACCGGCGACAGCCAGAGCGGGAAGTTGCCGGCATAGTGCTCGATCAGGATGCCGATGAAGCGCTCCATCGAACCGCAGATCGCGCGGTGCACCATGACCGGCGGCTTCTTGCCGCTGTCGTGGTCGATGTAGAACGCACCGAACCGTTCCGGCAGGTTGAAGTCGACCTGCGTGGTGCCGCACTGCCAGTCGCGGCCGATGGCGTCGCGCAGCACATATTCGAACTTCGGCCCATAGAAGGCGCCTTCGCCCGGATTGATCTCGGTCTTGATGTGATTGTTCTGCGACTGGATCTCGCGCAGCACCGTCGCCATCACGCGCTCGGCGTGATCCCACATCGCGTCGGTGCCGACGCGTTTCTCCGGCCGGGTCGACAGCTTCACCGTGAGATCGCCGGTGAAGCCGAAATCGGCGTAGGTCGACAGGATCAGCTCGTTGATCTTCAGGCACTCGTCGGCGAGCTGATCCTCCATGCAGAAGATGTGCGCGTCGTCCTGGGTGAAACCGCGCACGCGCATCAATCCGTGCATCGCGCCGGACGGTTCGTAGCGGTGCACCACGCCGAACTCGGCGAGCCGCAGCGGCAGGTCGCGGTAGCTCTTCAGGCCATGCTTGAAGATCTGCACGTGGCCGGGGCAGTTCATCGGCTTCAGCGCGAACCAGCGCTTGTCCTCGGCCTCCTCGCCGGCCGACTGCGCCGCGAACATGTTTTCGCGGTACCAGCCCCAATGGCCGGAGGTCTCCCACAACGACTTGTCGAGGATCTGCGGGGCGTTGACCTCGCTGTAGTCGCCGGCGAGGCGTCGCCGCATATAGGCGATCAGCTGCTGGAAGATGGTCCAGCCCTTGGCGTGCCAGAACACGACGCCCGGGCCTTCCTCCTGGAAGTGGAAGAGGTCGAGCTCGCGTCCGAGCTTACGATGGTCGCGCTTCTCCGCTTCCTCGATCTGCTTCAGATAAGCGTCGAGGTCCTCCTGCTTGGCGAATGCCGTGCCGTAGATGCGAGTCAGCATCGGGTTGTTGCTGTCGCCGCGCCAATAGGCGCCGGCCACCTTCATCAGCTTGAAGGCGTTGCCGACCTTGCCGGTCGAGGTCATGTGCGGGCCGCGGCAGAGATCGAACCAGTCGCCCTGGTAATAGATTTTGATCGGCTCGTTGCCGGGAATGGCGTCGACCAGCTCGACCTTGAACGCCTCGCCCTTGTCGCGGAACACCCGTTTGGTCTTTTCGCGATCCCAAACCTCCTTCGTAAAAGGCTTGTCGCGCGCGATGAGCTCGCGCATCTTTTTCTCGATCGCGGCAAAGTCTTCCGGCGTGAACGGCTCGTTGCGGAAGAAATCGTAATAAAAGCCGTTCTCGATCACGGGGCCGATGGTGACCTGCGTGCCCGGCCACAGCGTCTGCACGGCTTCGGCAAGCACGTGGGCGCAGTCATGGCGGATCAGCTCGAGCGCGCGCGGATCGTCGCGGTTGATCAGCTCGATCCTGGCATCGGCTTCGATGGGATCGTCGAGGTCGGAGATCACGCCGTCGAGCGCCATCGCGACCGTGCGCTTGGCCAGCGACGGCGAAATGCCCTTGGCAAGTTCAAGGCCGGTGATGCTCTTGGCGTATTCGCGCCGGGCGCCGTCGGGGAAGGTGAGGGTGATTTTTTCCGGCGGGGTCACGGGTCTCAAATTGCTGAGGCTGTACTGAAAGCCGGATTCGGATTTGGGCTGCTCGGACTTGGATTGGTCCTTGGATTGGTCCGTGGGCTGGTCGGTCATGGCATGTCTCCTGAGGCTCACTCCTGCGAACGAGCGCAGGTAAGCGGGAACGAGCGATATATCAGGCGATTCGGCCTGCGCAATCCGGCATTTCCAAGAAAACGGCGCGCAAAAGCGGGGGCGCTGCACGAACTATTCCGGGCAATGCCCTTTAACTGGTCGCAAGGCGGTTCTACATGCGTTTGCATGGAAAATGCACGCGCCGGCCGTTTCGCGCCAACCGCCCTGATGCTCGGCAATCTCGTCACCGGCTGCTCGGTCTTGGCACCGGCCGGCATGCTGCCGGAATTGGCGACGGGGCTCGACGTCAGCATCCATGCGGCCGCGCTCCTGATCACCTTCGGGGCTGTCATCCTGTGCATCGGCTCGCCGCTGACGGCCTGGCTCACCAGCCGCATCGAGCGCCGGGCGCTGCTCACCACGACGCTGGCGGTGCTCGCCTTTGGCAACCTCGCTTCGGCCTTTGCGCCCGACTATGCAAGCCTCCTCGTCATCCGCCTGGTGCTGCTCGCGGTCGGCGCGCTTTACACGCCGCAGGCCGCCGGCACGGCGGCGCTGATCGTGCCGGTGGAGCGTCGCGGCAGCACGATTGCCTACATCTTTCTCGGCTGGTCGCTCGCTGCCGCCGTCGGCCTGCCGCTGATCACCTTCATCGCCAGCCGCTATGGCTGGCGCGCGGCCTATGGCGGGATCGGCGCGCTCGGTTGCGTCAGCCTGCTGCTGTTGCTGATGCGGCTGCCGGCGGGCTTGAAGGGGGCGCCGGTGGACCTGAAGACCTGGAGCGCGGTCGGTCGCAACAGAACGATCCTGCTGCTGCTTGCGATCACGATGTTGCAGATGTCCGGGCAGTTCGTGGTGTTCACCTTCATGGGGCCGCTGCTCAACAAGCTGACCGGCGCAGGGCCCGATGCGATCGGCCTGGTGTTCGCTCTCTATGGCGTCTGTGGCTTCCTCGGCGTTGTCATCGCGACCCGCATCGTCGACACATCAGGACCCTATCGCACCTCGCTGTTGTTCACCTGCCTGCTGCTTGCGGGGATCACGGGCTGGGCGCTCGGCGCCGGTACGCTCGCGTTGATGGCGGGTGCGGTCGCGATCTGGGGCCTCGGCTTTGCCTCGACCAATTCGATGCAGCAGGTGCGGCTGGTCTCGGCCGCACCATCGCTGGCATCGGCGACTGTCGCACTCAACACCTCCGTCCTCTATATCGGCCAGGCGATCGGCTCTGCCGTCGGTGGACTGTTGTTCGCCCGCGGGCTCCTGCACACGCTCGGCTTCGTCGCGGTCGGTTTCGTCGTGGTCGCGCTGATCCTGGTGGTCCTGACCCGGCCCCAGCCGGCAACTGCCGCCCCGGCCTGAACGGAAGCGTGTCCGTGTGCGCAAGGTGCTTGGCAAACCGCGCGCGGGAGCGCTAGAAGGCGAGGCATGGGGACCAAAGAGGGTTGACTGAAATGAGGATGATTCTGGCGGTTGTCGCGGTGCTCTATTCAGCCTCCGCTTTCGCGCAAGCCGACAAGCCACCGCCGATGGTCGGGGACAAGCCGTTGGTGCAAGTCAAGCCCAAGGGCACCAAGGCGGGGACCAAGGAGGCGGCGGCCAAGCCGGCCGCGGCGCCGAAGGGCAAGCCACAATCGATCGCGGCGCGGCTCCAGGCTTGCCTCGACCTCGATGACGGCACCAAGGACCGGCTCAATTGCTACGACGCCGTGATCCCCCCGGCGCCAAAGCCGAAGCCGGCGAAGGCCAAGGGCTACGCCGATTGCCGTTTCTTCAAGGAAGAGGACGAGCGGCTGGCCTGCTTCAATGGGTTTGCCGAGAGCATTCCGAAGCTGCCAAAGAGCTGAGCGACAGACGTAGGCTTAGCGAGTCACGTCCAATCAGCGACTCGATGCGGATGACGCCGTAGCTGCGACGCGCGTCAGCGCCAGTGCCGGCGTCGCTGACATCTTCACCAGCACGTCCTTGAGCGGATATTGCGTCCAGGCGCGATTGACATAGTCACGATGGGTGATGCCGTCCCCGGTTTCGACGAACACCACGCTGCCCGGACGCAAGGGGCCGTCCATGTCTTCGGAGACGGTGATGCCCTTCTGCCGCAGCGTGCTCATCAGTTCGCGGTCGCGCCGCGCGGTGTAGCGGGTGTAGGAGCTGACGAAGAAGCCGGAGCGGTGGCTCTCGATCCATGAGGCGAACTTGTCCATCTCGCCATAGACGGCGTCGAGCAACACGACGCCGCGGACGCGGTCGCTGATGCCACCAACCTCGAGACTCCAGGCGGTCGGCAGGAAGCCGCCGCTGTAGCCGACGATCACGATCGGCATGTTGGCGAAGGCGCGGGCGCTGTTGGGATCGCCCGTGAGCCGGGCCAGATGGTTCGCCGACTCGTCGATGAAGCGCTTGAGGCCGCCGGCCTGCCAGAATTTTCCTGCGCTGGAATCGGCGGCGTCGACCGCCATCTGCGGTGCGAGCAGGATGGCATTGGCGCCGGAATCGGTGATCTGTTGCGGCACCAGCTGGCGGTCGCGCACGTCGCGCTCCAGCGTCGCGCCATTGCCGTGGAAGAACACCACGATCACGCCGGGCTTCCGCACGTCGAAATGTTCGGGCACGTGCATCAAGACGCGGTTGTCGTTGTAAGTCTCGTCCTGCCAGAACACGCGCCCGGAATAGCTGCGGTGGCCGCGGCGGTCGCCCTTGGAGATGTTGAGGAATGGCGCGTCGGAGGCAGGGTTGTTGCCGAAATAGGGGAAAGCTGACGATTTCATGCTGACGAGCGTCGTCAGGTCCTCGCGTGGCGGACGCTGGTAGGGGGCCTGCGGCGCGAGCGAAGCGACCTTGTAGGGCGCCTGCTCCGGCTGCTGCTGCACGGCGCGCTTGGGTGAGAAGTCGGACATCTGCCGTTGCAGAAAACCCTCGCTCGCGGATGGGAAGCGCTCCTTGAACTGGGGGGCCGGGAAGCGATCCTCGAACGTGTCGCCGCTTGCGACTTGCTGGCTTGTCTTCGCGACGACCTGGACGTTGGCTGGGACGTTGCCTTGGACATTGGCCTGCGAGTTCGCCGCGAGCGCTGCCGGATTGGGCGCCTTGCCGCATTGAACCAGCGTCAGCGACAACGGCACCAAGGCTGAGATCAGAGCGGTCCGAAGCGCACGACCGCGTGCGCCGGACGTGGTCCGGTCGGCGCGGATGTCAGCTCTCGGTTTCGGAACGGCCCCGACCATTCACCCATGACCCCAAGTCATGACCACAAGTCCATCGGCAATCATTAAGGCAATTGAGCCGACGGGCGTTTAGGCGACGTTAAGTGTCCGGAGAAACTTCCCCACATCCGGAACGCTCGAAGGGACCACGCAATCGTGTCGTGATTGTGGGGGGGGGAGGCGGGATGTCCCGGTGTTTACGAAGCTTTATTGCCCGGATGGTGCATTAATGGTGCTGCAGTACCGATTTGGCCCCGCCTCATTTAACCCTTGTTAACCCTGCTTGAATTGACTGGACCGAGCTGCACGATGCTTCCCACGAGGCGTGACGCCTGAGGTTGAGGACGGCGATGACGGCATCAGATGCGGGTACTGCACCCTGGACCGGCCGGCTGACCGGACGCGGGTCGGGGGTCTCCGTTCTGGTCGCAACCGCCATCGTCGTGGCCGACATGATCGGGGTCGGCGTCTTCACCAGCCTCGGCTTCCAGGTCAAGGACATCCCCTCAGGCTTCTCGATCCTCTTGCTGTGGACCGTCGGCGGCATCGTCGCGCTATGCGGGGTATTCTCCTACAGCGAGCTCGGCGCGATGTTTCCGCGCTCGAGCGGCGAGTACAATTTCCTCGGCCGCGCCTATCATCCCGCCTTCGGCTTTCTCGCCGGCTGGGTGTCGGCGACCGTTGGCTTTGCAGCACCCGTCGCGCTCGCCGCGATGGCCTTCGGCGAATACGCCAAATCGGTCGTGCCCGGTGTGCCGCCGATCCCGCTTGCCATCGCCGTGGTGTGGCTGGTCTCGCTCGTGCAACTGACCGGGGTCAGGCACTCCTCGACCTTCCAGTTGATCTCGACCATCCTGAAGGTCGTGCTGATCGTTGCCTTCCTGGTTGCAGGATTCATTGTCGGCGTGCCGCAGCCGATCGCCTTCACGCCGCAGGCGGGCGATCTCGCGCATATCGTCAGCGCGCCCTTCGCGATCGGGCTCGTCTTCGTGATGTATTCGTTCTCGGGCTGGAATGCCGCAACCTACATCATCGGCGAGATGAACATGCCGCAGCGGGACCTGCCGCGTGCGCTGCTCGCGGGCACGCTGATCGTGCTCGTGCTGTACGTCGCGCTGAATGCGGTGTTTCTCCATTCGACGCCGGTCGGCGCGCTCGCGGGTCAGCTCGACGTCGCCAGCGTCGCCGGCAGCGCGATTTTCGGCAATCTCGGCGGCCGGATCGTCGGCGCGATGATCTGTTTCGGCCTGATCTCCTCGATCAGCGCGATGATGTGGATCGGCCCGCGCGTGATGATGACGATGGGGGAGGACATTCCGGCGCTGCGCGTGTTCTCGCAGAGATCGGTGCGCGGCGCGCCGGCCTATGCGATCCTGTTTCAGCTCGCCGTCGCCAATCTGCTGCTGTTCACGCGCAGCTTCGAGGCCGTGCTCGACTTCATCCAGTTCGCGCTGCTGTTCTGCTCGTTCTTCACGGTCGCCGGCGTCATCAAGCTGCGCATCACGGATCCCGATTTGCCGCGGCCCTATCGCGCCTGGGGATACCCGTTCACGCCGCTCGTTTTCCTGCTCGTGACCGGGTTCATGATGTACTATTTGTTGACCGAGCGGCTCGTGCAATCGCTGTCGGGGATGCTCGTCATGCTCTCGGGCCTGTTGATTTATGCTGTTTTCCGCAGGCGGCCGGTCGCCGCTGGCACGTCACACAATCGCGAATAGACATGTTTCGACCCATGAGAATTGCGGCCGTGGCTCTCGCCTTGCTGGCTGCGGCCGTCCCGTCCGCACGTGCTGCCGAGGCAACCTTCGACGACACCGCGCGCTTCCTCGCGGGCATGCAGCCTTCGGCGGATTCGCCGCTGGTGCCGCTCACAAAGGACCCGGGCTGGCAGCGCCACGCGAGATTCTTCGACGGCGCCTTCGCCCAGCTTGAGGAGCGCCAGCTCTCGAAGATCCGCAACTGGGCCGACGTCAATCTGGCGGCGCCCAGACCGACCATGTTTTATTTGTTCAGCGGCCCCGACTTCCTCTACGCCAACGCCTTCTATTCGAAGGCCAGCACTTACGTGCTCGGCGCGCTGGAGCCGGTCGGTGCGGTGGCTGACCTGACGCGATTGCCACGCGGTTCGGTCGGCGCCGCGCTCTACAATGTCGAGCGCTCGCTCGGCTCGATCCTGAGTTTTTCCTTCTTCATCACCAAGCAAATGAAGGTCGACCTGCACACCAACCAGGTCAACGGCACCTTGCCGATCCTCTACGTCTTCCTCGTCCGCTCCGGCAAGACCATCCGCAATGTCGAAATGGTTGCACTCGACGACAAGGGCGGGATGCATGTCGGCAACGACAACCCCGGACCGAACGCGACGCGCGGCGCCCGCATCACCTTTGCAGGCCCCGACGGCGAGGCGCGCACGCTGTATTATTTCTCGACCGATCTCTCCAATTCAGGTGCACGCGCAGCCGGCTTCCTGAAGTTCTGCGAGACGCTCGGCCCCGGCAACAGCCTGATCAAGAGCGCGTCTTATCTGCTGCACTCCGGCAATTTCACCGTCGCGCGCGACTGGTTGCTCGCCAACAGCGCGACCATCGTCCAGGACGATTCCGGCATTCCGCTTTCGAGCTACAATTCGCGGCAATGGCGCTTCTTCCCGTTCGGCCGCTATCTCGGACCCATCAGCGAATTTCCCGGCCGCTACCAGGAACGCTACGCCGCGCTGTTCACGCGCGCCCAGCCGATCGATTTCGGCGTCGGCTACCGCTGGCGGATGCACGAATCGAACTTGCTGCTGGCGGTGAAGGTGCCGGCAAGCGAGACAGCCCCCGGCGCGGAGACCACCTCGTCCGCCGAGCCCTCGCCGAAACCACCGCGTCCGAAGCGGCCACGTCCGCCCGAGCCGGTCCCGCCGCCACCCGGGCGCTTTTTCTGGTCCCGCTAAACCTGGTGCTCGGCCGGCGTTACGCCGCCGGGCTCTGGGCGACCACAACCAGGACCTCCGCCTTCTGTCGGCCGAGGCTCCTGACCTCGTGCGGTGTCTCGCCTGAAAAATATAGGCAATCGCCCTTGCCGAGGACGAGTTCTTCGCCGTCGAGCTTGATCGCGATCTTGCCGTTGATGACAAACAGCAACTCCTCGCCCGCATGCGAGGCGCGCGTCGCCGACTTGTGCGGCGGGCTCAGGAGGAACGGCTCCATCATCTTGCGGGTGCGGCCGGTTGCCAGTGGCACTACGCCAAAGGTGTCCTGAAACAGCGGCACGCTGCCGCCTTCACGGCGGAACAGCGTGTAGCGCGGCGCGGGCTCGGCGTTCGGGTCGAAGAAGGTCGCGACGTTGACCTCGAGCGCGGCTGCCATCCGTAGCAGGGCGGCGAGCGAAGGGATCTTCAGGTTGCGCTCGACCAGCGAGATATAGCCGCGCGTGAGATCACTCTGTTTGGCAAGCTGGTCCAGTGTCAGGCCCTTGGCGATGCGCGCCTGGCGAATGTTGGCCCCGACGGCTGCCGCTTTGCTGACGTCAAGCACGCATGAGTCTCCCGAATTGCTGACGTCTCTTTTGCAACAGATGCCGCTCGACTGCCAGTCCGGCGGGTGCGCGCTGTCCCTTCCGTGTACGCGCCGGCTGTATTCCAAAGGAAAACATATGTGCAGAAATTTAGAGCAAGGTCGCAGATATTGTAAGCAAAGACTCTGGTTTATCGCCTAAATCAGCTCAATTAAAGGGCAATAAGCGTGCTTTGCCGCTCCGGACGGCATTTGCCGCGTTCCGCACCGTTGATTTCCAATAGTAAACATGATCGATTTTTACCGTCCGGCTGCCGATGGGCTCCGCGGACAGAACCAACTGCTTTCCCTGGCGCCGGTACTTTTTGGAGACATCGATGACCGTAGCAGACGACGTAACCCTGAACGTAGCCCCGGACGAGGCGGCGAGCTTGCGGCGGATCGTGTGGTCGAGCGTGATCGGCACCGCGGTCGAATGGTACGACTTCCTCATCTACGGCACGGCGACCGCGCTGGTCTTCAACAAGGTCTTCTTCGCTGCCGGCAACCCCGCGCTCGCCACGATCGCGGCCTTCGGCACTTATGCGGTCGGCTTTCTGGCGCGACCGCTTGGCGCCGCGATCTTCGGTCACTACGGCGACAGGGTGGGCCGCAAGGCGATGCTCGCGATCACGATCATGGTGATGGGCATCGGCACCTTTCTGATCGGCTTGCTTCCGACCTATCAGCAGATCGGGATCGCCGCGCCGCTGCTCTTGATCGGCCTGCGATTCCTCCAGGGCATTGGCCTCGGCGGCGAATGGGGTGGTGCGGTGCTGATGGTGGTGGAGAATTGTCCGACGCACCGCCGCGGCCTGCTCGGCAGCATGGTGCAGGTCGGCAATCCCATCGGCAATCTCGCCGCGATCGGCATGTTTGCGCTGGTGGCGAGCCTGCCAGAAAGTGAGTTCATGTCCTATGGCTGGCGCATTCCGTTCCTGATCTCGATCTTGCTGGTCGGCGTCGGTCTCTACATCCGCCTCAACATGGAAGAGACCGTGGCCTTCCGCCAGGTCCAGGCCAAAAAGGAGGTCGCAAGTCTGCCGCTGGTCGAGATCTTCAGGCATCACCGCCGTCCTTTCTTTACCGCGGTCGGACTGAAGATCTCGGAGATCGCCTATGCCAGCATCGGCGGCGTGTTCGTGATGTCCTACGCCACCGCGAATCTTGGCTTATCGCGTACGGTGGTGTTGAACGGCGCCTTCGCGGCATCGCTGGTCGCGCTGCTCGCCATTCCGCTGTTCGGTTGGCTGTCCGACATCGTCGGGCGCAAAAAGATGTTCTATGCAAGCTGTCTGTTTTCGGCGCTGTTTGCCTTTCCGCTGTTCTGGCTGCTCAACACCCGCGATCCCACCATCGTCATCTGGACCATCGTGGTGGCGATTACTTTCGGGCAGATGGTGATGTTCGGCATCGGCGCGCCCTGGTACTCCGAGCTGTTTTCCGCGCGGCTGCGCTATAGCGGCGCCTCGCTCGGGTTCCAGGTCGGGGCCGCCATCAGTGGCGGATTGACGCCGCTGATTGCGGCGGCTCTGATGGGCTGGAGTGGCGGCGCCACCTGGCCGGTTTCGCTGCTGCTGATTGGCTGCGCCGCCATCACGGCGACCGCGACCACGTTCGCGCCGGAAATGGCGAACAAGGAACTGACCTGATCCCGCGGCGCGCCGCTGCCGGCGGCGCGCCATCGCTTCTCACAAGGATTTTGTCATGCTCGATGAGATAGGCGCCGGCTCGGCCGATAGCACAGCACGCCTCGGCTGGACTGGCTTGGTCCGCTTCCTCCATCTCGCTCCACGCGCGTTCCTGCCAATGCGCGCGATGGAGCAGCTCGTTCTCGTCGCCGGCCAAGGGATAGAAGGCGACCGCTACATGATCGGGCGCGAGGAAGGATTTTATTCGCACAAGCCCGAAGAGGGCCGGCAGGTCACCTTGTTCGAGCTCGAAACCTTGGTTGCGCTCAAGCGCGACGCGGGAATCGAACTCAGTCCCGAGGAGCATCGCCGCAACGTGACGGTCGAGGGCGTGCCGTTGAACCATCTGGTCGGCCGCCGCTTCTGGTTAGGTGAGACCTTGCTGGAAGCAACCCGATTATCGATCCCATGCCGGCATATCGAGGAGATCACCGGCAAGGCGATCTTCGATCCGCTCATCAACCGCTCGGGCCTCAACTGCAGGATATTGCAAGGCGGCATCGTCAGGGTCGGCGACACCGTGCGGAACATGGCATGAGCGCACGGCCGATAACGACGATCAAGACGGTTGTCGCCGGCATCGAAGAGGCCGGTGCGGGGATCAAGGTGTTCACGTTGGCCGATCCCGACCGTTGGGACCTGCCGCCGTTCAAGCCCGGCGCCCACATCGACCTGCATCTGCCGAACGGTCTCGTGCGGACCTATTCGCTGTGCAACGAGCCCGCCGACAACTCGCGTTACGTCATCGCGGTCAAACGCGAGGCCGATGGGCGCGGCGGTTCGCGCGCGCTTCACGACGAGGTTGGCATAGGCGACGTCATCGGCGTGTCACTGCCGCGCGGCGGGCTGGAGCCGGGTGCGGACATTGCGCATCATGTGTTCGTCGCCGGTGGCATCGGTGTAACGCCGTTCTTGTCGATGGCCCGTCACCTCCTGCAGATTGGCAATACAGGCTTTGTGCTGCACCTCATCGTGCGCGAGGAGGTGCCGCTTGCCGCACACCTCGCGCCGCTGATCGATGAGGGGCGTGTCGTCGTGCACCGCACGTCCTGCGCCGGGCGTCCGAATCTCGCTTCGCTGGTCGGCGAAGTTGGGGGGCAGACGATGGTCGCCTGCTGCGGGCCGGAAGGCATGACCGACGAGTTCGAGCGCCTGACCGCAGCCTGGCCCGCAGCCAATGTTCACATCGAGCGTTTCGTCGCGCCGCCACCGGTGATCGACCCTGACGCAAAGCCCTTCACGCTGTTGCTGGCGCGTACGGGGACCGAAATCCCGGTTCGCGCCGGCCAGACCATGCTGGCGGCCTTGCAGGAAGGAGGAATCGATATATCGACGTCCTGCTGCGGCGGTATCTGTGGCGCCTGTAGGGTCGGCTGGATCGAGGGCAAGCCCGTGCACCGCGACCGCGTCTTGTCGCCGTATGAGCGCGAACGCTTTCTCATGATCTGCGTCGCCGGATCGGATGCCGACCGGCTGGTGCTGGACCTCTAAAGTCTAGCTCTACCAGTGCACGCTCTGGCTCGGCACGATGAACGCCGTCGTACTGGGCGGCGTGGCAGTGCTCGTGGCCAGATACCAGCCGGAGCCGACCGCGAGCATCAAGAGGACAATGATGGCGAGCATGTCGAGGGTTCTGGGATCGTGGCCTCGCGAACCAATCCGCGAATCCGGTCCAGACCTGAAGTGAAAATGAGGGCTGATTTTCCAGCGCATTGTTTTTCCTCCCGCGGGAGCATCACATCAACGCGAGGGGAGAATTTCGGTTCCACTCAAGGTAGCGACGCGTGAGGCGCCGCGCCGTGCTTAGGATGCATTGACACCGCGCCAGCGGCCGTAGCGCCAGGGCGAGTACCAGCGCGCGCCCTGTGGCGCGGTGAGGGGCACGTTGTCGATGCCCGAGGTGCCGAAGGGATTGCAACGGAGCAGGCGCGCCAGCGTCATCCAGCCGCCGGCCCACAGCCCGAACCTTTCGATCGCCTCGTCGCCATAGGCGGAGCAGGTCGGCAGGTGCCGGCAATTGTAGCCAACCAAGGGCGAGAGCGTGTGGCGGTAGATCCAGATCAGCGCGCGGCCGAATCTGCGCGGAAGCCGGAGCGCGCCCGCGACGGAATTGGAACAGTGCTCGCAGGCTGATTGCTTCATGGGCGCTTTGCAGAGATCGTGGGCGAGGTTTTGCGTGGTTCCGATGCAGGGAACTGTAAGCTGTTGTTTGCACGCCATATTTTGCGTGCTTTTTGGGAGCAGTGCAGCAAGTACCTATGGACGATCTGTATTCCCCCGGATACCATTTTTGTGACGCCCATGTGAGACTCATGGAACGTCAGAACGGGGCTTGCCTGAATCGGCTTTGGCTTATTGCTTTGGGCTTGGGGAAGGGACCAGTTTGAAACTTCTGAAGGCGCTCAATCTTCGCGGCTGGTTGCTGGTAGGAACCGCCGCTTGTGGGGTCGTGCTGGCTGGCGCCGTCGCGACGCTCGGGTCGTCGGCTCGGGCCGGTGCTGCCCTCGAAGAACGCAAGCTGCCGATGAA
This sequence comes from Bradyrhizobium sp. MI1.10, assembly GCF_055811035.1. Lineage (NCBI taxonomy): Bacteria > Pseudomonadati > Pseudomonadota > Alphaproteobacteria > Hyphomicrobiales > Nitrobacteraceae > Bradyrhizobium > Bradyrhizobium sp. MI1.10. Next base: position 124,692 of record NZ_JBVVPN010000016.1, read on the forward strand.
GTTCAATTGGGTCGCCTGCGAACCGAATTGCCGCGGGTGGGTCAGTGCGGTGGGTATCATCACCGCCGATACGCCCCGGGACTTCGAAGAATTTTCCCGCGGACGCCAGCTCGGCGGCGCCACCGTGGTGCTCGATTCCAGTGGCGGTTCCGTCAACGACGCGATCACGCTCGGCCGGCGCTTTCGCAATCTCGGACTTTTGACCACGGTCGGTATCAGCGTTCAGACCCGCGGCGGGCAGACGGTTCGGCCGGCGGTCGCGCCCGAGGCCTATTGCGAATCCATGTGCGTGTTCCTGCTGCTGGCGGGCAAGAAGCGCTACGTGCCGGAAGCGGCCCATGTGCGGGTCCATCAGATTTGGATGGGTGATCGCGCCGACGATGCCAAGGCCGCGAGCTACAGCGCGCAGGACCTGATGATCGTGGAGCGCGATATCGGCCGGCTCGCCAAATACACGTTCGACATGGGCGGTGCCGGCGACCTGCTGTCGCTCGCGCTCAGCGTCCCGCCGTGGGAAGATTTGCACGAGCTCGATGCGGGCGAGCTCAAGCTTACCAATCTCGTGACGACGGATCTCGTGGCCGACGTGTTGCCGCATGTCGATATCTCCGCGCCGGCAATGGCGGAGCTTGCACCGAAGACCCAGGCGAGGTTCGGTGCGGAACCGGAGCAGCCTGCCAAGTCGACCAAGACGGCGGAAGCCCTGGTGCCGACGGGCCGCGTGGCCACGCCGGTCGCGGCATCGCAGAAGTAGCCTCGGAATCTCTGATCTATATCCGGGCCCAGCGACGAGCCCGGGATCAACCTCCGCCGGAATCAGCCTTGCGCCGCAGCCGGCTGCTTCGCCTTCGCCTCGATCTGGCCGATGGCATCGACCACGGCATCGAAGGTCAGGAGCGTCGAGGCGTGGCGCGCCTTGTAGTCGCGGACCGGCTCGAGGAACTTGATCTCTTCCCATTTGCCTTCAGGAGGCGCGCCGTTCTCCTTCAGCATCTTGCGAACAGTTTCGCGTAACTCACGGAGTTCGCTCGCAGTCGATCCGACGATCTGACTTGCCATGATGGATGAAGAAGCCTGTCCCAGCGCGCAGGCCTTCACGTCGTGGGCAAAGTCAGTGACCTTCTCGCCCTCCATCTTGAGGTCGACCTTGACGGTCGAGCCGCACAGCTTGGAATGGGCGGTGGCGGTGGCATCGGGATCCGGCAACCGCCCGAGCCGCGGAATATTCCCGGCCAGTTCGATGATCCGCTTGTTATAAATGTCGTTCAGCATGTGATGGAGTCCAGCAGGATCGGCCTTGGCGTGCGCCGTCCACGGCCTTATATAGGGTCGGAACTGGCGGAAAAACAGTCCAGCGCTGCAGCAGTGGTGTGATGCAGAACCCTGCTGCCGGCGTTACAGCTTGCAGATTTTTTCGCCGAAACTGTTCTCTCAGGCGTCCGGCGGTTCGCCGCCCCGTCTGCCGGTGACACTCCGGCCGCAAGGCCGTCGAACGGAGTCGACATGGACGCTACCATCAAATCCATCCGCCCCAACAAGCCCTCCGACCGGCAGCCCGAGAGCCGTCCGGCGGAGCTTGATCCTTCCGAATTCCTCGCCGCCGCCGTCCGGGCCGACCAGCCGCGCCCCGCGCGCGCCGAGGCCGAGCAGGCAGTGAAGACGCTGCTCGCCTATATCGGCGAGAACACCAACCGCGAGGGCCTGCTCGACACGCCGCGCCGCGTGGTCGAGGCTTTCGACGAACTCTATCAGGGCTATCACCAGTGCCCGGCCGAAGTGCTCGATCGCACCTTCGGCGAGACCGCCGGCTATGATGATTTCGTGCTTGTGCGCGACATCGAGTTCACCTCGCAATGCGAGCATCACATGATGCCGTTCTACGGCAAGGCGCACATCGCCTACACGCCGGTGGAACGCGTGGTCGGGCTGTCGAAGCTTGCGCGCCTCACCGACATCTTCGCCCGCAGGCTCCAGACCCAGGAGCACATGACCGCGCAGATCGCGGCGGCGATCGACGAGATCCTCAAGCCGCGCGGCGTCGCCGTGCTGATCGAGGCCGAGCATACCTGCATGTCGGTGCGCGGCGTCGCCAAGCATGGCGCCTCCACCTTCACCAGCCGCTTCACCGGCATGTTCCGCGACAATCCGGCGGAGCAGGCTCGTTTTCTGTCCCTGGTGCGAGGTCTGCAGCGCTGACCTCGCGAATAGACCGGCGAGGGCGTTGTGTCTGCTCACTCCCATGAAACCGAGGAAGGTCTCGCCTTCCTTCCCAGGTTCGACGCGGCCGGCCTCGTGACCGTCGTCGCGACCGACGTCGCCACTGGCGACGTGCTGATGGTCGCGCACATGAATGACGAGGCGCTGCGCAAGACCATCGCGACCGGCGAGGCCTGGTACTTCAGCCGCTCGCGCAATGCCTTGTGGCGAAAAGGTGAGACCTCAGGTCAGACCCAGCGCGTGGTCGAGATCCGCACCGATTGCGATCAGGATGCGGTCTGGCTCCGTGTCGAGCAGATCGGCGCGGCGTGTCACACCGGCCGCCGGTCCTGCTTCTACCGCAAGGTCGAGGCCGAAGGCGGCGGCGCCAGGCTCGTCTTTGTCGATGCGGACAGGCTGTTCGATCCGGACGCGGTGTACAAGAAATAATCCTGCCGTCATTGAGGGTAGGGCTGACGGCCGAATTAACCCCGCATTAACCATACCTGTCCCACGGTGAGACGACAGGGCGCCGAATTGCCGGCGCCACTCAACGCCGTGCGGTGCGGGCACTTCATTATGTCGGTCGACAACTCCAGTGCCTCTCAGACGGCGGTTCTCGATCCGTCGCGGGCACGCGTCGCCGGTGCGATCAATCAGGTCTCCAACCGGACCGGCATCAGCTTCCAGTACATGCTGACCACCGCCAAGATGGAATCGGATTTCGATCCCACGGCGGCGGCGACTACGTCATCCGCGCACGGGCTCTACCAGTTCATCGACCAGACCTGGCTCGGCACGGTGAAGGAAGCCGGCACCCAGCTCGGCTATGGCAATTATTCCGACGCCATCACCAGGACGTCGTCGGGCACCTACACCGTCGATGATCCCGCGATGAAGCGGTCGATCATGAAGCTGCGCGACGATCCGGAGGCCGCCTCCAGCATGGCGGCGGCGCTGACGCAGTCGAACAGCTTCAAGCTCACCGGCCTGCTCGGCCGCAGGCCGTCCGACAGCGAACTCTACATGGCGCATTTCATGGGCGTCGGCGGCGCCGCGAAACTGATCGCCAATGCCGAGGACAATCCGCAAGCGGTCGGCGCGCGTTTGTTTCCCAACGCGGCGTCCGCCAATCGCTCTATCTTCTACGCCAAGGACGGCCGCGCGCGCAGCGTTTCCGAGGTCTATTCGGTGCTGGATGCACGCTACGCCGGCGCGGCAAATTCGAAAACCACCCGCAGCGCGATGGCGATGTATGGCGGCACGCCGTCGACCACGCAGGTCGCGAGCGCCAACGGCGTACAGCCTGCCGCGCCGCTGATCGACAATGCCGCGTATCTCCAGTCCTTTCCGAACACACGCGCGGTGACGCCGGTCAGCGCGACGGCGCCGACGACGGTCGCGGACAATGCACCGAGCACGCCGGTGTTTCGCTCGATCTATCAGCCCGGCGACACCACCCAGCCGGTCTCGACGACCGTGCAGAAATTGTGGGGCAACAATGCCTCGCTCACTTCGGTCGCACCCGCGACCTCGGCCGCGTCGGCAACGCCCGACGTCCGGCCGCCGCAGCCTCTTGATCTCTTCAGCGATCGCAGCGGCACGTTCTCAAGCTAATTCGCGCGCCCGTGTCTCGGATACGTCGCAGCGTGAACGCTGCGCGCAGGTCCCGGTGCGTGAACGGGCCGCCTTTGTTCCCTTAACAAAACGTCAATAAAACCAGCCAGTTATGGTGAACGCTTTGTTAAGCGTCGTGGTTTATTTTGTGTTGCAGGTGACAAGCCGTCACCGCTTCGTCTTCGTTGCGTAAGCCGGAAGCACCATGATTGTTCGGCAGTTCATCAATTGGATCAGGACGGCGCCCGCTGGCGAGCGGGCCGAGGCAACGCGGGCGCTGGCCCGGGCCTGGCTGATCTCAGACCTTTCCCATGATGACCGTGTTGCCGCTGAAGGCGCGCTTCTGATGCTGCTCGACGATCCCTCGCCGCTGGTGCGGCAGGCGATGGCCGAGGCGTTTGCGCGCAGTACCGAGGCGCCCGCGTCGATCGTGCGGGCGCTGTCGGGGGACCAGCCGACCGTCGCGTTGCCCGTGCTCGAACATTCTCCGCTGCTGATCGACGCCGATCTCGTCGACATCGTCGCGACCGGCAACGACGAGGTGCAGTGCGCAGTCGCGCGCCGCATCGCGCTGCCGGTATCGGTCTGCGCCGCCATTGCCGAAGTCGGCTGCGCGGCGGCAGCGCTCGAGCTGATCGAAAATCCTCATGCCGAGCTTGCGCCGTTCTCCTGGGATCGCATCGTCGAGCGTCACGGCCATCTCGCCGCGATCCGCGAGGCGATGCTGGTGCTGGAGGATCTGCCGTCCGCAACGCGCGCCGCGCTGGTGGCAAAACTCTCGGAGACGCTGGCTCAATTCGTCGTCGCCCGGAACTGGCTGACTGCCGACCGCGCCGAGCGCATCGCGACCGAGGCCCGCGATCGCTCCACCATGAACATCGCGGCGCGCTCGCGCGGCGAAGACATGGAAGGGCTTGTTCGGCACCTGCGCATCACCGGCCAGCTCACCGCGGGTCTCATTCTGCGCGCGCTGCTGTCGAGCAATCTGGATCTCTTCCATGCGGCGCTGGCTGAGCTCGCCGAGCTGCCGCTGGCGCGCGTGTCCGCGCTGCTGCACGATCGCGGCGGCAATAGCCTGCACGCGCTGCTCCGCCGCGCCGGGCTTCCCGAGGCGACGTTTGCGGCCTTCCAGGTCGCGCTCGATGCCTGCCACGAGCAGGGCTTCGTCGACAGCGATGACAATGCGGCGAGGCTGCGCCGCCGCATGGTCGAGCGCGTGCTCACCCATTGCGAGACCGACCGCGGCGCGACCGAGCCGCTGATGGTCCTGCTGCGCCGCTTCGCCACCGAATCCGCACGCGAAGAGGCAAGGCTGTTCTGCGACGAGCTGGTCGCGGAGGAGATGGTTGATCCGGTGTATGGCGAGCTGATTGCAGCGTAACGAGACGACGTAGGGTGGGCAAAGGCGCATTGCGCCGTGCCCACCGTCTCTCCGCACAACTCATGGCGACTGGTGGGCACGCTTCGCTTTGCCCACCCTACCACACCTCGCGAACGGCGAAGCTACCCCGCCGGCGCGATGCTCGGCGCCAGGATCACCTCGAGATGCTCGGGGCGATCGCGGTTGGCGTCGGCGAGATAATCGTCGGCGACCTTGCGCAGGCGCCGGCTGAGCTCGGCGGAGACGCTGATGCTGTCGAGCTTGGTGTTCTCGTGCACGATGGCGAGGATGGCGTTGATGTGGTGCGTGAACAGCTCGGCCGGCACCTTTTCGAGATCGGGCGCGTGCTCGATGACGCGGCACAGGCTCTCGGCTACGCCCGCCGCCGCCGGATAGCCGAAAGTCGCGGCATCGCCCTTGATGTCGTGCGCGGCGCGAAACAACTCGTCGCGCCTGTCCTTGGTGAAGCCGTCGTGCCGGATGGCGACGTAGGCCGCCGACAGCCGGTTGATCTCGGTCGCCATCCAGTCCTTGAACTCGCCGGCAAGGCCCGCGAGCGCCTGTTCGGCGCGGCCGACCGGATCGTCCATGTCCTTGTCTTCGACGCGGCGCAGGACCGACCGCAGCGGGTTGGGCTGCGTGATGATTTGATGCGTGGCGAAGGCCTTGATCTCGATGTCTCTTGCGCTGTTCTTCGCCATGATATCGGCCTCGATCGTGAGAGACGTTGCGCTAGATGGTGGAGCGGGCCTTGTCGAGCAGCGAGGGCTGCTGCAGCACCTCGTGCTTTTCGCCGACGCGGCGCTCGGGGCCCATATAGGCGGAGTTGATGTTGCGGCGCCGGTCCGGGCCGAAATAGGTCTTGGTTTTGATGAAGGGGCGGGGACTGGCGACCACGTTGAGGATGCGCTGGTAGAGCCCCTTGGCCGAGATCGGCTTGGCCAGGAATTCGGTGACGCCGGCATCGCGCGCCACCGTGACGCGGCGCTTCTCGGAATGGCCGGTCAGCATGATGATCGGCGCGTAGGGATTGCCCTTGGATTCCGGCTGCCGGATCATCTGCGCCAGCTCGAGCCCGTCGAAGATCGGCATCGCCCAGTCGGTGATGACGATGTCGGGCACGTAATGGCTGTACATTTCCAGCGCCGTGGCGCCGTCCTCGGCCTCGTAGACTTCACGCGCGCCAAACGAATGCAGCAGCGTCCGCAGGATGCGGCGCATGTGCGGATTGTCGTCGCAGACGAGGAAACGCAGCTTGTTGAAATCGATGCGGAACATGGAGCCCGGGCCGGAGCGGTCAACTTTCGTTAACCATATCTCGCCGGGGGTTAATGAAGGGTTGCGATCGGCAGTCCGGCGAGGCGGCTCAGGAGCCGAACTGCTCGCGCAAAATGCGCTCTTCCAGGCTGTGACCGGGGTCGAACAGCATGCGCATCGAGATGGTCCTGTCGGACAGCACCTCGACGCGGCGAACGTCGCGGACCTCGTCGTGGTCGGCGACCGCCGCCACGGGGCGCTTGTCGCCCTCCAGCACCTCGATCACGACATAAGCCGTGTTCGGCAGCAGCGCGCCGCGCCAGCGTCGCGGGCGGAAGGCGCTGATCGGCGTCAGCGCCAGGAGCGCGGCGTTGATCGGCAGGATCGGTCCCTGGGCGGACAGATTGTAGGCGGTCGAGCCGGCCGGCGTTGCCACCATGATGCCGTCGGCGATCAGCTCGGACATGCGCTCGCGCTCGTCGATCAGGATCCGCAGGCGCGCGGCCTGGTAGGTCTGCCGGAACAGGGCGACCTCGTTGATGGCGTGATGCAGGTGGACGCGGTCGTTGGCGTCGGTCGCGCGCATCAGGAGGGGGTGGATTTCGGATTCCTGCGCCGCCTCGAGACGGGCTCGAAGATCGACGGTCGAGTACTCGTTCATCAGGAAGCCGACGGTGCCGCGGTGCATGCCGTAGATCGGCTTGCCCGTATGCATGTGCTGATGAAGCGTCTGGAGCATGAGCCCGTCGCCGCCGAGTGCGACCACGATGTCGGCGTCCTTCGGATCGCAATTGCCGAAGTCCCTGGTGAGCTGGCCGAAGGCGGCTTGCGCCTCGCTGCTCGGGCTGGCGACGAAGGCGATCCGGTCGTATCGCGCTGGCTTGGTCATGGCTTCCGGGCAGGGCCGCTGGCTGGAGAAAGTTCCGCCGGGCTCGTCTAACGATCTCGCCCCCGATTGTCGAGGATGACCGCCCTTCACAGCAGACCGGCAACTGCCGATTCCGATTTGAGCACGAAACCGGGTCGGTTTGTGCCCAACCGGGCTCTTCAGGCACCACCGGAGCCATGATCCCCCAAACCGTCGCAATTCCGCGCTACCCTTACGGTCCGCACCGGCGGTCGTCGCCGGACAGGGAGAACGATCATGGCCACGAATATGCCGGCGCTCCGCCGCGCGACCCTGGTGCTGGCGGTGTCGGCCTTCGCGCTCGCAGGATTGGCGCGCGCCGACGATCCGCCGCAGCCGCGCGCCGAGGCGGCGGCACCAGCCGGACAGAAGGGCGGACGCGGCGGTGCACAAGGCGCATCGCAAAATTCATCGTCATCCGCCGAGCCGCACCGTCTTCCGTCGGATTCGACCACGAAGCAGACGCTCGATCTTCCCGGCCGCACCCTCAATTTCGCAGCGACCGCCGGATCGATCCGCGTGTTCGACGGCAAGGGCGAGCCTGTGGCCGACATCGCCTATACGTCCTATGAGCTCGACGGCGCCGACCGTGCGACGCGCCCCGTGACGTTCCTGTTCAACGGCGGGCCCGGTGCGTCCTCGGCATGGCTCCAGTTCGGCGCGGCCGGGCCTTGGCGGCTGCCGCTCGATGGCGAAGCGCTGTCGCCGTCCGCCTCGCCCGAGGTGAAGCCGAACGCGGAGACCTGGCTCGACTTCACCGATCTCGTCTTCATCGATCCCGTCAGCACTGGCTATAGCCGGTTCGTCGCGACCGGCGATGACGCGCGCAAATCGTTCTACTCCGTTGATGGTGACGTCAATTCGATCGCGCTCGTGATCCGCCGCTGGCTCGAGAAGCACGACCGGCTGACCTCGCCGAAATACGTCGCCGGCGAAAGCTATGGCGGCATTCGCGGGCCGAAGGTGGTGCGCCAGTTGCAGCTCCAGCACGGCGTCGGGGTCAGGGGATTGATTCTGGTGTCGCCGCTCCTGGACTTCCGTGAGTTCACCGGCACCAGCCTCCTGCAATATGTCGCGACGCTGCCGAGCTATGTCGCGGTGGCGCGTGAGGCGAAAGGTCCGGTCAAACGCGCCGATCTCGCCGACGCAGAGGCTTACGCGCGCGGCGAATTCCTGGCCGACCTCGTCAAGGGTGAGGCGGACAAGGAAGCGACCAATCGTCTTGCCGACAAGGTCGCCGAGCTCACCGGCATCGACCAGTCGGTGAGCCGTCGGCTTGCGGGCCGCTTCGACGTCGGCGAATTCCGCCGCGAATTCGACCGCAAGAACGGCAAGGTGACGGGGCGCTACGACGCCTCGGTGCGCGGCTTCGATCCCTATCCGGATTCCAGCAGCTCGCGGTTCGGTGATCCCTCCGGCGATGCGCTGCAGGCGCCGCTAACGAGTGCTGCGGTTGACCTGTTGACGCACAAGCTCAACTGGCGGCCCGATGGCTCCTACGAGGTGTTGAACGGCGCCATCGAAGGCCACTGGGATTTCGGCCGCGGCATCAACCCGCCGCAGTCGGTCTCCGAGCTGCGCCAGATCCTCGCCACGGATGCGAAGCTGAACGTGCTGGTCGCGCACGGCCTGTTCGATCTCGCCACGCCCTATTTCGGATCGAAGCGGGTGCTCGACCAGTTGCCGGCCTTCGCAACGCAGCGGGTCAAGTTCGTGGTCTATCCCGGCGGCCACATGTTCTATTCGCGCGACGGCTCGCGGCAGGCCCTTCGGAGCGAGGTCGAGACTCTCATTCGGGAGTAGGCGGGCGCTTGCGCGGCTTGTATCTCCGCGCGATCTCGCGGGCGACGGCGGCCGCAGGCTTGATGTTGGCGCCAGCGATCCAGACGTCACTAACCTTGCCGCGCTTGTCGCGGACGCGGCGCACCGGCTCGCTGTGGCTGGAGTAGCCGGCGGCCCAGGCGAGCTTGCCGGTATCGCGGCCGGTGACCTCGATCTCGCCGGCATCCATGAACGGGTTGTTGAACTGAGGATTGGCGACCAGCACGCGGTTGCCCACGGGTACCAGATCGGTCGCGCCCCAGATCGTCCACCAGCGGCCGGTCCAGTCGCTCACGCGGCGGTCGGGTGCGCCACGGGTCTGGAAAACGCGCAGGATCTGCATCGCGCCGTCCATCCAGAACGGCGCTGCGCCGTCGATGGAGTTGCTGATGATGCTGATCGCGAGTTCGCAGGCGGGAATGGCGCAGGTCCGCGAGATATAGCCCTGGAAATGGCCGCCGTGGCCAAACCAGTCCCAGCCGTCGAGCCTGCCGGCGCCGATACCCAAGCCGTAATAGGCCTCGAAACTCTGCGGTATGCGCCAATGATGTCGCGTCATCTCGCGGCGGCTTGCGACCGACAGCAGGCTCTTTCTTGCGTTGGGCGCGAGCTGCGCGAAGAAGCGGGCGGTGTCGGCGGCGGTAGCGGCAAAGCCCGTGGCGGAAGCCATCGCGTGGGTGGGATTGTCGCCGGGGATCACGCATCGCTCTCCGTAGGGCACCCTTCGTGTGTGGCCGCGCGCGAACGGCGCCCCCTTGGGAAGCGGCGCGTCCGGCTCGGTCTCGCGCAGGCCCGCAGGTTCGATGATCTCGCGCTTCATCCAAACCCGGTAGGGCTCCTTCGTCACGGCCTCGATGATGAGACCAATCAGCCCAAAGCCGTGATTGGAATATTTGAAGCGTGTGCCCGGCTCGATTACGGTCGGCAGCTTCAATTCCGCGAGCAGCTCGCTCGCGTCGAGATAGGGACGGCTGTCGATGAACTGACCGGAATCGGCGCCGTCGCGCGTCAGTCCCGCGCTGTGCGACAGCACTTGCGCAATCGTCGTTTCCGCGACGCGCGGATGCAGGCCTCCGACATATTGGCCAATGGGATCGTCGAGCCGGAGCTTGCGCTGCTCGCGCAGCTTCATGATGCCGGCCGAGGTAAAGCTCTTCGAGTGCGAGGCGATGCGGAAACGGTGGCGCGGGGTGAGCTTCTCGCCGGTGTCGAGATTGGCGAGGCCGAACGCGTGCTCGGCGACGATTTCGCCGCGATGGGCGAATGCGATGACGACGCCGGGCTGCTGGATTGTGGTGTGCTGGAATTCGATCCAGAAGCCGATGTAGTCGATCGCGGATCGCAGCCAATTGTCCATTGCGCACCGGTTTGCGAGGGGAGGTTTGGTGGGCAAGCTAGCCGAGAACGCAGAACGGGCACAACCCTGCGGTTGTGCCCGTTCGCCTCGTGCGAAGATGCGATGCGTTTAATAGACGAGGGTCGCCCCGGTCGGCTTGTCGAGCGCGGCGGCGAGCGAGCGATACTCGGAGCTGTCGGTGCCGGCGAGCGAGGCGAGCTTGTTCAGGTGATACTGCGCCTGCTCGCGATTGCCCTGTTCGAGCTGCCAGAGGCCGTAATACTGCCAGGTGCGGACGTGGTTCGGATCGTCCTTCAGCGCCAGCTCGTAATAGATCTTCGACGACTGGTAATCGCCGAGCTTACGATAGGAGTAGCCGATCAGATTGGCGACGTCGGCGACGTCGTCGCGCTTGAGCGACTTCAGCTGGCCGATCGCGCCGGTGTAGTCGTGATTGTCATAGATCGTGGTGTAGGCGGTGCGATAGGCAGCAAGGAATTTCGGATCGCTGATGGAGGAGCTCTTCTTCTTGCCCTTCTTGGTCGAGGTGTCCGACGATGGCGGCGACGAGGGGGTGTCGCCACCTGCGGCATAAGCGCTGGTCAGAGCCGGCCCGGCCGCCAATGTCATGGCGACAAGTCCCGGCACAAGAAGCGTTGAGAGTTTGCGCATCTAAGTTCTCCGGTATGGAACGTGGCGATCCTACACGATTGCCCAAAGACCGGAACACCCATCAGGCAAAAACATTCCCGGCATCCTGGCCTATTCGCCCTGCGGGCGGATGACAAACTTGTCATCCAGATGAACGGAAGCCTGCTGCGGGCTTCAGATTGGGTTCAGTGCGTGCCCCCTAGGCTCCAACCTACGATCAAAGGGTTGGCGAGAGGGCGCCCGCCTCAAGATCCTTCCAAGAGGAGACCAACCATGTTGAAGACCATTTCCGCAGCCTTGCTCGCAGCTTCCGTGATCGCAGCCCCGGCCTTCGCAGCCGAGGCCGGCAAGACCACCACGACCACGCCGGTGATCAAGGCAGACCAGAGCCAGACCAAGGTGTCGACCACCGCCGCGAAACCGGATGCCGGCCTCAAGGCCGGTGCCAAGGCTTCGGACGTCAAGACTTCAGACGTCAAGGCGGACGCCAAGGTGGACACCAAGTCGAAGGCGATGAACGCCAACGCCGCGGTCACTCCCGACGAGCACAAGACCGTGCGCACGCATCGCCACCACCACAAGCATCTCTCAGCGAAGAAGTCGCTGAAGACGCAGCCGGACGTGACCAAGCCGGCGACGATGGAGAAGCGCAGCTAACGACTGATCCTGCGCGGCGGCGTCCTAGAATTGCCCCAACCGCCGCGTGAGGAATTCAGGACCGGCCCGTTCGTCACGCCTTGGGCGAAAGCTCGAGGTGCTGGCGGCGGGCCGGTACGACCATGCTGAAGCCCGCAAGCAACGCCCCAGGTTTGGCGGCCGCAAACAAAACCTCGAAAAACAACCCCATGCACAGTAGCGGGTCGTAGATAAATCAATGGTTTGACGGGTGGCTCATCTGCGGATTTTACGAAGCCGTTTGACTCGTCGGGCAAAACACCTGTAGACATGCATCATTGCAACCTTGGGGCTGGAACGTCTTCGAGACTGATCGAGCGGAGAGCGTAAGCGGTGCGGCGACTAGCGGAACGCGCAGTGAGCTTGGCGTTGATGCTGGCACTGCCGCTGGCGCTCACGGGATGTTTCGGCAGCGATGGTGACCGTCCAACTCTGATGGACGGGACTCAGGCCGGAGGTCCACAACCGTTCCCGGATAATTTCCGTGGCGACACGCTGGCCTTGATGCGCAGCTATTTGAACAATCCTGTCGGCGTGCGTGACGCCAGCATGGCTGAGCCGGTGCAGCGCGAGGTCGGAGGCCGGCAGTTCTATGTCAGTTGCCTGCACTTCACCCCACGCGAGACCGACGGCACGTACAAGGCCATGAGGGAGCGCGCCGTGATCTTCGTCAACGGTCGGGCGGACCGCGTCGTTGATCGTGCCAGCGAGCTGTGCGCGGGCGCGGTTTACGTACCCTTTCCGGAACTTGAAAAGATGACGCGGTAGCGCAAAGCCCACCTTCATCGCTTGGTGATAGGACAGAGCCCGCCGGAGCTGCCGGATCACATTTCGGGGAGCTTTGAACGAAGTGGTTTTGCGTTGCGACTAATCGTTACGGCGGGTTCTGTTTCCGACGGAAAAAAAACCGTCGGCACGCGCCTGCGGGACGGAACAAAATCGCGTTGTTGCCGCTCCGTCACAGTCACGAACGATCAACGTTCCGGCATCGCCTCGAAGCAACCCAATTCACGCCACGTTGTTTCCTGAGTGTCGAATTTGAAAGAACGGGGATGATCATGAAAAGGATTTTGCTGGGTGCAGTTGCCCTGCTTGCGCTGGCCGCGCCGGCTGCAGCGGCCGACATGCAGGCGCGCACCTACACCAAGGCTCCGGCCTACACGCCGCCGCAGGTGATCTACAACTGGACCGGCTTCTACATCGGCGGCCATGTCGGCGGCGCCTTTGCCGGCGACAGCAGCTTCCAGTCGAGCGACGCGCGCTTCCTCGGCGGTGTTCAGGGCGGCTTCGACTACCAGTTCGCGCCCAATTGGGTCATGGGTGTCGAGGCCCAGTATTCCTGGCTGCCGACCAACAACGGCGGCGCTACGTTCCCGCTGGGCACGCAGGTGACCTCCAATACCGACCAGCTCGGCTCGGTGACCGGCCGCATCGGCTACACCTGGGGTCCGGCGCTGCTTTACGCCAAGGGCGGTTATGCCTGGCGCAATGGCGGCCTCGGCGTCAATATTGCCGGGGTGCCGCAGCCCTTCACCGCCACCGGCAACAGCAAGGATGGCTATACCGTTGGCGCTGGCCTCGAATACATGTTCGCGCCGAACTGGTCCGCCAAGGCCGAGTACCAGTATTACAACTTCGGCAGCACGACGATCACCTCCGGTCCGGTCGACGTTGTCGGCGTCCGCGGCCGGGAGGACGAGCATACCGTCAAGGTCGGCGTGAACTACCGCTTTGGCTGGGGCGGTCCGGCAGCCTCGCGCTACTGACGCGCCACCAACAACCACGATCTGACGAAAGGCCGGCTCCCGCCGGCCTTTCGTTTGCCGGGCTCCGGTTGCCACCTCCTGTCGTTTGCATTGCGTCAACCATCTGGCGCGTCATTTGCAAGCAAACGTTTTGGCGCGCGCTTTCTCACGCGCGTCATGGAGCTCGGGTAAAGCAAAAATAATTTTTGCAGCTTACGGAACTCGCGCGCCGGAACGCGTTATATGAGAATTACCGGGCTGGTGGGACGACGGACATGCGTATCTTGGTGTCGGCTGTGGTGCTCTCGTGCTTCGTCAGTTTGCCGTGCGCTGCCCAAACAATCCTCAAATCCGAGCCTCTGATGCTGGCACCCTATGAGGTGGCCTTCGTCAAGGACGCCTCGTGCTCCTCCGGCAAGGTGCTGAAGGTCACCGGCGCGATCCGCGGGCTGCATCGCCGGAAGGCCTGCGTGGCTCTGGCGGGCGAGCAGGCCTCGCTGGCCACCGCGACGCCCTGAGCTTTCCTGAGCTCCGGCTTCCCAGCTTCGATCCGTCTTTACGAATTCAGCTCGAGCTCCATCCTCGCCTGGCGATCGGCCTCCGCCTTGTTCCTCGCGGGGTCCTCGCCCTGTGCGGCCTGGCACGGCTTGATCTCGTAATCGTTGTCGAGCACCCGGCGTGGCCCGGGGCGGTCGTCATCCGCGGTTACGTCCACGACGAGGCCACTTCGCTGCGCGAGGCTCCAGACGTCGGACTCGTCAGGATAGGCCTTGCTGATCTGGGCGTCGTTGCAGAACAGGGCGTAGGGCATTCTTCCCGCTCCCGGAAAGCGCATTAACGACTTTGCGGGGGGGAGGGGTTCCGGTCGGACGGTCGATCACGCGGCCGTGATCGGGGTCGTCGGGTCCTGAGTCCTTAACGAGTCCTGAATCCCGAAAAAAAGAATCCCCGGGACTCGTTTGGCGGAATCAGCGGATGTTTTCGGCCATGACGACGGACCTGAAAACCTCTTGCGGGCGCATGCTGCTGCCCCTCACGCTGGCCCTGTTCGGCGCCTGCGCGGCCAATCTCTGGCTGGTGTGGTCCTGGCTTTAGGCCAGCGACGGGAGATCCGGCTTTACTTGTCAGCCGGTGGACGGGAGGAGGGGTCGCGGATGGCGGCGCGCAGTTTGGTCAAAGTGGCCGCGCAATATTCCTCGCGCTCGCGCTCGAACCGCTCCTGATGCTTGCGGAAATTGGCGATGCGGGCCTGCATCTCGGTGCGGACGTCGTGGCTCGCCACCCGCGGCGGCGGGAGAGGCAAGGGCTGCGGCGGAGCGGCCTGAAGTGGCTCGGTCTCGACGACGGTGTTGGCGGGGACGATCTGCACCGACGCGGCCACTGTCGCCATCGGGATCTCCGGTGGATGCAAGTCATCCTTTTTGCCGGTGACCGATTGGACGAAGGCCATTGTCTGCGCGATCAGCGCGTCGCGTTCCGTGATCCACTTCATGGTGCACCCCTGTCGGGGCTATTCCAGCAAAGCTGGCCGGCCGAATCAAGAAGCTGTTGCGTGGGGGATTGCATATTTTTCCCGGCCGCCCGACAGTGGGGAATGGATGCCAAAGCAGACCATTCAGCCGAAGCCGAGGGCTTGAGGCTCGTCCGCGCGTTCCTCTCGCTGCCGCCCGACAAACGGGCGGAGGTGATCGCGTTCGTTGAGGAGTTGGCCCGCGCCAAACGCCGTCCCGAGGAAGGCGCCGACGTCTCGCCGGGGTGAGGGCTAGCGCTCCCGCGGATTGAGGTTGGGCCGGAACGGAGCCCCGACCACCCGAACCGGCGTCGAAGCGGGCACGTCGATCGCCGCCGTTTCAGCCTGCCGCTTTGCCGGAGCCGGTTCGAACAGCGCAATTGCCGCGGCCAAGGCGCTACAGCACAGCGTCACGGTGGCCAGCAGAAACATGTTTCGGTTTTCTTCCCTGATCCGCATGGGCCGACAACGGAGGACACCGGCGACCGGTTCCGGCATTCCACGCCCGGCTCGCGCCCCGGAATAGGCCGAAGCTTACGCGAAGCTTACGGCGGAAGCCAAAATAGTTAGTTTTCCGTAAGACTACCCGGGACATTTGGCATCAAATCTTAACGTCAGCTGGTTCCAATGCACGGTGCTGGGAATATGCATCGGCAGAAAATCACTGGGGCGGCTGCAATGAGCGTTTTGAACAATCTGAAAATCGTGTGGAAGGTCGCGCTGATCGTCGCCGTGATGGGCTTTGCCATGGTCGCCGTCGCCGGCTTCGGCACGCGCGAACTCTCGGCAACTGTCGACGGCTTCGCCGAGCTTTCCGCCGCGCAATCCTCGGCGCTCAACCTGACGCGGGCCCAGCGCCGCGCCGAGACCTATCATGCCGCGCTCTATGCGGTCTTCACCGAGGCGACGGAGGCGGGCAACGCCAACCGCCTCAAGACCGCGACCCAGAACCGCGACGAGATCCGCCAATACCTCGAGGCAGCCGAACAGGACGATCCCGCGCGCGCGAGCCAGATCAAGAGTATCGGCGACCAATTGAAAGCCGTGTTCGCCGGCTGCGATCCGGTGCTGAAGGCAGGCTCGCTCGCGAGCAGCCCGGAAGAGAATGCCAAGGCGGCCGAGCGTGCGCACAAGGAGTGCGATCCGGTGATGGATGCGGCCTTGGGGCGCGTTGCCAAGTTCGTGGGCGAGACCGCAGAGGCGGTCGCCAAGAGCAAGGACGCCATCAACCGCGACGCCAGATCCGCGACCTGGACGGTGATCGGCGTCAGCGCCGGCGGCCTGATCATGGGTATCGCGATCGCGCTGTTCATCGGCCTCAATGCGATGTCACGGCCGATTGCCCGCCTCAAGCTCGCCATGGAGGGCCTTGCCCGCAACGATCTCAAGACCGAAGTGCCCGAGAAGGACCGCCGCGACGAGATCGGCGACATGGCCAGGACGGTCGAAATCTTCAAGACCAACGGGATCGAGGTCGAGCGCCTCAAGGCTTCGCAGGTTGAAGTGGAGAAGCAGGCCGCCGATCAGCGTAAGCGCGACATGGTCAACCTTGCCGACGGCTTTGAGCGCGCGGTCGGCGAGATCATCGAGACGGTGGGCTCGGCGTCCACCGAGCTCGAAGCGTCGTCCTCGACGTTGGCCACCACCGCGCAGCGTGCGCAGGAGCTCACTTCGGTCGTCGCGGTCGCGTCGGGTGAAGCGACCAGCAACGTGCAGTCGGTTGCGACGGCCACGGAGGAGCTGTCCTCCTCGGTCAACGAGATCAGCCGCCAGGTGCAGGAATCGGCGCGGATGGCGGGCGAGGCCGTCACCCAGGCTCGCACCACGACGGTGCGCGTCAGCGAGCTCTCGGTTGCGGCGACGCGCATCGGCGACGTCGTCGAGCTGATCAACACCATTGCCGGCCAGACCAACCTCCTGGCGCTCAACGCCACGATCGAGGCGGCACGTGCCGGCGAGGCCGGCCGCGGCTTCGCCGTCGTCGCCGCCGAGGTGAAGACGCTGGCCGAGCAGACCGCGAAAGCGACCGGCGAGATCAGCCAGCAGATTTCCGGTATCCAGACCGCGACCCAGGAATCCGTCAACGCGATCCGCGACATCTCCGCGACGATCGAGCGGCTCTCGGAAGTGTCGTCGACCATTGCCGCGGCCGTCGAGGAGCAGGGCGCCGCGACCCAGGAGATCTCGCGCAACGTGCAGCAGGCCGCCCACGGCACCCAGCAGGTCTCCACCAACATCGCCGACGTGCAGCGCGGTGCAGCCGAGACCGGCTCGGCCTCCTCGCAGGTGCTTTCCACCGCCAAGATGCTGGCGACCGACAGCAACCGGCTGAAGGATGAGGTCGGGAAATTCCTCCACACGGTGCGCGCCGCCTGAGTCCGGCGCGGCGGCTTCGTCCGCCGCGCTGCGCACTCATCGCGCCAGCAGAAATCCCATTGCGAATGCGAACAGCACGGCCGTCATGACGACGGCGGCGATCCTGGCCTTCTCTTTGACGGTGGGGCGCATCGGTCCTGCAATCTACCTCATGTTGAACTCTGATCCAATCTATGGTCAGTAGCCGCGCCCGCGACACGCGCGGCCAACATGCATTCCGGAAGGTCGATCCATGAACGAGGATGTCAGCGACGGCTGGGCCGCGTCCGCGGTCGCCTGGATCGTCGAGCAGGGCGAGGACGGCGACTATGGCCGACGCTTCGTGCTGGACGCGCCGATGCGGGCGCGGATCGAAGGGCGAGGCTTCCGCAATGCGCTCGACGTCGGCTGCGGCGAGGGGCGCTTCTGTCGCATCATGCAGCGCGCCGGTATCCGCACCACTGGCGTCGATCCAACCGAAGCGCTGCTCGCGCGTGCCATGGAGTTAGACCCGCAGGGCGACTATCGGCTCGGCCGAGCCGAGACGATGGATTTCGGCGCGGAGTTCGATCTGGTCGTCAGCTATCTCAGTTTGATAGACATGCCCGATCTCGCTGGATCTGTCGCGAGGATGGTGGCGGCGCTGCGGCCGGGCGGTACGCTCTTGTTCGCCAACCTGACCAGCTTCAACACCGCCGGTCCGTCCGAGGGCTGGACACGTGACGGCGAGGGCGTCTTGCGCTTCGTCATCGATCATTACATGGACGAGCGGCCGACCTGGGTGACATGGCGCGGCATTCGCGTCCAGAACTGGCATCGTCCGCTCTCCACCTACATGACGCTGCTGCTCGATCACGGACTCCAGTTGCGCCTGTTCGTTGAGCCGCAGCCTACGGGCGGTGATCCCGACAGAATTGCCCGTCATCGCCGGGTGCCCTTTTTCCACATCATGGAGTGGCAGAAGCCGGCTTGAGGGACGAGGCCTGCGATTTCGGACGCGCAGTTGAACTGCTAGTGTGTTCGCGACGGAATCTTGATTTGAGGTCCGCCCGACGACCGCCAATCGTCCACCCGTGCTCGCCCATGAGCGGTTCGCCGCCGACCGCGACAATTTCGCGGGCCTCGGCCTCGCCGCGCGGTTCGAGCGGATCGAGCAGACCAACCTGTGGGGCGCGGCTAGTTCGGTGTCGGGCCTCGGCTCGGAGGACCCCGCGACCGCAGCGGTCCGCGAGGTGCTTCCTCCACTGCTGCAACGGCTCGGCGCGCGCTCGCTGCTCGATGCGCCCTGCGGGGACGCGGGCTGGATCGGCCGCGTGAGGCTGGATCTCGACTACACCGGCATCGACATCGTTCCGTCGCTGATCGCGGCCAATCGCCAGCGCGTGGCGGGCGGCGAGTTGTCCGGCCGGTTTCTCGTTGCCGACATCACGCGCGATGCACTGCCGCGCGCGGATGTCGTTCTGTGCCGGGACTGCCTGGTGCATTTGAGTTTCGGCAATATCGCCCGCGCCGTCGCGAACTTTCGCGCCAGCGGCGCGCATTTCCTGCTGGTCACGACGTTTCCCGAATGGGACGACAATCGCGATTGCGAGGACGGCGACTGGCGCGCGCTGAACATGGAGAAGGCGCCGTTCGACTGGCCGGCACCGCGCGAGCTGATCAAGGAGCATTGCGAGGAGGGCGGTGGCGGCTGGCGCGACAAGAGCCTCGGGCTGTGGGCGCTGGATCAATTGTAGCCCGGCTCGCGCTGCGCTCCATCCGAACCACAGGACCAACGAGAGTGGAGTGAATTCCGATGATCGATGCCCAATGCAGGTGCGGCGCGCTCACGCTGTCGCTTCCGGGACCGTCCAGCCTCGTCGTCGCCTGCCACTGCATTGACTGCCAGCGTCGAACCGGCGCGCCGTTCGGGGTCGGTGCGTTCTATCCGGCGGAGGGCGTCACGATCTCGGGGACGTCGAACGAATACGTCCGGACAGCCGCAAGCGGCGGCAAGGTCCGCAGCTATTTTTGCCCCGAGTGCGGTTCGACGGTCTATTGGAAGGCGGACAATCTGCCTGCGATGGTCGGCGTTGCCGTCGGCGCTACCGCGGATCCGAACTACCCGGCGCCCATCCGCTCGGTTTTCGAACAGTCGAAACATGCCTGGGTGGAAATATCAGGCGCTGAGCACTTCCAGCAAAGCAGCGCACCGAAGCATTCGAAGTGAGCGTTGCGCTCAAAGGCTGGTGCCGGCTGAGGGGATTGAACCCCCGACCTTCGGTTTACAAAACCGCTGCTCTACCGCTGAGCTAAGCCGGCGACGCCTGGAGAAGCGGGCAGGGACCAGCATACGCCGGAGCCGTCCACCCGTGCGCGCCGCAATACCAGACTTGACCGGAAAGTGCCAGAACCCGCGATGCCCGATGCAGACACGAATCAGGCGGCCCGAAGGCCGCCTGATCTGTCGCGTTCGGTTGAATCGCCTTATTGGCAGATGTGCCGGCGGCCGTCTTCGCCCTTGAACCAGGTGCCGGGCGTGCAGACGAAGCCGTTGCGCTGGGCGTAGGTGCGGGTGTCCCAACCGCGATTGTCCCAGCCGCGGTTATCCCAGCCATTGTCGTAGGCGTAGGCGTCGTTCGTGGCACGGAACGGGGCGGTTGCGATTGCGCCTGCAGTCCCGATGGCTGCGCCGGCCACGCCAGCGGCTGTTCCGACCGCGCCGGCGGCGACGTCGGTCGGCCAGAAGCCGGTGCGGCTCCTGTTCCAGTCGTTATTCCAGTCGCCGTTGTTGGTCTGGCGATAGGACACGCGACGATGCCGATAGCCGCTGTCGGTGTACGGATTTCCCGGTCCGACGTTCTGGCAGTTGGCGTTGGGGAATTGCGCCGCGCAGCGGCC
Source organism: Bradyrhizobium sp. MI1.10 (assembly GCF_055811035.1). NCBI lineage: Bacteria > Pseudomonadati > Pseudomonadota > Alphaproteobacteria > Hyphomicrobiales > Nitrobacteraceae > Bradyrhizobium > Bradyrhizobium sp. MI1.10. The sequence continues at coordinate 145,023 of NZ_JBVVPN010000016.1, forward strand.
GGGATTGGTGATCACGGCCTGCGCCATGGCAGAGCCCGTCACGAGGGTCGCCGCAATCGCCGTGGCTCCGAGAAGTTTGACGTTCATGATTGTTTGGCTCCCGTTTTGTTGACGGGGGCTAAACGCCGAAGACGCCGGACGTTCCGCTGAAACCGGCGGATTTTCGTGAGCGGCAGTCAAACGGAAGTGAGCACGCGCGATGGTTCCGGACTGCAGGGTCCGGTGGCGTTAATGCTTCACTAGTTCGCTTTGCAGCATTTGAGCGGCGCGCAATCCTTACACATTAGGCTTACCGGCAATTGGAGAGAGGGCCTTAACCCTCTCTGCGTCGCCATCGGGTAGGTTGTCGCCGGATAAATGGGATCCTCTCATGCGCGCATCTGCGCTCGCCGCCTTTCTGATCGGACTGCCCGCGTCGGCGTTTGCCGGCGGCGGCTTCGATATCGTCGTTCCCGGTCGCCCCGGCGTGCCCATCATCATCAACAACATCGACGCGTCCTATGCCGTGGTCGAGGGGACCTGGGGCCTGGGGAAGAACGTGCAGGTGCAGCCCACGATCTATGGCGGCCGCTATATCGCCGAGCGCCAGCCTGAGGACGTCGGCCATTATTACCCGACGCTGGGCCTGCGGCCCGGCTATGGCCGGCTCGAGGTCGAGCCGCCCGCGAACCGCAAAATGCCCAAGCCGGCCGAGAGCTATCACCAGAGCTGGGGCGCGCAATCGGCGCCGCTGCCGCCGCAGATGGACGTGCCCGTCAATCCGCCGCCGGTGATCCTCGCGCCTGAGATCAACGACTATCCGCGGCGTCCTCGGCCGCGGCCGCGTACAGAGATGCCCGGCAGACCGCCGGGTTAAGAAACGACAAAATCCAAAAAACGGAAATCAACAGGAGAGAGTAATGCGTCAGATGATTTCGGGACTGGTCGCGGCGGCTGCCGTGATGTTCGCCGCCACCGCGCCCGCCGCGGCCTGCGGCTTCGATCCGTGCCAGCCGGTCGCGCCGGTCTATTCCGGCTGCAACACCGGCTGCGGCGGTTATGGGGCCGGCTACGGCTACGGCTACGGCGCCTATGAGCGTCTCGCCGAGCCCACCACGCAATATTATCACGTCAACCAGGGCCCGACCTACACCGGTCCGGGCACCTTCGCGCCGTATCCGACCTACCGTGAGGACGCGGTGGTTGCGCCCGCCAATTACGGCTACGGCCGTGGCTATGGCTATGGGCACGGCTATGGCTATCGCGCCGCCGCGGTCGAAGCCCCGGCCGCCTATCCCTACCGCCGCCCGTATTACCGTCCGTATCGCTACGGCTACGGCCCGCGCGCCGGCTATCTGCCGCGCACGCATTACGGCTACGGTCCGCGCTACGGCTACGCCCCGCGCCATGTGCCGTACTACGGCGGCCACCGCGTGCTGCGTCGCTATTACTGATCGCTTGATCGGTTAAACCAACGAGACGCCCGTCCGCGATGCGGACGGGCGTTTTGTTTTGTCACCGCTTCATCAGCCCGAGCCGGCTGGCGCCGACATAGAGCGAGAGCACGGCGGCATTCGAGACGTTGAGGCTCTTGATCTCGCCGGGCATGTCGAGCCGCGCCACGACGCTGCAGGTCTCGCGCGTCAATTGCCGCAGGCCCTTGCCTTCGGCACCCAGCACCAGGGCGAGCGGCTCGCGCAGGGTGACCTCGGAGAGATCCGCGCTGCCTTCACTGTCCAGCCCGACGGTCTGGAAGCCGAGCTCGTTCAGCGTGGTCAGTGCGCGGGCGAGGTTTTGCACCGTCACCATCGGCACCAGCTCCAGTGCGCCGGAGGCGGCCTTGGCCAGCACGCCGGTCGCTTCCGGACTGTGGCGCGCGGTGGTGACGATCGCCTTCACGGCGAAGGCCGCAGCCGAGCGCAGGATGGCGCCGACATTGTGCGGATCGGTGATCTGGTCGAGCACCAGCACGATGCCGTCCTGCTCTAAATCCTCGATGTCGGGCGAGGGCAGGGGATCGGCCTCGGCGAGCAGGCCCTGGTGCACCGCGTCGGGCGACAGCAGCCGGTCGATCTCCTGGGGCCGGACGATCTCGGGCGTGATGCGGGTTGCGATGTTCTCGTCCGCCAGACGCCTTGCGGCATTCTCGGTCAGCGTCAGCTTGCGGATCTGCCGCTGGGGGTTGGCGAGCGCCATGGTGACGGTGTGCCAGCCATAGAGGATGACGGGACCGTCGGTGTCCGAATCGCGATCGCGCCGGGCCGGGCGACCGGCCGATTTTCCGGGCCTGTTGAAGGGCTTAGACCCGCCGCGGGGGCCCCTCGGGTTGAATTTTCGATCCTTCATGGGCTCGCTTGTGTCACGGGTCCCGGAATATGGCAATTTGGGTGGTGTCGGGGGCGATTTTAGCTGTTCGCCTCGGTTGACTTTACCCCATCGCTTCGCCGATAACCGCGCCCGGTCGCGCCCCCATCCGGGCTGTCGCGGCCTTCACGTTCCATGGCCGTCTTCGGTCGCCGGCAAGGTCCGGCCCGATTGTGCTGCCGTCGAGCGGGGGAGTGTCCCGAGTGGCAAAGGGAGCTGACTGTAAATCAGCCGCCTTATGGCTTCGCAGGTTCGAGTCCTGCCTCCCCCACCACGCTTCGCCCTTCGGGCTTCGCGTGGCGCAGCCAACGTGATGCGCGAAGGACGGAGCGTGGTGTCCGGCGAAGCCCGTAGGGCGAAGACGGACTGAGCGGATCCGATCGCCTTACCCCATCATCTCGCGCACCATCGGCACCACCTTCCGGCCGTAGAGCTCAATGCTCTTCATCAGCTTCCCATGCGGCAGCGGGCCCGCTGAATACTTCAGCTGAAACCGCGAAATGCCGAGTGCCTTGGCGGTCTTGGCGATCTTGCGCGCGACCGTCTCCGGCGAGCCGACATAGAGCGAACCGTGCTCGGCCTCATTGACGAACTCGTCGCGGCCCATCGGTGGCCAGCCGCGTTCCTTGCCGATGCGGTCGCGCATCGCCTTGTAGTCGGGCCACAGCTCCTCGCGCGCCTGTTCGTCGGTCTCGGCGACATAGCCGGGCGAATGCACGCCGATCGGCTGGGCCGGGCGGCCGAACTCCCTGAACGCGCGGTGATAGAGATCGACGAAGGGCGCGAAGCGCGCGGGATCGCCGCCGATGATCGCGAGCATCAAGGGCAGGTCGTAATGCGCGGCGCGCACCACCGATTGCGGACTGCCGCCGACGCCGATCCAGGTCTTGAGCGTGCCGTTCGCGACCGGGGGATAGACCAGCTGTCCCTTGAGCGGCGGACGCAGCTTGCCTTCCCAGGTCACCGGCTTCTGCGACAGCAGCGCTGCGAACAGATCGAGCTTCTCTTCGAACAGCGCTTCGTAAGCCCGCAGGTCGAAACCGAACAGCGGAAAGGATTCGGTGAATGAGCCGCGGCCGAGGATCACCTCGGCGCGCCCGTTCGAGAGCGCGTCCAGCGTGGCAAAGCGCTGGAAGACGCGGATCGGATCATCCGAGCTCAGCACCGTCACGGCCGAACCGAGATGGATGCGCCTGGTCCGCGACGCGATGGCGGCCAGCACGGTCTCAGGGGAGGAGATCGCGAAGTCGGCGCGGTGATGTTCGCCGAGGCCGATGAAGTCGAGGCCGAGCTCGTCGGCCAGCACCGCTTCGTCGACGACGTTGCGGATCACCTGCGCGTGCGGAAGCATCGCGCCGGAGGTATCTGTGGTGACGTCGCCAAAGGTGTCCAGTCCGAATTCAAGCGGTGCGGTCATTGATGAGGTCTCTGCGGGCGCGGCTTGCGCGCCTGTCACTGGGGGAGGGGATTGGTTTGGTTGGAGCTAAGCAGCCGGGTCTGATGCGCAATGCTGCTTCGAGAAACCCATTGTTTCCCTTTCTTCTTGGTGTCGGGGGGGGGCCGCGGCTTCAGTCGGACCTGGCGAACATCTCGACCAGGGTCTCGCGCAGCCAGCGCTGCGCCGGCACGGTGTCGTTGCGCTGGTGCCAGAACAGGCTGACGATGCGCGGCGGCGCCTTGAGCGGAAGCGGCATGGCGTGCAGGAACGGCGCGTGCCGGGATTGCGAGCGCAAATCGCTCGGCAGCACCGCAATCAGGTCGGACTGGCGCACCACCTCGTAGGCGGCGCTGTAGTGATTGACGGTCGCGACCAGGTTGCGCGATAGCCCGCGCGAGGCGAGGAAGAGGTCGTAGGACGGCAAGGTCTTGCCGGCGAGGCTCACATCGACATGCCCCGCGTTGAGGAAGCTGCGCGTGCTCAGCCGCTTCATCGCCGCGACCGGATGGCCGCGCCGCATGAAACAGGCGTAGTCGACGGTCCACAGCGAGCGCGAGCGGATGGCGGCCGGTTGCTGCGCCTCGTTGACATAGACGCTGAGCACGCAATCAACGCGATTGTCCTCGAGCTGGTCGGCGATCTCCACGACGGTGTTGGGAACGGTGTGGATTCGCGCCTTGGGCGCGACCTTGCCGAAATGGTTCAGCAGGTTCGGCATCACCAGCGAGGCGACGTAATCCGACATCGACAGGCTGAACTCTGTCTGCGCACGGTGCGGGTCGAACACCTGCTCGTCGAGCGCGCCGCGGACGGTTTCGAGCGCTTCGCCGATCGGCTCCCACAGCACCACGGCGCGTTGGGTCGGACGGATGCCGGTGCCGGACCTGACGAACAGGGGATCGCCGAGCGCGTCCCGCAGGCGTGCGAGCGCGTTGCTGACCGCAGGCTGCGTCATCAGAAGCGCGTTGGCGGCGCGCGTGACGCTGCCCTCGGTCATCAGGGCCTCGAAGACTTTCAGCAGGTTGAGGTCGAGCTTTCGGAACGACAGAACATTCACCACAGTAATGTACTAGATCATGATTATAAATTATGACGATAATATCTCCTTGTCTATGGTTCCCCCAGGGATGAGCGGAGTGCCGGCCGCCAGACAGAGGGGGACTTTCATGTCGATGATTTCGGCGCGCATCGAGCGCCTTCCATTCGCGCGTTTCCATAAGCATCTGCTGCTGATGGGCGGGCTCGGCTATACATTCGACGCGATGGATGCAGCGGTGCTGGCGTTCATCCTGCCGGTGTTGCGCACGACCTGGAATCTGTCGAGCGTGCAGATCGGCGTGCTCGGCAGCAGCACCTATATCGGCTTCCTGTTCGGCGCGCTGCTGGCGGGCACGCTGGGTGACCTGATCGGCCGTCGTGCGGTGATGATGTCGGCGCTGGCGCTCTATTGCGTCGCATCCATCGTCAGCGCGGCGGTGAACGACTGGTCGTCCTTCTTCGCCGCCCGGGTCGTCGCGGGCATGGGCACCGGCGCGGAGAGCGCAATCATTGCGCCCTATCTGGCGGAATTCGTCGCACGGCGTTACCGCGGCAGCTTTACCGGCGCGCTGGCCGGATTCTTCTCCTTCGGTTTCGTGGCGTCGGCCTTGCTCGGCTATTTCATCGTGCCAGCCTATGAGAACGGCTGGCGCATCGTTCTGGTGATCACCGCGGTGCCGGTCGTCATGCTGCTGTGGTGGCGCAGGGCGCTGCCGGAATCGCCGCGCTGGCTGGAAAGCCGGGGCCGTGAGAAGGAAGCCGCAGCCGTGCTCGACAGGATTGAGGCCGGCTTTGCGAGCCAAGGCCATGTCCTGCCACAACCGGTCGTCGAAGCCGCGGCGCCTGCCGTGACTGGTGGGACGCTGCTTGCCAATTTCGCCGCGCTCCTCGCCGGCCGCCAGGCGCGCATCACCATCATGACCTGGATCATGTGGCTTGCGATCACGTTCAGCTACTATTCCTTCTTCGTCTGGATCCCCGGCCTTCTGGTCCAGAACGGCATGAGCATCACCAAGAGCTTCGCCTATTCGATCGCGATCTATTGCGCGCAGATTCCCGGCTATTTCAGTGCCGCGTATTTCAACGAGCGCATCGGCCGGCAGGCGACCATCGCCTCCTACATGGTGCTTGGCGGCGCAAGCGCGCTCGGCCTCGCCTTCGCGCAGAGCGACCAGCACATCATGGTGGCGGGAATTCTACTGTCCTTCTTCATGAACGGCACCTATGCGGGCGTCTATGCCTATACCGCCGAGGTATTTCCGACGGCGGTCAGAACCACCGGCGCCGGGCTCGCTTCCGCGATCGGCCGCATCGGTGCGATCGTCTCGCCGATCCTGGTCGGCTATCTCTATCCCAATTTCGGCTTCGCCGGCGTCTTCGGCCTCACCACAAGCGTGCTGCTGTTAGGCGCGCTCACCGTGGTGCTGATGGGGGTGCCGACGCGCGGCCGTTCGCTGGAAGAGATTGCGGCGGGTGAAGTCGCGTGAGGGAAACAAAACGCCGGTCCGATCCGCTGCTCTGCGCCGTGGCGGCCGCGCAGGGCAGGGCGGATCAGCCGGATGCCCTGTACTCGGCGCTGGACGACGCCTTGAAATCGGCGATCGGCCACAAGCTGTTCACGATCCTGACCTATGACGACGACACGAGGGAAGCAGCGCGGGTGTATTCCAATCTCCCCGGACCTTACCCGGCGGGCGGACGCAAACGCCTGGCGCCGGGGCCGTGGACCGAGGCTGTGCTGGACCGCGGCGAGGCCTATATCGGCCGCACCCGGGACGATCTGCGCGAGGTGTTTTCCGATCACGAGCTGATTGCTTCGCTCGGCTGCGCGAGCGTGCTCAACATGCCCGTGCGCTGGCGCGGGCGCACGCTCGGCTCGCTCAATCTGCTCCATGAAGCAAGCTGGTACGGCGAGGACGATGTCGCTGCGTGTCTTCCATTCGCCCAGCTCGCTCTGCCCGCGCTGCTCATCCAGTCCTGATCAGACAGGAAGTCGTCATGTCCCGTGTGCTCTTCAAGAACGCCGCTCTGCTCGATCCGCTCCAGCCGGACCTCCTGGAGGGACATCACGTGCTGGTCGAGGACAGTCTGATCAAGGAGGTCTCCGATCGGCCGCTCCAGGTGGAAGCCGACCGCACGATCGATCTGAAGGGCAAGACGCTGATGCCCGGCCTGATCGACCTGCATGTGCATGCGATCGCCGTCGAACTCAATCTGGCGCAGCAGGTGCACATGCCCAACGTGCTGGTGACGCTACGCTCGACGCTGCTGCTGCGCGGCATGCTGCGGCGGGGCTTCACCACCGTGCGCGACGCCGGCGGTGCCGGCCATGCGCTGAAGCAGGCGATCGAGACCGGGCTCACCGACGGACCGCGGCTGTTCGTCTCGGGACGTGCGCTCAGCCAGACCGGCGGCCACGGCGACATGCGGGCCCGCTCGGACTACCTCGCCAGCGACGCACCGTGCCCGTGCTGCGTGCGTGTCGGCGCGCTGGCGCGCGTTGCCGACGGTGTCGATGGCGTGCGAAGGGCGGCCCGCGAAGAGCTCCAGATGGGCGCCGACCAGATCAAGATCATGGCCTCCGGCGGCGTCGCCTCACCGACCGACCCGGTCGGCGCCTTCGGCTACTCCGAGGACGAGATCCGCGCCATCGTCGAGGAGGCGCGCGGGCGTCAGACCTATGTGCTCGCCCACGCCTACACCGCTGCTGCGATCGAACGCGCCATTCGCTGCGGCGTGCGCACCATCGAGCACGGCAATCTGGTCGATGCTCCGACCGCGCAACTGATGGCCGAGAAGGGCGCCTATGTGGTGCCGACGCTCGTCACCTACGAGGCGCTGGCCAACGAGGGCGCCCAATACGGCCTGCCGCCCGAAAGCGTGGCCAAGATCGCCGATGTCCGCGACGCCGGCCTGCGTTCGCTCACGATCTATCGCGATGCCGGCGTGAAGATGGGGTTCGGCAGCGACCTGCTCGGACCGTCGCAGCGTCTGCAGAGCGACGAATTCCGCATCCGCGCCGAGATTCTCGGTCCGCGCGCCGTCATCGCCAGCGCGACATTGGTCGGCGCCGAGGTGCTCGGCATGGAGGGCAAGCTCGGGCGCATCATGCCCGAAGCCATTGCGGACCTGCTGGTGGTCGACGGCAATCCGCTGCGCGATGTTGCCTGCCTGCTCGGCCAGGGCGAGCACATCCCGATGGTGATGAAGGCAGGCAAGGTCCAGTTCGACCGGCTGGGCGCGTAGCCGGCGTTACCGCCACATTCCGCGCATTCGAGCGCCGATGTCGACCTTCGGGCCTTGCGCGGCGGTGCGCGCTGCGCTTGCCCCGGCCTTCGGCCAGGCAGTGCGCTCGAACAGATAGACCAGCTGCTCCGGGATGAAGCGGGTGCGCGAGGCGTAGACGTGGCGGTCGCCCTTGGCTGCCTGGCCGTGGGTGAAGAAGCGCTGCGGCACCACGAGGTGCAGGTCGTCCTTGGCGCGCGTCATCGCGACATAGAGCAGGCGGCGTTCCTCCTCGAGCTCGGCGCTGGTGCCGGCGCCGAGATCCGACGGCATGCAGCCGTCGACGACGTTGAGCACGAACACCGATTTCCACTCCTGGCCCTTGGCGGAGTGGATGGTGGAGAGGATCAGATAATCCTCGTCGCGCAAGGGTGGCCCGGATTTGTCGCTGGTCGCATCCGGTGGATCGAGCGTGAGCTCGGTCAGGAATTTCTCGCGCGAGGCATAGCCGCTCGCGATCTGCTCGAGCTGCATCAGATCGGCGCGGCGCGTCTCGGAATCCTCGTGCAGGCGATCGAGATGCGGTTCGTACCAGAGCCGCACGCGTTCGAGGTCAGCCGGCCATTCCGAATAGCGCAAATTTTCGATGGTGCGGACGAAGCCGGTCCAGTCCGCGCCGGTGCGCGGCGGCACCGGGAGCTGGCCGAGCGCGGCGAGCGGATCGGAGCTCTCCGCCATCTGGTCGAGCACACGCTGCGCCGTCGCAGGTCCGATGCCCGGCAACAGATGCAGGATGCGAAAGCCGGCGACGCGGTCGCGCGGATTCTCAGCGAAGCGCAGCAGTGCCAGCACGTCCTTGACATGCGCGGCATCGAGAAACTTGAGCCCTCCGAACTTGACGAAGGGAATGTTGCGGCGGGTGAGCTCGATCTCCAGCGGGCCCGAATGCGAGGACGTTCGGAACAGCACCGCCTGGTGCTTCAACAGCGCGCCTTGCTCGCGAGTGGCCAGCACTTGCTCGACGATGTAGCGGGCCTGGTCGGCCTCGTCGTGCACGGTGACGAGCTGTGGTTTTTGCGTGCCGGCGCGGTCGGTCCAGAGGTTCTTTGTAAAGCGCTCGCGCGCCAGGCCAATGACGCCGTTGGCCGCTGCCAGCACGGGTTGCGTCGAGCGGTAATTGCGGTCGAGCGTGATCATCTCGGCGCGCGGCGAGAAGCTCTGCGGAAAATCCAGGATGTTGCGGACAGTGGCGGCGCGGAACGAATAGATCGACTGCGCGTCGTCGCCGACGACGGTGAGGCCGCGCCCGTCCGGCTTCAGCGCCAGCAGGATCGAGGATTGCAGGCGGTTGGTGTCCTGATATTCGTCGACCAAGACGTGATCGAAGCGGCCGCCGATTTCTTCCGCGATCGTCGCATCGCTCATCATCTGCGACCAGTAGAGCAGGAGGTCGTCGTAATCGAGCACGTGCTGGGCCTGCTTGGCCTCGACATAGGCCGCGAACAGGCCCTTCAGCTCGGGCGCCCAGCCTGCGCACCAGGGATAATGCGCCCCCAAAACCTTCTCGATCTCCATCTCGGCATTGACGCAGCGGGAGTAGATCGACAGGCAGGTGCCTTTGGCGGGAAAGCGGCTCTCTGTCTTCGACAATCCGCGCTCGTGCCGGACCAGATTCATCAGATCGGCGGAATCCTCGCGGTCGTGGATGGTGAAGGCAGGATCGACGCCGATCCGCTCGGCATATTCGCGCAGCAACCGTGCGCCGATGCCGTGGAACGTGCCGGCCCAGCTGAGCGCGTCGCGCATGATCGCGGCGTTGTTCTCGCCAAGCACTTTTCGGGCGATGCGCTCGACCCGGCCGGCCATCTCGGCCGCGGCGCGCCGCGAGAACGTCATCAGGAGGATGCGGCGCGGATCGCTGCCCGCGACGATCAGGTGCGCGACGCGATGGGCCAGCGTGTTGGTTTTGCCGGAGCCTGCACCGGCGATGACGAGCAGGGGCGCGCCCACGGTCGCACCATCGGCCACACCATGCTCCACGGCGCGGCGCTGCTCCGCATTGAGCGTGTCCAGATATGTCGCCACGAATCGCCCCGGTGAAACAGCCAGACTCGGCGATCCCGCTGCGAATCGCAATGCGTCTGGACGGGACCGATGTTAAGACCTAGGGACAAGACGGCCCAAGGTTCCATTCCGAAAAGCGCCACCCGGCATGACCGAGCTCAAATCCGACCAGTTCGAGATGCGACGGCTGGAATCGCTCAGCAACACCATTTTTGGCGTTGCCATGACGCTGCTCGCCTACGATCTGCCCAGGGCCGCGGTCTTCACAAGCGCGCCCGACTGGAACGATCTGGCCCGGGTCTATTCCGGCAAGCTCGCGGGTCTTGCGCTCAGCTTCATCATCGCCGGCGTGTTCTGGATCAGCCATCACCGCCGGCTGGCGCGCCAGCCCGTCGGCAGCCGCGGCGCGGTGATCCTCAATCTGTTTTTCCTGCTGTCGATCGTGCTGCTGCCGGTGACCAACGGCCTCTACACCAACTACCCCACGAGCAGTGCGGTCGCCGTGCTCTACGGCCTGCACCTGACCACCATCGCCGGCCTCAATGCCTGGCTGTGGTGGAGGATCCTGGGCGGCTGGCGCCACGAGATCATGGCCTCGCTGTTTCCGCTGCTGGTGTTTATTCCGGGCACGGTCGTTGCGGCGTTCGCGCCGCAGGTCGCGCCGTTCGTGTGGTTCATCGCCTTCGGCGGCCTGCTGATCCAGCGCTTCTATGTCGGGCCGACCGGGACGGACGCGTAGGGCCGCGGCTCAGCCTTGCGTCGTGCCGAACCCGTCGGCCGGCACGTAAAGCTTGACCGGGCGAATTTCGTAGACCGCTGACGGATTGACCTGACGCAGCGTCCGCGCGGCCGCGATCGCCTCCTCGTCCGTGTCGTATTCGACGAGGTGGAAGCCCAGAAGCTGCTCCTTGGTCTCGGCAAACGGGCCGTCCAGCACGACGCCCGCGCCGGGGCCACGCAAGGTGCGGGCCTTTCGGGTCTCATCCAGGCGGGCGGCCGGGCCAAAATGCCCGCTTGCCCGCAGCGGTGCCTGAACCTCGATGACTTTGGCCACGACCGCGGCGTCCTTCTCGGGCGTCCAGGACAAGATCTCGTCTTCCACGTGATAGGCCAGGATGGCGTAAAGCATCGTCACCTCGTTGATTTTCGCTGCGCGCGTCCGAAGGACGTATCACCACCGTCGCAGCCGACAATGGGCTTGAGGAAAATATTGCGTCGCGGGGTGCGGCGACGAAACCTTCCCGAAACCCGATTGCGGCCGAAAGGTGTGAACGCCGCTCGAAATCGGCGCGACTGATGGCCACTAAGAACACTTCGGAGGCGGCCATGTCGACCATCAAGATCATCTGCAAGATCATCTGCGACGCGCGTCGGGCGGGAAAGTCGGACGCCGCGGATCTGCACGACCAGAGCGGCCACCACCGCTATTACGGCAGCTCGGCCGAGAGCGGCGGCGAGCGCATCCTCGAAAGCCGGCGCGGCAAGCGCCCGCGCGCAATGAGCGTTTGCGGCTTCTAGACCCGACGCGGTTGCGGTGCGGGAGCAGACTCGCACGAACTGACCGCGTCTCACATCCCGCTCAGCACCTGCTTGATCAGGGTTTCCCGCAACCGGGCGAGTTCGCCGCTCGTCTCCATCTGCTCGATCATCCTTCCGACCTTCGGCACGAGATCGCGATGCCGTTCATGCAGATGGTGGTAGATGCTGATGCGCTCGAGTGGCGGCGAGAGCGGATGGATCCTGGCCTGGAGATTGAGTTTCTTCACCGCAGCCAACCCGCTGAAGAGGTCGGTGACCATCACGTCGAAGCGGTCGGCATCGAGCATCTTGACCATGTTGTCGAGGCTTGTCGTCGCCGTGACCCGGGTCATGCCGCGCGTACCGGCTTCCGACGAGCCGACGCCGCGTACGATGCCGATGCTGTAGTCCCTGATTGAATTCCAGCCGGCGACGTCGAACTGCAGTTTCGTGGTGAAGACAGCGGGCTCGATGTAATTGATCGCAGGTGTCACCTGGATCAGCGTCGGGTAGTCGCGAGAGAGCGTTCCGATCCGCTGGACCTCGCCGTCGACCTGGCCGGTGCTCGACAGCGCGAGCGCGCGCTTGCCGGGGACATCCTCGAATTTGAGCTTGATGTTCAGCCTGGCATAAACCGCGCGGAGCATCTCGCCGCCGACATATTGGTCGGGAATATCGGCGATGCGTGCGAGCCGGATGACTTCTTGCGCCTGCGACGGGCCTGCCGCGAGCAGCAACAGGCAGACCACGACTATCCGCCTCATGACGCATCTCCCTGGCCATGCCTTTTGGGCGTGCCCTGCTAACATCGGATTCCGGGGCCGCGCGATCTACCGGAGATGGCAGCTGCGCCAGTCCGCAACGTTGACAGCACGTTCCCGCTGTGCGGGCGAGCTCCGGACTTTCACCGATGTCATTCTAGCACGCGAGGTGGTACTTTGCCCGGGAATCCTGCTGCTGGGCGCAAGATATGACCCCGTCGAACTCAGGCCGCCCAAGGGCCGACAGGATCAAGGGCCGATAGGATCATCGGCCGACAGGATCGCCACGCGCACCGCGTGCTGAGGCAGGGCCTCAACCGTTCACTTTGCTCGCGGTTGCGGTCGGCCGGCTGAGCAGGTGCCGCCATTTTCGGGGACGTGGTGCATGGGCAACGCAGGTGACGATGATACCAAGCGCCGCCGCGCCATTGCGCCGGTGGCTGCGAAGCAGGATTTGACCGGCATCGGCGCCGCGCTCGCGCCTCCGATGTTCGCGGCGCTCCTGTCGCGGATCTTCAACTGGTCGCGCAGCGGCGTCGGGCCCCGGCTGCTTGCCGCCGTGCTGCTGTTCTCATCGGTCGTGACGCTGACCCTGACTGCGCTCCAGCTCTATCTGGATTACAATCGTGAGGTCGGACTGATCGAGACGCGGCTAGACGAGATCGGCCGCAGCACCACGGGCAGCCTCGGAGAGAGCCTATGGAATCTCGACCAGAACCAGCTCAAGCTCCAGCTCGATGGCATTCTGCGGCTGCCTGACATCCGTGCGGCGGAGGTCCGCGAGATCGTCGATCGGCCCAATCCGATCCGTGTCGAAGTCGGCGAGCGAAACACCCGTTCGATCATGACCCGGGAATTTCCGCTGAGCACCATGGTGCAGGGGACCTCGCGCGCCATCGGCACGCTGCGGGTCGAGGCGACGCTGACCGACGTCTATCAGCAATTGCTGAACAGGGCCCTCGTCATTCTGGCAAGCCAGGCGGCAAAGACGTTCCTCGTCTCGTTGTTCATCATCTACATGTTTCATCTGCTGGTGACCCGGCATCTCGTCGCGATCGCCGAGTACGTCGGCAAATACAGCCTCGGACGGCCGCCGCCGCCCCTGCGCCTGGAGCGCCGGTCGCCTTACGAGGCCGACGAGCTGGACAAGGTGGTCGTTGCTTTCAACGCCATGTGCGCCAACCTCGAACATGCCTATGGCGAGCTGCGCGAGGCCAATGGGAATCTCGAGCGTGACCTGAAGATCCGGCAGCGCGCCGAGGAGAACGCCCGCGCGAGCGAGCAGCGCTTCCGTGATTATGCCGAGACCGCATCCGACTGGTTCTGGGAGACCGGCCCGGATCACGTGTTCACCTACATTTCAGATCGGGCCGATGCTTTCGGCATGGACCACAAGGCGCTGATCGGGAGGCGCCGTTCAGACGCCGCCTTCGACCGCGATGCCGAGCCCCAGAAATGGCGCGCTCACTTGGCGACGCTGGATCGCCACGAGCCGTTCCGCAAGTTCGAATATCGCGGCCGCGATGCGGCTGGCCGCGCGCGCCATTTCAGCGTCAACGGCCGGCCGGTGTTCAGCGCCGACGGACGCTTCATGGGGTATCGTGGTTCGGCCACCGATCTGACCGAGCAGCACGAGACCGAGGAGCGGCTTCGCCAGTCGCAGAAGATGGATGCGATCGGCCAGCTCACCGGCGGCGTCGCGCATGACTTCAACAACGTGCTCACTGTCATCACCGGCACCATCGAGATCATCCGTGAGGGGCTGGCGGACAAGCCCGACCTCGCCGCGATCGCCCAGCTCATCGACGATGCGGCGGCGCGAGGCGCGGAGATCACCTCACAGCTCCTGACCTTTGCGCGTCGCCAGCCGCTGGAGCCGCGCGAGCTTGACGTCAACGGCCTCGTGCTCGAGACGGCGAAGCTGTTGAAGCCGATCCTGGGCGGAAACGTCGAAATCGTCACCCGCCTCGCGGACGACGCCTGGGCGGCGATGGCCGATCCGTCGCAGCTGTCGTCGGCGATCATCAATCTCGCCGTCAATGCGCGCGATGCGATGGCTGGCGGCGGCACGCTGACGCTCGAGACGGCAAACCGCGAATTGGATGGTGCTGGTGACGGCGACGCTACGTGCGGCGCCTTCATCATGGTCGCGGTGGCCGACACCGGTCATGGCATCCCCGCCGACCTCCGCGACCGCGTGTTCGAGCCGTTCTTTACCACCAAAGGGGTCGGTCGCGGCACCGGGCTCGGCCTCAGCATGGTCTACGGCTTCGCCAAGCAGAGCGGCGGCAGCGTTGCGATCGAGAGTGAGGAAGGCCGCGGCACCGTGATTCGGCTGTTTCTGCCGCGATCTGCGGGCGGAGCGCAGACGAGGACCGGGCCACTGCAGGCGCCCGCGGCGGCACGCGGGCACGAGACGATTCTCGTCGTCGAGGACGATCCGCTGGTGCAGGGCTATGTCATCGCCCAGCTTGGCAGCCTCGGCTATCGCACCCTCGCGGCCGGCGACGGCGCAACCGCGCTTGCGCTGGTGCAGCAGGGCGCCCAATTCGATCTGCTGTTCACCGACATCATCATGCCCGGCGGCATGAACGGGCAGGAATTGGCCGAGGCCGTGCGGCGCCTCCGCCCGGGGATGAGAGTGCTCTATACGTCCGGCTATACCGACAACGCCCTCGACCACGAGGGTCATCTCGGTTCCGGCGTTGCGTTGCTGAGGAAGCCGTACCGGAAGGCGGACCTGTCACTGAGGATCCGCGAGGTGCTCGCCGGCGAGGCGCTCCCCTGAACAGCAGGCGCGATGCCAACGAAAAAGGCGCGGCGGAGAGGCCCCCGTCGCGCCCGATTTGTTGCTCGCTGGTCCAGGGCTGAGAGCGCCCCGATGCCAAGCCTTTATTCAAAGCTTAGCGGGCGATCCCAGCGAGGTGACAGCGCTTGGTAAAAGACACTGGATCACCTCCTTTCGTTGGTTGCGGAAGATTTCAATATAGGCAGCAATTCCGGTGTTGTTAAGGGGAGGCGGGTCGGGAGGAACCAGCGGCTGTTCGCAGGGCCGGGAAGGCGCTGGAAAGCCGACTCTTGGGCAGTTGATCTTGTGTTGGGCCGTTGATCTTGGGCAGTTGAGACCGCCGCCCGGCCGTGTTAGGGAGCCCCTGTCGCGGGTGTAGCTCAATGGTAGAGCAGCAGCCTTCCAAGCTGAATACGAGGGTTCGATTCCCTTCACCCGCTCCATCCCAACAATTGTTGCATCTCGATGGACCGACCCTCTCCGGGGGCAGGTCAGTCCCAATGTCGGCTGGAGCTTGGCATTTCGACAGGACGGCCGGTGACGGTGTGGGCGGCATTGCGATAACCGGTATCGGCGTTGCGGGGATCGGGGATCACTGAGTTCAAATTGCGTTGCGTTTTTCGAGGGCACGAGCTCGCGACGACATGGCGGATGCCTGCGTGCATCTGATGCAAATCGTCGGTTAGCCCGGGGAAGCGGGCGTCCGCGGCGTATCAGGCGGCACGCCGGTGACTGCGCAAGCGTAGGAACCTTCACCGCCAGCATGAGTTGGCCGTCGGGCGGGGCGAAAGTCACACGAGGTCAATCGTGCAAGACAATTTGCGTGTGCGCTCGACCGCGCAAATCGCAGGCCATCCGATTCATCCGATGCTGGTGCCGATCCCAATCGCGTGCTTCATCGGGGCGCTGCTGACCGACATCGCCTATGTCGTCAGTGCCGAGATCATGTGGGCGGATTTTTCGGCCTGGCTTCTGGTCGTCGGCGTCATCTTCGGCGTGCTGGCCGCCATCGCCGGCCTGACCGATTTCCTCGGCAACCGCCTGGTGCGGGCACAGGCGCCAGCCTGGCCGCATCTGATCGGCAACGCGCTGGCGCTGATCCTGGCAACCATCAATGCGTTGATCCACACGCGCGATGCCTGGACCTCGGTGTGGCCGACCGGGCTCATTCTTTCAGCCATCACCGTATTGATCCTGCCGGTCACCGGCTGGCTCGGCTGGGCCATGGTGTATCGCCACGGTGTAGGAGTTGCGCGATGAACTCCGCAATCGCTAGGGCGCTGTTGTGCGCCTCGCTGCTGTGTCTCGCCGGCTGCAATGACGGCAGTGGCGATCCCAAGGCGCAAACCGGCGCCAACCCGACGCTGCCCGACATCCAGCAATATTGGCTGCCCCCGATGCACATCGCCCGCATCGTCGGCTGGAAAAAGGACGAGACCCCGGCCGTTGCGCAGGGCTTGCAGGCCAAGGCCTTCGCGACCGGCTTGCAGCACCCCCGATTTCTCTACGTGCTTCCCAACGGCGACGTGCTGGTGGTGGAATCCAAGGCGCCGAAGGGTGCTCCGATCAAGCGGCCCAAGGAAATCGTGATGGGATATGTCGAGTCCTGGGCGACATCCGGCGGCGACACCGGCGAGAGCAACCGCATCACGCTGCTGCGCGACAGCAACGGCGACGGCGTCCCGGATACGCAAAGCGTCTTCCTCGACCATCTCAACTCGCCGTTCGGCGTCGCGCTGGTCGGCAACGATCTCTATGTCGCCAACACCGATGCGATCGTCAGATATCCCTACACCGAAGGCGATACCAAGATCACCGCGCCGGGCACGGTACTGACGCCGCTGCCGGGCGGACCGATTGACCATCACTGGACCAAGAGCCTGGTCGCGAGCCCCGACGGTTCAAAGTTGTATGCCGGCGTCGGCTCCAACAGCAACATCACCGAGAACGGCATGGAGGCCGAGCACAATCGCGCCGCGATCCTCGAGGTCGACCGTGCCAGCGGCCGCTGGCGCATCTTCGCGAGCGGCTTGCGCAATCCCAACGGTCTCAGCTTCGAGCCGCAGACCGGGTCGCTATGGACGGTGGTGAACGAGCGCGACGAGCTCGGTCCCGATCTCGTGCCGGACTACATGACATCGGTGAAGGACGGCGGCTTCTATGGCTGGCCCTACAGCTATTACGGCCAGCACGTCGATCCTCGCGTCAAGCCGGAGCGACCCGACCTCGTTGCCAAAGCGATCGTGCCTGACTACGCGCTGAGCTCGCATGTCGCGCCGCTTGGAATGGCTTTCAACACGAGCGCGAGTTTGCCGCCCGCCTATCGCGGCGGCGCCTTCGTCGGCGAGCACGGCAGTTGGAACAGGCAGGTCTTGAACGGCTACAAGGTCGTGTTCGTGCCGTTCACGGACGGCAAGCCGAGCGGCCCGCCGCAGGATGTCGTCACCGGCTTCCTCAACAGCGACAACCACGCGCGCGGGCGGCCCGTCGGTGTCGCCATCGACAAGACCGGCGCGCTGCTGGTCGCCGACGACAGCGGCAACACGGTTTGGCGCGTGACCGCCGCGCACCCGCAGCTCACGCAGCGATAGATCTCGAGGAGTTACACCATGGGCCTCGCGCAATACACGATCGTGCCGGTGCAGGACGAATGGGGCGTGCTGCACGACGGCGACGTCAAGAACAGATACAGCACCAAGGAGGCGGCTTTCGAGTCGGCGGTTGCCGCAGCATCGCTGGCGCTTCGCGAGGGACACGAAGTCCATGTCAGCGTGCCCGGCCGCGAAGCCGGCGAGAACGCGCTGGGAATTTGACCGGACACTCCGAGCAGAACACTTCAGGAGGCTGCGATGACCAAGCCCCGTGAGCCGAACGGCATTGAACCCTCCCGCTCCGAAGACGACATTCAGCGCGACCAGCTCGGGCCGCGTGGCGTGCCGGATGCGCCGGATCCGGCCAAGATGACGCCCCAACGCGACAAGAAAACGCCGAAGCACGTCGATCCCGGCCATACAGCCTGACGGGTGCCCCGCGGCTTTTCTGTTCGGCCGGTAAGTCGCCGCCGCGGCAGTCGTCGACTTACGCCGCCGCAACGATATCCGTCTTGGCAAAGTCGTCGCCGACGTAAAGAAGTGCGCAGCCATGCTCCTTGGCGACATCGTAGGCGAAGCAGTCACCAAAGTTGAGACCGGCAGGACGAATGCCTTTGCCCCAACGCGAGTAGATCTGCGCCACGCGTTCGGCCGATGCTTGGGTCACCGAGATCACGTTCAAACCGAGATCGTTGATCAGCTTGTTCATTTCTTCGTCGACGCCCCGCCGTGCCGCGACGATCAGGCTTTCTGCAATGGAGGCCGCCGAGATCAGGATTTCGTCGGCGGTTTCCAACGCGGTGATGCAAGCATCGGCCTGCGGTTCGTCGAGCACGATCGCCATCAGCGCGGAGGTATCGAGCGCGATCATTCCGGCAGTCCGTCATCGCCGAAAAGAAAGTCCTGACTGCGCGCGGCGCTCGGTCCGGGGATAGCTTTGGCCCCGCCGGTCCTTCGCGCCGCCTCGAGCACGGTCCGGCGGGCGGCGCGGTCCGGCGGAAGCCTGACCGGGACGAGCCGCACCGCGGGATGTCCATGCCGCGTCAGGATCACCTCGTCGCCGGCCTCTGCGCGGCGGACAAGATCGGTCAATTGTCCTTTTGCGTCGGTGACGGAGACCCGCATCTCATTGTCCTTCCTCAAGTTTCATAAAATGGACCATGCAATGGTCCAATGTCAACCGCCTCACCCCGCTGTTCTGCGAAGAGCGCTCCACACCATTCGGAACCGACATTCCTCTATTCTGCGATTTGCAGCTAAGAGGACCTTAGAGGCGTGATCTGCGCCTGGCGCGCAAATAACATCATGTTAGGTTTGTCGCATAACTGGGTAATTGTGTTAGCCCGGCGAAAGCCTATCGTCGCCACCAAGCAGACACCCATCGGCAATGACAAGCGCTCGCGAAACTCCGCAGAGCGGCCGGAGAGTGCTGCCCAATTTTGAGCGAAGCCCGTCAACGGGACGTCAGCAAAACCCAAGGGAGGAATCTTGAGATGACCGCGATCCATCAGATGAGTCAGTCCAGGAAAGCCGCTGCCAGCGGCTGGATCGGGTCGGCTCTCGAATATTATGACTTCTTCATCTACGCGACCGCCGCGTCGCTGATCTTCCCGCAAATCTTCTTCCCGTCGGAGAATCCCACCGTCGCGATCGTTGCGTCGCTGGCGACCTATGGCGTCGGCTATGTGGCTCGTCCCATCGGTGCCTTCGTGCTCGGACATTGGGGCGACACCCATGGCCGCAAGACGGTTCTCATCATCTGCATGTTCCTGATGGGCATCTCGACGATGGCCGTGGGTATCCTGCCGACCTACCAGCAGGTTGGCATCCTGGCGCCAATTCTGCTCGTCATTCTGCGCCTCGTGCAGGGATTTGCCGTTGCCGGCGAAATCTCAGGCGCAAGCTCGATGATCTTGGAGCACGCGCCGTTCGGTCGGCGGGGCTTCTATGCCAGCTTCGCCCTTCAGGGGGTGCAGGCCGGACAGATCCTCGCCGCAGCAATCTTCCTGCCGTTGGCGGCCTATATGCCGACCGAGGCCTTCAACAGCTGGGGCTGGCGGATTCCCTTCCTCCTCAGCTTCTTCGTCATCGTCGCGGGCTACATCATTCGTCGCGAAGTCGACGAGACCCCTGCTTTTGCCCGCGAGGGCGAGCGGGGAGAAGCTCCGCGCGCGCCCATCGTTCAGGCTATCAAGCTGAGCTGGCGCGACATGCTCAGGGTCATCTGCATGGCGCTGATGAATGTCATTCCTGTCGTTGCAACCATCTTCGGCGCGGCCTATGCGGTGCAGCCGGCCTACGGGATCGGTTTTGCCAAGGACGTCTATCTGTGGATCCCGGTCCTCGGAAACATGCTGGCCGTGTTCGTCATTCCCTTCGTCGGCAATCTCTCCGACAAGGTCGGCCGCAAGCCTCCGATCATCGTCGGCGCGCTTCTCTCCGGTTTGCTCGCCTTTTGTTATCTCTATGCCATCAGCATCAGGAATGTGCCGCTCGCAATATTGGTGTCGCTGCTGATGTGGGGCGTCGTCTATCAGGGCTACAACGCGATTTTCCCGAGCTTCTACCCCGAACTGTTTCCGACCCGCACCCGCGTGTCGGCCATGGCGATCTCGCAGAACATCGGCACGACAATCACTGCATTGCTTCCCGCCCTGTTTGCGACCGTCGCGCCTCCCGGCTCGACCAACATTCCGTTGACGGTGGGGGCGATTGCCTTCGCTATCACGATCATCGCCGCGCTGGCGGCCCTGACCGCGCGGGAAACCTATCGGATCAGGATCGACGATCTCGGCAATCCCAATGCTGTTCCGATGCCGCGGGCAGATTATGACCGTCAGCGCGCCGGCGATGCGGTGAGCGGGGCTGCCACGGTTCGGACCTGACGCGTATGATAGAGGCAACTGCCGCCGCGATCGATGATGTTCGCGGCGGCAGGGCCTCACTGCATAGTCAGGCTGCCGATCCGAATTTGTGCGCGTGAGCGCAATCAATATGAGGTTGCAAGATGAACCCTGCTGTCATTGCCGTCGCAATCACCGGCTCCGTTCCGCGCAAGAAGGACAATCCCGCCGTCCCGATCCTGCCGTCCGAGCAGATCGAGTCGACGCACCAGGCGTTCGAAGCCGGTGCCACGCTCGCCCATATCCATGTGCGCAACGATGACGAGACGCCGTCCTCCGATCCCGAACGTTTCGCCCTGGTGCAGGCGGGGATCAAGAAGCACTGTCCTGACATGATCGTTCAGTTCTCGACCGGCGGGCGGGGCCGCGATCCCTCGGCGCGCGGATCGTCGCTCTACCTGAAGCCGGACATGGCCTCGCTGTCCACGGGATCGGTGAACTTTCCGACCATCGTCTACGAGAACAGTGCCGCGCTGGTCGAGACGCTCGCCACCGGGATGAAGGCGAATGGCATCCGGCCGGAAATCGAGATCTTCGATCTGTCGCATCTGCATGGCGCTCGCCGTCTGATCGAGGCGGGGCTGATCGACCAGCATCCGCACGTGCAGTTCGTCATGGGCGTCAAGAACGCCATGCCTGCGGACGAGCATGTCCTCGACATCCTGCTGGGAGAGCTCAGGCGCCTGATCCCGAAGGCGACGTGGACGGCAGCCGGGATCGGACGCCACCAGGCCGAGGTCATGGGCTGGGCGCTGGCGCGGGGCGCCGATGCGGTCCGCACCGGACTCGAGGACAATATCAGGATCGACAAGGCACGCCTTGCGGCCAGCAACGCGGAGCTCGTGGCCATCGCCGGTGAGGCTGTCGCGCGCCACGGCCGGCGCGTGGCGACTGCGGCCGAGGCGCGATCCCTGCTCGGGCTCGCGGGGCAGGGAGCTCCTGCCGCCTCCTGACATGCTCCCGGCCGCCTGCTGCCATTCGTCGGCCGGCGTTTCCGTGCGCTGAGTCTCCGGGTAAGACTGCCGTCACAGGCGTGATCTGCGCCTGCCGGGCAGGCGACAGTTGGAATGCGGTTTCTGAAATCTGACAGCAGGCTCATCGGGGTCCTGCTGGTGCTCGCGGTCTCCCAGCTTGTCGGGTGGGGGACGATCGGCCTTCCCGCCATTGTCGGACGCGATCTCGCGGCCGATCTCGGCATGAGCCTGCCGGCGGTGTTCGCCGGGACGTCCGTTCTCTATGGGTCGATGGGGCTGTGCGCGCCCTGGCTCGCCAAGTCGTTTGCGCGGCACGGCGCACGAAAGGTGATGATCTCAGGTACGGTCCTCACCGTGCCGGGCTTCATCCTGCTGTCCCTCGCGCGCGAGCCGTTGCTGTATTTCGCGGCGTGGATCGTCCTCGGCATCGCCGGCAGCGCCACGCTTTCGACCGGCGCCTATATCATGCTGAACGAGGTCGCCGGGCGGCAGGCCAAGAATGCCATCGGCGCGCTGATGCTGGTGACGGGCCTGTCGAGCAGCATCTTCTGGCCGACGACGTCGTTCCTCAGCGGTCTGCTCGGCTGGCGCGGGACGTGCCTCGTCTACGCGGCGATGATGATCGTCATCAACCTTCCGCTCTACGCATTCCTCGCACCGCGCCGGAAAATCGCCGGTGATCATGGCGGTGAGCCGGTGAAATCCTCGCCGCCGCCTGCGATTCCCAGGAGCACCTTCAGCCTCGTCGCCGCCGCGATCACACTGAACGCCTTCGTCAATTTCGGCATCGGCGCCATCATGATCGAGTTGCTCCGGGCGGAGGGGCTTCCCCCGGCGCAGGCGCTTGCGTTCGGTTCAATGCTGGGCGTGATCCAGGTCAGCGCCCGCGGGCTCGATTTTCTCGGCGGAGGGCGGTGGGACGGAATCACGACCGGGCTCGTCGCCGGCACGGCGCTCCCGGTCGCCATGCTGCTGCTGATGACGAGCGAGGGCGCGACCTGGGCGGTTGCGGCCTTCATCCTGCTCTATGGCGCCGGCAGCGGCGCGATGGCGGTGGCGCGGGCGACGATCCCGCTCGTGTTCTACGATCAGACCGAGTTCGCCAAGGCCATGTCGATGATCGCACTGCCGCTCAATCTCGCCTCCGCGCTCTCGCCGCCGCTCCTTGTCGGCCTGCTCACCCAGTTCGGCAGCCGCGGCGCGCTCGGTCTCACCTTGGTCTGCTCCTGCGCCACTGTGCTGATCCTGGTCCTGCTCGGCCGCCGACGGCCGCAGGTGGCCGCAGCGGCCGTAACCTGAGAATATTCGCGCGGCGGAAATTCACCGGGCGGATGACCTGCGCCGGGCGGGCGGGCGGATGGCCGTATGCCCACAGTGCAGTGCTCGGGCCGCCAAAATGGTGTATCCGCAGGGAGCGCGGCCCGCGATCTCGCGGCCGCGCCAAGATCCAGTTCCCGGAGGAATTCGACATGTCGGCCCTGCCGCTCTCAGGCATCAAGATCCTTGACCTCACCCGCGTGCTTGCCGGGCCTTTGTCGGCCCAGATGCTGGGCGATTTGGGCGCGGAGGTGATCAAGATCGAGCGGCCGGGCACCGGCGACGACGCGCGGGCCTTCGGCCCGCCCTATCTGACCGACCCTGATGGCGGAACCAACAACAACAACTCGTTTTACCTCTGCGCCAACCGCAACAAGAAGTCGGTCACGGTCAACATCGCCAAGCCCGAGGGGCAGGCGATCATCCGTGAGCTCGCCAAGGACGTCGACGTCTTCATGGAGAACTACAAGGTCGGCGATCTCAAGCGCTACGGCCTCGACTACGAGACCATCAAGGCGATCAATCCCGGCATTATCTATTGCTCGGTGACCGGCTTCGGCCAGACCGGCCCCTATGCGCCGCGCGCCGGCTACGACGCCATCCTGCAGGCGATGGGCGGCCTGATGAGCGTCACCGGCCATATCGACGGCGAGCCCGGCGAGGGCCCGATGAAGGTCGGCCCCTCGATCGTCGACTACATGACCGGCATGAACACCTCGATCGGGATTCTCTCGGCGCTCTACCATCGCGACGCCAATGACGGCGTGGGACAGCATATCGACGTTTGCCTGTTCGACACCGTCATCGCATCGTTGTCGCACTGGCTGCAGATCTACCTCGTCAACGGCAAGACGCCGCCGCGCCGCGGCACCTGGGGCAATGGCGGCATGCCGGCCGGCGTGTTCCGCTGCACCGACGGCGAGCTGATGCTGGTGGTCGGCAATGACGGCCAGTTCCAGCGCACCTGCGCCGTGCTCGGCGAGCCCGAGCTCGCCAATGACAAGCGCTTCCTCAAGAACAACGACCGTGTCGTACACGGCAAGGAGATCATGGCGATCTTCGCCGGCCTGTTCCTGAAGCAGCCGGTCGCCTACTGGCTGGACAGGCTGGAGGAGGCCGGCGTTCCCTCGGGCCCGATCAACAATTTCGAGCAGGTGTTTTCGGATCCGCACGTCCAGTCGCGCGGCATGCGGGTGAAGGTCGACCATCCCTTCCAGCCCGATCTCTCGCTGATCCGCAACGCCCTGACGCTCTCGGAAACCCCGATCAAGGATTACCGCGCCCCGCCGCTGCTGGGTGAGCACACCCAGGAGGTGCTCGCCGGCAAGCTCGGCTACGATGCCGGCAAGATCGAGGCACTGAAGCAGCAGGGCATTATCTAGCTTCGGCGAAGCGGCCCTCGCAGTTTGGCCTGATCGCCATTTGGATAAAAAAGTGACGTCAGCATGACGCGCCTGCGGCCTTGTGCGAGCCTTGCGCGCAATCCCCAGATAATCCCGGTCCGTACTCACACAGGCTTCCGCTTGGCGCGCGACTCAGATTCGATCGGTCCACTCAGTCCGGGAGGGAACGCATGTCCTACACGATCGGGTTTCAGGCCAAGAACCAGAAGGCAATTCTGGCGACCGAGGCGGCAACGGCCAACCAAGCCGTCGCGATCGTTGCCGCATTGCGGCAAAGCGCCGACGAAATAAAGTTCATCCGCTCGCCGCAGGAAGGCGACATGGGCATCGAGATGCTGCTGCTGCTCGCCAAGGAAGAGGCCGAGGAGATGCCGCAGCACGCCTAGGCGGCTCGGCGGGCAAACTTCGATCAGAAGCGAAGCATGACGGCTGCATGATGATGTAGCAAGCCGTCATCTCGCTTGCACCGAAGGTGACCGCCCATGAATCTCGAAATTAAACGCGAAGCGCTCCACGTCGACCCGATCTCGACGTTCCTTGACCGCTGGAAAGCCCCGGTCTCGCCGGTCACGCGCGCCGGCAACATGATCTTCGTCGCCGGCCTGCCGCCATTCGACCCCGAGACGGGAGAGATCGCGGACGTGCCGATCGAGCGGCAGAGCGAACTGATCATGGAGCAGATGAAGCTGTGCCTTCAGACGGCGGGCGCGAGCCTCGACAATGTCATGAAGTGCAACGTCTACTGCACCTCGACCAAACACTTGGCCGCGTTCAACGCCGTCTATGCGCGCTATTTCCCGCGCGATCCGCCGGCGCGGATCTTCCTCTGCACGCCGGAATGGTTCGGCCCCTTCGACGTCGAGATCGACTGCATCGCGATGATGTGACCGCGCTTACTTACCTCGCCCCGCTCGCGGGGAGAGGTCGGATCGCGTCAGCGATCCGGGTGAGGGGGTGCAGGTCCCTCGACGATCTCATGCGCGGAGAGAGGCCCCTCACCCAACCCTCTCCCCGTAAGAACGGGGCGAGGGAGCGCACCGTTAGTGCGGCAACGAGTTGCGCTAACGCGCAGCCAGCCGTGACGGTGCCTTCGCCTCCGTCCGTCCCGCCGTCAGCGCCATCGTCGCCACGCTGACGACGCGCGCGACCACGTCCTCGACATCGTCGAGATCGCATTTGCCTTCCGACAGTTTCGTCAGCCGCTCGCTCTCGCGTATAGTGTGGTGCGCCATGGCGAGCGCGAAATTCAGACCCCAGTAGATATCGATGTCGCTGCGGTCGGGTAGGGACCTTCGCATCGCGCCGGCGAACTTGCGCAAATGGTCGATCTCGCGATTCTTGATGCGGCGGATCGGCGGCACGGATTCGATCGAGGCGCGGATCATGAAGCGCGCCGCGGTCGAGCGCTGGTTCTCGGGGCCAAGGCAGCCGCGCAGCGTCGGGCCGACCAGGGCATGCAGGATCACCTCGATCGGCGCGCGGCCGCCGCCTTGTTCTTCCGCCGCCTTCAATTCGCGCAGGCGCTCGCGGTTGGTGGCGATCGAGCGTGTCACGAACAGCTCCGCGATCAACTCGTCCTTCGAGCCGAAATGATAATTCACCGCCGCGAGGTTGACGTTGGCCTCCGCGACGATGTCGCGCAGCGTCACGTCGCCGAACCCGCGGTCGGCATAGAGCCGTTCGGCGGCGGCGAGGATGGCAGTCCGGGTATGATCGCTGGCCATGGGAGCCCCTCGGGGAGGGAGTTGCAATTCAAACAGTTGTATGAAACTATCGTTTGAAGGTCGGCAAAGTCAATCCGCAATCGGGACTCGTTCGCAAATGCGCGAGTGGGTTCCGGAGCATCCGCAAGCCGCGCATTCGCACTTGCGGGTCGCACAATGCGGGTGGACAGTCCGGCGCAAAACAAGTTCGCCAAAACAAGTTGGCAAAGACGAGGAGCGTCCCATGGATTTCGATCTGTCGCCGAAGCAGAAGGAATGGCTCGACCGCGTGCGGTCTTTCATGACCAAGCACGTGCGCCCGGCGGTGCCGGTCTATGATGAGCAGGATCGCACGGGCGAACGCTGGAAGGTGATCCCGGTTCTCGAGGATCTCAAGAAGAAGGCGAAGGCCGAAGGCCTCTGGAACATGTTCATGCCGCCGAACGAGCATGAGGACGACGAATTCCGCGGCGCGGGACTGACCAATCTTGAATACGCGCTGCTCTCGGAGCAGATGGGCCACATCTCCTGGGCTTCGGAAGTCTTCAACTGTTCCGCGCCCGACACCGGCAACATGGAAGTGTTCATGCGCTACGGCTCCAAGGAGCAGAAGCGCAAATGGCTGCGTCCGCTGATGGACGGCGAAATCCGCTCCGCCTTTCTGATGACGGAGCCGGCGGTGGCCTCGTCTGACGCCACCAACATCGAGACCAGCATCGTAAAGGACGGCGACCATTACGTCATCAACGGCCGCAAATGGTGGTCGTCCGGCGTCGGCGATCCCCGCTGCAAGATCGCGATCCTGATGGGCAAGACCGATTTCAAGGCGGCCAAGCACCAGCAGCAGTCGCAAATTCTGGTTCCGCTCGACACCCCCGGCATCAAGGTCGAGAAGATGCTGCCCGTGTTCGGCTTCGACGACGCGCCGCATGGCCACGCCCAGGTGCTGCTCGAGAACGTGCGGGTGCCGAAGGAGAACATCCTGCTCGGCGAGGGCCGCGGCTTCGAGATCGCACAGGGCCGCCTCGGTCCCGGCCGCATCCATCACTGCATGCGCACCATCGGCAAGGCCGAGGAGGCGCTGGAGAAGATGGTGAAGCGGCTCACCTCGCGCACCGCTTTCGGCAAGCGGATCGTCGAGCATTCGGTGTGGGAGCAGCGCATCGGCGAGGCCCGCACCAATATCGAGATGACGCGGCTGTTGTGCCTCAAGGCCGCCGACATGATGGACAAGGTCGGCAACAAGACCGCGCAGGCCGAGATCGCCATGATCAAGGTCGCAGCCCCCAACATGGCGCTGAAGATCATCGACGAGGCGATCCAGGCCTTTGGCGGTGCAGGCGTCTCGGACGAAGCCGGCCTTGCCAAGGACTACGCCCACATCCGCACGCTCCGTCTCGCCGACGGCCCGGACGAGGTGCACAATCGCGCCATTGCCAGGCTCGAGGTTCGGAAGTATGCAAACTCTTCCAGTCATTAAGCGGGAGAGCATGCTGGCGCTCCCGATTTGAAGAAACGACAGGGCATGATCCGTGATCGGATGACCGCTTGACGCAAGTGCGCTGGGGGTTACCGATTAGGATCATGTCCGGACTGAAGAGGGAGCGTCATCGTGGCTGACGGCGTCAGGAAAGACGAAGAATTCTCGGGTACCAAGCCCGTCGAGGAGCGTCATCGTATCGACGAGATGCGGCTCGAAGCCTGGATGCGCGACAACGTCGAAGGCTATGAGGGACCGCTGGTCGTCCTCCAGTTTAGGGGTGGCCAGTCCAACCCGACCTATCGGCTGGACACGCCGAACCGCTCCTATGTGATGCGCAGAAAACCGTTCGGCAAATTGTTGCCGTCGGCGCATGCGGTCGATCGCGAATATCGGGTGATCGCGGCGCTGGGAAAGCAGGGCTTTCCGGTCGCGAAGGCCTATGCGCTGTGCCAGGACGACAGCATCATCGGCTCGGCCTTCTACATCATGTCGATGGAAGACGGCCGGGTGTTCTGGGATCCGACACTGCCGAGCCAGACGCCGGAAGATCGTCGAAAAATCTTCGCCAGCAAGATCGAGACGCTGGCCAAGCTCCATATGTTCGATCCCGTCGCAATCGGTCTTGGCGACTTCGGCAAGCCCGGCAATTATTTCGCGCGCCAGATCGATCGTTGGACGAAGCAGTATCGCGCGTCCGAGACCCAGACCATCCCGGAGTTCGAGAAGGTCGCCGAATGGTTGCCGAAGACCGTGCCGGAGCAGGCCCGCGTCTCGATCGTCCACGGCGACTATCGCCTCGACAACATGATTTTCCATGCGACGGAACCGCGCGTGCAGGCCGTGCTCGATTGGGAATTGTCGACCCTCGGCGATCCCATGGCCGACTTCACCTATCTGCTGATGCAGTGGGTCATGCCCGGCCTGGACGGCGCCGACCTCAAGGCGCTCAACATTCCGAGCGTGGATGAGGCCGCGCAGATCTATTGCAACGTCACCAAGATGACGGTGCCTAATCTCAACTGGTATTTTGCTTACAACCTGTTCCGCCTCGCCGGCATCACGCAAGGAATCGCCGGCCGGGTCCGCGACGGCACCGCCGCGAACGCCAAGGCGCTGGAGTCAGCCAAGCGCACCGTGCCGCTGTCGAAGTCGTCATGGGAATACGCGCAGAAGGCGGGCGCAGTTTAAGGAATCCGAAGGGGCGCGGCTGATGGCCGCGCCTTTGCTTGCGTTCCTCTCGTGTCCGGGACACGGGACAGAATGACGAGAGAGCTGGCCGCATGATTGATCACGCCACCCTCATCACCTACATCCTCATCGTCCTCGGCTTCGTCTTCATTCCCGGACCGGCGACACTCCTCACCATGGCGCGTGCCGCGAGCTCGGGCACCAGGGTCGGCATCGCGACGGGCGCGGGAATTGCGGCCGGTGACGTGGTCCACACCACCATGGCAATCGTCGGCCTCTCTGCGATCATCGCAACGTCAGCGCTGCTGTTCAGCGTCGTCAAATACGCGGGCGCAGGCTTTCTGATCTACCTCGGCATTCGCGCCATGCTCGACAAGACGCCGCTCGAGGTGAATGGCGGCGCGCCCGCGATTAGCGCGGCGCGGGCATTCCGGCAGGCCGTGCTGACCGAGGTGCTCAATCCGAAGACCGCGTTGTTCTTCCTTGCGTTCCTGCCACAGTTCGTTCGTCCCGAACATGGTTCGACGACGCTGCAGCTCGCGCTGCTCGGCGCTGTGTTCGTGTTGCTTGGCCTCGTCAGCACGGTGGTGTTCGCCGTCGGCGCCGGCCGCCTCGGCAATTTGCTACGCCGCCATCCAGCCGTGGTTAAGTGGCAGGGCAAGGTGGTCGGGACCATCTACTGCGCGATTGGCGTGCGGCTGGCGTTGCAGGAGCGATGAGGCGCACCGCTCACGTGGGATACGCGCTGCCCCACATACTCCCGTCATTGCGAGGAGCTCTTGCAACGAAGCAAATCCAGACTGCCCCCGCGGAACCATTCTGGATTGCTTCGCTTCGCTCGCAATGACGAGGAGAAGCTTTACCCCTTCGCGCAATGCGCGATCAGCTTCTCCACGAAGCCTGCGCATTTCTCCAGCTCCGCGATTTCCACGAACTCGTCCGGTGTATGAGCCTGTGCGATCGAACCGGGGCCGATCACGACGGACGGGATATCGGCCATGCTGGCGAACAGGCTTGCCTCCGTGCCGAATGCGACCTTGGCGTGGTCGTTGCGCCCCGCAAGGCTCTTGGCCAGCGTGACGATGGTCGCATCGGCCGCCGTGTCGAGCGCGGGGTAGTCGAGGATCTCCTCGAAATCGATGCCGCACTCCGGATTCTGCTTTTTCATCGCCGGCTCAATCTCCGCCTTGGCCCAGGCGACGATCGCATCCGTGACCTCCCGCGACTCGGCGATGCCGATGCCGCGGCATTCGAAATCCACCGTGCAGCTATCCGGCACGATGTTCAGCGCGGCGCCGCCATGGACGATGCTGGTGAGCAGCGTCGAGTGCGGAACGTCGTAGAGGCTGTTCGTTGCTTTCGTGCTTGCGAGTTGCAGCGCGCGGCGGCGGATTTCGACGATCAGCTCGGCCGCATATTCGATCGCATTCACGCCCTCAGGCGCGATCGAGGAGTGGCGGGCGAGGCCCTTGAAGGTCGCGCGCACGCCGTGCTTGCCCTTGTGGCCGATGATGACCTTCATCTCGGTCGGCTCGCCGATGAAGGCGCCGAGCGGTTTGATCCGTTTTTTTGCGACCTCGCGCAGCATCGGCCGCACGCCGACGCAGCCGATCTCCTCGTCA
The DNA here is from genome assembly GCF_055811035.1 of Bradyrhizobium sp. MI1.10. Taxonomy (NCBI): domain Bacteria; kingdom Pseudomonadati; phylum Pseudomonadota; class Alphaproteobacteria; order Hyphomicrobiales; family Nitrobacteraceae; genus Bradyrhizobium; species Bradyrhizobium sp. MI1.10. The sequence continues at coordinate 175,382 of NZ_JBVVPN010000016.1, forward strand.
TAGGAAATGGCGAGATGAATCGGCGTCGCAAGCTTTGCCTCCAGCATCTCGGGCACCATGGCAAGGCACACCGCGACGAATCCCTTCATGTCGGTGGTGCCGCGGCCATAGAGCCTGCCGTCACGCTCGACCAGCTTGAACGGATCGTGGCTCCAGTCCTGGCCGACCACGGGCACCACGTCGGTATGGCCCGACAGCACCAGGCCGGGGCGGTCCTCGGGTCCAATGGTGACCCATAGCGAGGCTTTCTGTCCGGTCTCGTCGACGATGCGCTCACCCTTGACGCCATGCGCGGCGAGATAGCTTTCAATATGCGCGATCAGGGGCAGGTTGGAGCGATCGCTGATCGTGTCGAAGCCGACGAGGTCGGCGAGCAGCTTGCGAATACGGTCGGGTCTTGAGCTCGGCATTTTCACGTTCTTGTCAGGGGGATGGAAGCTGAGATGCTTGCACGAACCATACCAACGTCGTGCTCCTGTGAGCAAATCAACATGTCGGTCCCGTAGCCCGGGTGAGCGAAGCGATACCCGGGACAGCTCGTAGTCGGAATCCCGGATGTCGCTTCGCTCATCCGGGCTACGAGACGTTGTATTGCCCGTCGGGCAAAACTCCCTAATTGTCGGTCAACGCTGGGCGGCCGCGGAAAGACTCTGGATTGCTTCGCTGCGCCGCTGCGCTCGCAATGACGGTGCTGAAGCAGTTGCGCGACAAAACTCCTGTCTCGTGCCGCGGACGCTGCGCAACGCCAAGAACGTTGCGGCGCGTCCGCGACGCGAGAGCGCGTGAACTAAACCGGCTTTCCCGTATAGGGCATCGACGCCGTCAGTCCGCCGTCCACCGGGAAGGCCTGGCCATTGACATACGACGCCTCGTCGCTGGCCAGAAACAATCCCATCGCGGCGAGCTCGTGCGGCTGGCCGGGGCGCTTGAGCGGATTGAGCTGGCCGATCTTGTCGGCGGTGCCGCGCTCCTTGGCGCGGTCGAAGATCGGCTTGGTCATGCCGGTCTCGATCAGACCGGGGCACACCGCGTTGATGCGCACACCGGTGCCGGTGAGCGAATACGCCGTGGTCTGCACCAGGGAGATGACGCCGGCCTTGCTCGCGGCATAGGGATGACCGCTGGCGCCAGCCTTGAGGCCCGCCACGGACGCGGTCAGCACGATCGCGCCGGACTGCTGCTTCACCATGTGCGGCATCGCATGCTTCACCGCGAGAAACGGCCCGATCAGATTGATGCGCAAGACCTCCTGCCATTGCTCGACGGTCTGCTCGCCGAGCGGGACGAGTCCGCCGGAGACGCCGGCATTGGCCCAGATCACGTCGAGCCGGCCGTGCGTCTTCACCGCCTTGTCGATCACGGCCATGACGTCCTGTTCGAAACCTGCATCCGCGATCATCGCTTCCGCGACACCGCCGGCCTTCTTCACCTCGTCGACGGTCTCCTTCACCGCCTCGGTGCGATCGACCGCGATCAGCTTGGCGCCTTCTCTGGTGAACAGCAGCGCGGCCGCGCGGCCGATGCCGCTGCCGGCACCGGTGATGATGACGGATTTGCCTTGCAGACGGCCCATGCGGTTTCTCCCTTTGGTTCGCACGCGACGCTTGCCGCGCGACGGAATTTCAAACAAGATTTCAAACGGTAAAGTGTCTTGAGACACGTTCGCTACTGACGTACAGCGACATCAAACGGGATGGAAGGGTTTCGATGGCAGGTGCAGACAAGCCCAAAGTGGTGACGACACGCTGGTGGTGGGTCCGTCACGCGCCCGTGCGCAATGACGGCGGCAACATCTACGGTCAGTCTGATCTCGCCTGCGACACCAGCGATACCTACGTCTTCAATGCTGTTGCCAAGGTGCTGCCACGCAAGGCGGTCTGGTATTCGAGCAATCTGATGCGCACGCATCAGACCGCCGAAGCCATCTGGGCGGCCGGCTTCCCGAGGCCTGCGGCGATGACATGGGAAGCGGACCTCGCCGAACAAAATCTCGGGCGATGGCAGGGCATGAATCGCGCCGAGTTCATCGCCAGCCGTCCCGTTGGATCGAGCTGGTTTGCCGACATCAACGAGCCCGCGCCCGGCGGTGAGAGCTTCATGGATCTCTACAACCGGGCCCGCCGCGTCATCGATCGGATCAATCTCGAGGCAGCCGGGCAGGACGTGATCGCCGTCGCACATGGCGGCACCATCAAGGCGGCGCTGGGGCTGGCGCTCGACAATCAGCCGGAGCGGGGGCTCGCGTTCGATATCGACAATTGCTCGGTGACGCGGCTCGACTATTTCGTAAGCCCCGAGCGCAATGTCTGGCGGCTGCCGATGGTGAACCAGCAGCCGTGGATCGCGGACGATGCGCACGCGGCGATGCATCAACCCGCGGGACCGGAAGTCAAGAAGCTCGCCTGACTGAGCAGTCATTCCGGGTTCGGCCTCGCCGCCCGGAATGACAATGAACACGAAGATCAATCTGGGAGAGAAACATGACCTTGTTCGACATGAAGGGGAAAGTCGCCGTCATCACCGGCTCGACGCGCGGCATCGGGCTTGCGATCGCCGAGCGCATGGCCGAGCACGGCGCCAAGGTGGTGATCTCCTCGCGCAAGGCCGACGTCTGCGACCAGGTCGCGAAGGGCATCAACGACAAGTTCGGCAAGGGCACGGCGGTCGCGATTGCCGCCAACATCTCGTCGAAGGAAAACCTGCAAAACCTCATCGACGAGAGCAACCGCGCCTTCGGCAAGATCGACGTGCTGGTCTGCAACGCCGCGTCGAACCCGTATTACGGACCGCTCGCCGGCATCTCCGACGATCAGTTCAGGAAGATTCTGGACAACAACATCGTCGCCAACAACTGGCTGATCTCGATGGTGGTGCCGCAGATGATCGAGCGCAAGGACGGCTCGATCATCATCGTCTCCTCGATCGGCGGCCTGAAAGGCTCGACCATCCTCGGCGCCTACGCGATCTCGAAAGCCGCCGACATGCAGCTCGCGCGCAATTTGGCCTGCGAATACGGCCCGCACAACATCCGCGTGAACTGCATCGCGCCCGGTCTGATCAAGACCGATTTCGCGAAAGCGTTGTGGGACAATCCGGAGAATCTGAAAGCCTCGACCGCGCGTTCGCCGCTGCTGCGCATCGGCATCCCCGACGAGATCGCGGGCGCTGCGGTGTTCCTGGGCTCGAAGGCCGGCGACTTCATGACCGGCCAGACCATGGTGATCGACGGCGGCGCGACGATCAGTTGAGGCCCCAGTAGCTGTCATCGCCCGCGAAGGCGGGCGATCCAGTACTCCGCGGCCTGCGTTGGAGAGCTCGCTCTCACCACATCCGACACGGAGTACCGGATGCCCCGCCTTCGCGGGGCATGACAGAGAGTGTGGAGGTGCGACGCTGCGATCAGGCGAAGCCCTCAATCCACCGCCGCGTACACCAGATACCGCACCAGCGTCCGCGTAAAATCGCGCTGTCCCGGGCCTTGGCTCATGAACACGACGAACAGATCCTCCTTCGGATCGATCCAGAAGAACGTCCCCGCAATTCCGCTCCAGAAAAACTGGCCGACGCTGCCGGGGAAGGGCGCGATGCCGGCTTCGCGGCGCCCCGCGCAGCCCCGGCCGCCCCCGTGGGCGGGCGCCAGCCCCCTGCCCGTGGGGGCGCCGTGGGGCCCGCGG
>NZ_JBVVPN010000017.1:0-173158 GCF_055811035.1 Bradyrhizobium sp. MI1.10
GGCGTGCTCTTGGTGGGTTGTGAGCAACCCACTTTAAATATCCGGGCGCTCCACGCGCGCGGCGGGCCCACCCCGGGCCGGGGTGGGGGGGGGGGGCGGGGCGCGCGGGCCCCGCCCTGACGGGTACGAAGTACGGTTGCGGTGCCGGCATCTGCGGCGCGTGCACCGTCCACATCGACGGCCGGCCGGCGCGTTCCTGCGTGACACCCGTGGCGAGCGTGTTGGGCGCGGAGATCACCACGATCGAAGGACTGGCGGGCGATGGCAGCCCGCTGCACCCCGTGCAACAGGCCTTCATAGACGAGCAGGCGCCGCAATGCGCTTGGTGCATGATTGGGCAGATCATGACAGCCGCTGCGCTGCTGCGCGACAACAGCGCGCCGACTAGCGACGAGATCATTAGCATGATGAACGGCAACTACTGCCGTTGCGGCTGCTATGTTCGCGTGCGTGCTGCCGTGGCGCGTGCGGCCGATCTGCTACGGGGCTAAGAATGTCTGATCAAGCCACGGGGAAGCGTTTGCGCGTCACTCGACGCGGATTTCTCATCGGCACGGGAGTTGCGGGCGTGGGCCTCGTGCTCGGTGCCGCGCTCGGCCGCGACAGCATACATCGTATTGTTGCCGGACAGATCGAGCGCATGATGAGTGCGGGTATAGGCGGACCAACGGCAGATCCTAACGCTTGGTTCGAAATCACGCCGGACGACGTCGTACGTTTCAACGTCATCAAGATAGAGATGGGTCAGGGCATTCACACGGCGCTGACGCAAATTGCGGCCGACGAGCTCGGAGCGCGGTGGGAGCAGATGGACGTGCGTCCGTCGAGCACGGCTTTCGGACCGCCTGACTCGAGCACTACCGGCGGCAGCTTCTCGGTGATGTCTTCCTATGACCACCTGCGCCAAGCGGCGGCCTCTATGAGAGCCCTACTCATCGGTGAGGCGGGCAGCAAGATGGGCGTCCCCCCCGGAGAACTAGAAGCTGCCGCCGGCGTCGTAAGGCTCAAAGCGGATCCTAGCCGGCGGCTGACGTTCGGCGAAATCGTTGACGGAGTAAGTGTCTGGCCGGACCCACCTGATCAACCTGTTCTGAAGTCACCCTCTGACTTTACCTACATCGGCAAGGTCGTGCCGAGAATTGATTTTGAGAACAAGCTACGCGGCAAGCCGGTCTATGCCTACGACGTACACAGGCCGGGGATGCTCTACGGCGCAGTCGCGCGCGCGCGGACGATCGAGGCGCGGATGGTCTCCGCCGCCGCGGGCGGGGCCGAGACGATGCCGGGCGTGGAAGCGGTCGTGATCAATGTCAAAGCAGGTTTCGCTGGCGTCGCCGCACGCACTCGCGAGCAGGCCCGCCGTGCCACGCAGGCTTTGTCGGTTGAGTGGGACACAGGGAGGCGCTGGAATCAAGACGAGATCGAGGCGCTGCTCGTGACCGACAGCGAAGCGTGTACGTCGGTGTGGCGACGCGGCGCGGGCGAGGGCGCCCTAAACGAGCAAGCTATCGTGGCCGAATATGTCACGCCCTTCGCGGTTCAAGCGCAATTGGAACCCGAAGCAGCGCTTGTCGATCCAGTCGCCAAGGAGATCTTTGTGTCGGCACAGGGGCTCGAACCCAGTCGCGACGCGATCGCTAAGATTCTCGGCATTGAGCCCAAGGGCATAACCGCGCATAACCTCTATCTGGGCGGTTCCTTCGGTCGCAAGATGGGCTTGGACAGCGGCCCGGAGGCTGCGCGTCTCGCGAAGGCGACGGGACGGCCGGTGCATGTAGGCTGGACGCGCGAGGAGGAAATGCGATGCGGGCCCGTGCGGCCGGCACAACGGAATCTGATGCGCGCGGTGCTCCAGGATGGGCGAATTTCCGTCCTGTCCCACAACGTCGCGAGCGGCGAGGTTTTGTTCAGCATGTTACCTACACCGCTCAAGCCTATTGTGGGCGCGGACCCGGGCATCTGGATGAGCGGCATCAATCACTATCGTGGAATCCCGCACTACGAAACGCGGGTTAACACCGTTCACCTTCCCGTCCAAACTGGATCGTTGCGCGGGCTTGCGTCGCTGGCGAACACGTTTGCCATCGAAAGCTTCTTCGACGAGCTTGCGGCGGTGGCCGGCGCCGATTCATTGCAGTTCAGGCTCGACCACCTCGACGATTCCTCCTACAGTAGTCGAATCCGAACCACGTTAATGGCGGCCGCGGAGCTCGGTGGTTATGGCACCTCCGTGCCGGTCGGGCGCGCGCGCGGCATTGCGGTGACGGACTACCATGATGCGATCGCGGCCATGGTCGCGGAGATCTCCATCGAGCCCGATGGCGAGATCACGGTACACCGCGCGAGCGGCGCGGTTGACATCGGACTCGTCATCAGCCCCGATGGCGCTCTAGCGCAGGCGCAAGGCTCGATCGTCATGGGGTTGAGCTCCACATTGATCGAAGAGATGACAGTCAAGGACGGCGTCATTGAGCCGAGCAACTTCGACCGCTACCCGCTCATCACGAATCGCCGAACGCCCGAGATCGAGGTGCGCATTCTCGGCCTCGACGGCAAACCGCGAGGCATGGGCGAGCCAATGATCGGGCCGGTCGCCGCCGCCGTGGGTAACGCATTCTTCACCCTTACGGGCCGGCGGCTGCGCCGGATTCCATTCACGCCGGCCAGAGTCAGGGAGGCGCTAGCCAAGTAAGAAGACCAGTCGACCTTTATACGAACGTCCCTCGCGCTGCGCGACCGAGGCCTGAAAGGTTCCTACCCGGAACAGCCCGTCAGTTCTGCACAATCACAAGATGGAAAAACGATGAGCAGGAATACATAACGTCGTCATCGGAAAGCGCTCACGGTTTCAAATCCCGTCATCGCCTATGCGCGCTAAAAAAATGCTGGTTGTGAGTGAAAGTGCGGCAAGGCCGGGATGTTCCCCAGATCTATCCAGGCGTGGCGATATTTTGGGCTTCGCGTCTGCGCTGTTCATCACCAAATCCGAATCGACGAGATTATCTCTATTGCTGAATCCGCTGTTCTCTCCGTCATGGACGAGCTGGTCTACGAGGGACATAAGCTTTAGTGCCGCTGTTGCTTGACGCGCGGCAAGCACGAAAAGACATCAGCCGCTCGCCACGACGCAAGAAGCGAATTTGAAAGTTGAGGCAAGAAGGCGCGGTGGTAAGCGTCCACGGCCCTCTGCTTCGACAGATCAGCTCATCGTTGGCATTACAAATTCGGCGCCTGACCGGATACCGGTCGGCCACCTTGTCGTGATCGTCTTGAGCTTGGTGTAGAATCGAACTCCTTCGGGACCATGCATGTGGTGGTCGCCGAAAAGAGATGCTTTCCAACCACCGAACGAGTGGAACGCCATCGGCACCGGGATCGGGACGTTGATGCCAACCATTCCCACCTGAATTTGGTGCGCAAACTGACGGGCCGCGTCACCATCCCTTGTGAAGATAGCAGTGCCGTTGCCGAATTCATTGTTGTTGATCATCTCGGCTGCCTCGTCATAAGACTTGGCGCGTGCCACCGCGAGGACCGGACCGAAGATCTCTTCACGGTAGATTTTCATGTCGGTGGTCACGCGGTCAAATAGACTTCCGCCGATGAAATATCCGTTTTCATAGCCCTGGCGCCGGAAGTCGCGTCCGTCGACAATCAGCTTTGCACCCTCTGCGACGCCCGCATCGATGTAACCCCGGACCTTGTCAAGGTGGGGCTTTGTCACCAATGGGCCCATTTCAGCCTCGGGATCAGTACCTGGACCGATGTTCAGGGCGCGGACCTTGGGCGCCAGCTTTTCGATCAGCCGATCGGCTGTGGTATCCCCGATGGGGACCGCCACCGAAATCGCCATACAGCGTTCGCCAGCAGAGCCATAGGCCGCACCCATCAGCGCATCGACGGCCTGGTCCATGTCGGCGTCCGGCATGACAATCATGTGGTTCTTGGCGCCGCCAAGAGCCTGGCAGCGCTTGCCGTGGCGGGTGGCGGTCTCGTAGATGTAGCGGGCAATCGGAGTGGAGCCCACAAAGCTGACGGCGACGATGCCGGGGTCGGTCAGGATGGCGTCCACCGCCTCCTTGTCACCGTGCACGACGTTGAAGACGCCGTCTGGCAGCCCGGCCTCCTTCAACCACTGCGCCAGAATGAGCGACGCTGACGGATCCCGCTCCGAGGGCTTCAGGATAAAACTATTACCGCATGCGAGCGCCACCGGAAACATCCACAGCGGCACCATGGCTGGAAAGTTAAACGGTGTAATTCCGGCGACCACTCCAAGCGGCTGACGCAAAGAGTAACTGTCAACGCGGGTACCCACGTTTTCGGTGACTTCTCCCTTAAGGAGTTGCGGTGCCGCGGTCGCGAATTCGACGACCTCCATGCCACGCTGAATCTCGCCTTTTGCATCCGAGAGCACCTTGCCGTGCTCAGCGGTGATGGCCTCGGCGAGCTCGTCGATCCTGTCTTCCATGATCCGCAGAAAGCGGTTGAGGATGCGCGCGCGCCGCAGCGGAGGGGTGTTTGCCCAAGCCGGAAAGGCTTTCCGAGCCGCCGTGACTGCGGCCTGAACGTCTTGCGCCGTAGCCAGGCCAAGCGTTGCGGATTGCTCGCCGGTGGCCGGATTGTAGACGAGCGAAGTGCGGGTGCTCGGGCTAAGTACCAACTCACCATTGATGAAGTTCGGAATAGTCGCCGCCATGGACTCTCTCCTGTATCAGAGCTTGATCAAGTCCCGTATGGAGCGCATAGAATTGCGCTTCAACAGCCGAATTAGCGGCTCCGTTGTGCAGAAAGTATAGCCGATGGATTGGGAGCGGGTCCGGATATTTCTCGAGATTGCGCGGGCCGGGCAGATTCTGAAGGCCTCAAAGAACCTGCGCCTGAATCATGCAACGGTCGCTCGCCAGCTCACAGCGCTGGAGCGTAGCCTGAAAACCAAATTGCTCGAAAGGCACACGTCTGGCTGCACATTGACGGCGTCCGGCGAGGCTCTGCTCGCTGCGGCCGAGCGCGCAGAAAGCGAATTTCTAAAGGTGGGCTCCAGCATCGGAGCGAGGAGCGAGGCGATCACCGGTACGGTGCGGGTCGGCGCGCCGGACGGACTTGGAAATTATTTCCTGGCCGATCGTCTGGGCGCACTGGCCGCAAGCCATCCCGGGCTGGTAATTCAGCTCGTCCCACTTCCACGCACCTTCTCGTTGTCGAGGCGAGAGGCCGACATCGCTATCACGCTGGAGCGGCCCAAGCAGGGGCGGCTCATCCTTTCAAAATTGACTGATTACACTCTTAGCGTCTACGCGGCGGACAGTTACCTAGCACGGGAAGGACCAGTCAAAACTCAGGCCGAACTTCAAGGGCGGTTGTTCGTCACGCATGTTGAGGATTTCGTCTATAGCCGTGCTTTGGATTACGCATCGACTCTTGGCCGTCTCATGTCGCGCCGCTACGAATGCGGAAGCGTCGTTGCGCAGATGGAGGCGGTGCGAGCTGGCCACGGCGTTGGCATTCTTCACGATTACGCGGCCAGGCGCTACCCCGAGCTCAGGCAATTGCTCCCGGATCTACGCTTCGTGCGAAACTACTGGCTCACCTCTCATCCTGACACGCATGAAACGCGGAGAGTTCAGGAGGTACACCGCTTCATCGCTTCCTCCGTGAAGGCTGCTAGGTCATCTTTCGAGGCGTCTTGACCACGCTCGCAGATCGCTCCGGAACAGCTTCGAGCTTCGCTCCTGATCCGGCGCATTCAATGAACGCCCGCAGGGCGGACGAGACGAACGTATCTTTTCGGTGAACAAACACGGTGACCGCTGTGCCGGTGCCATTGGGCAATGGATGGAGCCGGATCAAGCCCTGCCGTTCGGCCGGCTCCGCCACAACACGTGGAATGAGCGAAATGCCGACCGATGCCGCGACACAGCCGATGATACCATCGAGCGTTCCCATCTCCATCCAGCGCAAGTCGACAAAACCACGATGCGCCAAATATTCCGACAAGCGCTGACGGTAGGAGCAGCCCGCGCGGAAAACGATCACCTTGCGGCCGCTTCCTGTTGCCAGGAACTTGGTAAGATGTTGAGCGGACAACACCATCGGTGACGTCACCAGCACCAGCTCCTCCTCCACAATAGGCTTGCAGGCGAGCTCGCCGTGCGTGATCGGTGCGGAGACGAAAGCTCCATCCAGTTTGCGGGAAACCACATTGTCGACGAGAACCGCCGTAGGGCCGGTCTCGATCTGAACGTCAACGTCGGGATAGGCGATCGCATACTGCGTAAGCAGAGGCGGCAACCGTAAGGCCGCCGTTGTCTCCATCGAACCGATGCGCAACTCGCCGCTTGGGAAGGCCTCGTCCTTCACCGCGCGCTGGGCCTCTGCCAAAAGCTCGCTGATCCGATTGGCGTAAGGGAGCAGCCTGCTCCCCATCGAGGTCAGCGTCACTCCCTTTTTTGATCGATGAAAAAGTTGGACACCGAGCTGAACCTCGAGTGCCCGAATCCGCTGCGTCACATTGGACTGCACAGTGTGGAGCTCATTTGCCGCCCGGCCGATCCCGCCCGCCATTGCCACCGCCGTAAAGAAGTTGAGATCGGTGCTGTCCATAGGTCATCTCCCATAATGATGACTTTGATCAAAACTAATCACTTTTCCGTTGTCAATGACTGATCTAGCGTTTGCATGGAAAAGGCGGAGCGCGCCTGAGCGAGGACGGAAAATGGGCATCAAGACGAGATTGACCGACTTTTTTGGACTCGAGCATCCAATCATATTGGCGCCGATGGACCCCGCCTCCGGCGGCGAACTGGCGTCGGCCGTTTCCGCGGCCGGCGCGTTGGGCATGCTGGGCGGCGGTTATGCGAACCGGACCTGGTTCGAAGAACAATCGGCCAAGGTGAGCCGCCCGGACGTTGGATGCGGTTTCATCACATGGGCTCTGGCAAACGATCCTGGTCTGCTCGATCTTGCTTTGCAGCGGCACAACAGGGCGATCATGCTCTCATTCTCAGATCCCGAACCCTATGCACCGAAGGTGAAGCAGGCGGGTATTCCGCTCATCTGTCAGGTACAAACACTTGAACACGCGAAGCGCGCCATCGATGTCGGGGCCGACGTCGTGATAGCGCAAGGCACCGAGGCAGGTGGCCACGGGCTAACGACGCGTTCGACGATGCCCTTCGTTCCAGCTGTCGCCGATCTGGTGGCACAAAGGGCTCCTCATGTCCTCGTGGTTGCTGCAGGCGGCATCGCCGATGGACGCGGCGTGGCCGCAGCGCTGATGCTCGGTGCCGATGGCGCGTTGATGGGGACGCGCTTTTGGGCCACGCAAGAGTCGGTGATCCATCGTAACGCAAAGGAAAAGGTGGTGACCGCCACGGGCGACGAAACAATCCGCACGCGTGTCTACGACGTCGTCCGCAAAAAGCCATGGCCCTCAGAATACACCGGCAGGCTCATGAAAAATGGCTTCATCGAGCAGTGGCATGGCCGGGAGGACGAGTTGCGTAACCTCCAAGAGGCGGAGCTGCAGCGCGTCGAAGCGGCCTGGTCATCGGGCGACTATGATACTGCCAATGTCACCGTTGGCGAGGGTATCGGATTGATTCATGACATCCCAACCGCTGGTGAATTGGTGAAGCGGATCTCGACAGAAGCCAGCGCTTGTCTTTCGCGCTACGCGCCCACGCATCGCTCGATCGCCGCGTAAGCAAGCCGCCAGCTTTCTACGTATTTGCCAGGTGACGACAGCGCGTGCGCTCTGACGTCCGCGCCACAAAACCCGCTTGCCAAAACTGCGAAGGAGACTCCCATGAGCCACCCGAAAGTGGATGCCCGAGCTCCGGGCATCTGGACCATAGTACTGGCCTCCAGCGCAGGCACGGTCATCGAGTGGTACGATTTCTATTTGTACGGCAGCCTGGCCGTATTTTTTTCAACTCTTTTCTATCCTCCAAACGACCCCACGGCAGCGCTCCTGGTCAGTGTAGCTACTTTCGCAACCGGATTCGTCGTTCGTCCGTTCGGCGCCCTTCTCTTCGGTAGCCTAGGCGATCGTCTCGGGCGCAAGCACACTTTCCTTCTCACCTTGGTTTTGATGGGCATTTCGACCACCTTGGTCGGATTCCTGCCGACATATGCCGATATCGGGTTCGCTGCGCCCATAGCACTGGTTGTACTGCGCCTCGTCCAGGGCCTAGCCATAGGCGGCGAGTATGGCGGGGCCGCGATTTACGTCGCAGAGCATGCTCCAGCAAACCGTCGCGGCTTTTTCACAAGCTTTATCCAGACCACAGCGACAGTTGGTTTCTTCGTAGCGATTCTGGTCGTGCTCGCGTGCAGGTTATCACTTGGAGAAGAGGCATTCCGGGCGTGGGGATGGCGCATCCCGTTTCTGCTATCAGCCCTTCTGCTCATGCTGTCGATCTATTTGCGCATGAAGCTGAGCGAATCACCGATTTTCGAGCAGATGCGTCAGGCCGGCAAAGTCTCGCGCGCGCCCATCCGGGAAAGCTTCGGCTCGGGGCAAGGCCTTCGCTACTCGCTCTACGCTCTCTTCGGCGCAACAGCTGGTCTGGGCTGCGTTTGGTACACTGGACAATTCTATGCGCTCTATTTCCTGCAGAGCGTCCTCAAAGTGGACTTCCTTACCGCGAACGTGTGTGTCGCGGTTGCCTTAGCGATCGGCACACCTCTGATCGTCGTCAGCGGCGCTGTTTCGGACCGCATCGGACGCCGGCCCTTGATAGTCGCTGGACTGCTTCTCGCTGCGGCCCTTTACATTCCGATCTACATGGGAATCACGACGGCGGCAGCGGCCCACAACTACCTTGCCATCACCGCTCTGATTTTGGCGCAACTCGTCTTCGTTGCGCTTGTCTACGGGCCGAACGCCGCGTTTCTCGTCGAACTTTTCCCTGCGCGGCTGCGATACACCTCGCTATCCCTACCTTACCATATCGGAACCGGAATATTCGGGGGCTTCGTTCCGCTAATTGGCCTCTCGCTCGTCAGCTACACTGGCAACATCTACGCGGGCCTGATTTACCCTATCGCAATCGCACTGATGACGGCGATCGTGAATGTGTTTTGCCTGCCTCGGGCAGCAGCGACCGACTCCTCTGAACTCGGAGGTCGCCCTGTTGCGGAACAGCAGCTCGCCTGAGCCTAGGCAATGGGGCCTACGAGTGCCGCACTTGACCCGCTGGCGGCGAACGCGAGCAAGACGACGCGCGAACGGCGGACACTGATCCGCTCGTTCGGAAGCTTTGCAGCCTGGGATAGGCCGGCGGCTACGACGCGATTCGTCCACATGCCCGGCCAGTGGAACTGACCGTGGCATCCCGACCACCTCAGCGTATGTGCCGTTGAGCTTCTCTACCAGCTAAGTTCACCAGTGTGACCCAACTAGCGAGATGGTGCTGTTGAGCGGACCAGGATCGTCGTGAAGGCGGCGCATATCCAACTGCGAGCCAAATGACAATTGGGCTGGTCATCACCCCGCACCCAGCCCGCTTCCCCGAGCCGCAATGGCGCGGTACCGCAAGTCGGTAGGAAAAATGAGCTACGTACGCCGCTTGAGTCGTTCGTTGTACCCGAACAGGGGCAGATCTTCGAAACCGTCAACTGCGCACCTGGTGCCGGCCTGGTGCCCTAGTTCGAAGGCCAACGGCCGTGTTAATCACGCCGCGCTAATCAGGCCGCCCTCTTGGACTTAGAATGCGACCTGATCAGATCGAAGATGGCCTTCATCGCACTTGAGACGTAGACATCTTTCCGGTGCACGAACACGGTCTCTACCATAGCCCGGGCCGGCAGCAATTTATGGACGGCGACTCTGCCGTCTTGCAGCGCAGGAGCGATAACGCCTCTCGGCAGAAGTGTGACGCCGAGGCCCGCAGAGACACAGCTGATGATGGCATCGAGCGAGCCGAACTCTTGCGGAAGGGCGGTGGCGATGCCCATTTCCGCCAAGCTGGTCTCCAGCCGTTGCCTATACGAGCAGCCGATCTGGAACACGATTGTTTTTAGACCCTCGATGGCGATCAGTTCCTTCGCGGTCCGGATGGATGGTGCCGTGACAAGGACAAGTTCTTCCCGGAAGAAGGTCTCCTGCTCCAGGTCGGGATGCCTGATCGGACCGGCTACGAATGCACCATCCAGGCGATACTCGAGAACGTCACTCAAAAGGCGAGCGGTCGTGCCGGTCGTGATAGCGAGTCTTACTTTGGGATATGCCTTCGCGAACCTGACCAGGGCGGGCGATAGTCTCAAGGCCGTGGTCGTCTCCAAGCTGCCTAGCAAAAGAGCGCCGTTCGGCGTTCCATCGTCTCGTGCAGCGGAGAGCGCATCCGCGACAAGCCTTGAGATTTTAGCAACGTAAGGGAGGATCCTGCGCCCGGCCGGCGTGGGCGTCACACCGCGGGCGTGACGCTGAAATAGAGGCAGGCCGAGCTCCTCCTCCAGGATGCGAATTCGCGCGGTGACGTTGGACTGGACCGTATGCAACTCAGACGCTGCACGGTTCATGCTACCAAGCCGCGAAACCGCCTCGAATACTTTGAGATCAGAGAGATCCATGTGCGTGCCTTTGCAAATCCGCTTCTCAGGTTATCGCATTTCGAGATAGGAGTTATCATATCAAATCATTTTTACTGCTTGCTCGAAAGCTTTATATCTCACCGCGCGTTAGAGGGCGCGTACATGAACGATCACCACGTCGCATCCCGGAACCCTCCGGCGTTGAGTCCATGGCGCGCAGCTGCAGCGGGGTCGTGCGCAACCCTTGTCGGAATTGGCCTGGCGCGGTTTGCATACACGCCCTTGCTTCCGGCGGTCGTTGGAGCCCACTGGTTCGAGGCGTCGGCTGCGGCCTATATAGGAGCCGCGAATCTCGCGGGCTATCTCGCTGGTGCGTTGCTGGCACACCCTATGCTCAAGATCGGTTCGGCGGCCCTAGTCATCCGAACCATGATGCTACTTGCAGCGGCCGCATTCATCGCCTGCGCGTTTCCGATCTCTTTCCTCTGGTTCTTTGCTTGGCGGCTAGCATCGGGAGTCACGGGCGGGGTGCTCATGGTCTTGGCTGCCCCAACCGTTCTTTCCCATATTTCTCCATCCCGGCGCGGCCTTGCCGGTGGCATCATTTTCATGGGGGTCGGCATCGGCATTGCGGCCTCGGGTACGATCGTGCCGTTGCTTCTCAAACACGGCCTGAAGCAAGCTTGGTTCGGGCTTGGAGCCTTGGCCCTCGTGTTGACTCTGATCGCCTGGAACGGATGGCCTCCGACACCTAACACGGCGGCACCGGCCCCCGTTCATGAGCCCAGCGGGGCACTACCACTGCGGCTCCTCTATGCAGAGTATGGCCTTAATGCTGTGGGCTTGGTGCCGCACATGCTCTTTCTCGTCGATTTCGTGGCCCGCGGACAGGGTCAGGGTCTGCAGACGGGCGCCCGATACTGGGTGCTGTTCGGAGTAGGCGCGATCATTGGTCCCTTGCTCACTGGCCGTCTCGCCGATGCGACCGGCTTTCGGCGGGCCCTGCGTATTGCTTACGCAGTCCAGGCAATCGCGGTTGCTTTACCTGTGTTTCACCTCGGCGCCCCCGGCCTCGCCATGTCGAGCCTGGTCATCGGTGCTTTCACCCCCGGGATCGTCGCACTCGTACTTGGCCGTGTTCATGAGCTGATACCCCGCGATGCTACGGGCCAGAAAGTCGCCTGGAGCGCCGCGACCACGAGCTTTGCCATCATGCAGGCGCTGGCTGCATTCGGTCTATCCTTTGCATTCGCCCGTAGCGGAGGCGACTACACCATGTTATTCCTGCTCGGCGCTGCATCGCTGGCTGCTGCCTTTCTCATGGACCTTGTTGGGGTGTGGGCCTCGCCACCAAAGCGGGACTAGCAACAGCCGCAGCACGGCCTCTTATCCGCCACTGTGTTTGTGGTCGCGCCCAAGATATTGCTGGTGGCCGATGCAATCCGAATTCTGTTATCTTGAGACTAGATGACCTTCATCTGATTTCGTGATGAACGGGGTCACCACATTTCTCGGATGCGTTTTCCTGCAAGTAGGTTTGCAGCTTTTCTTGCACCGCGATTTTGATCTCGGCAATGCGCAAGATGATCCACTGGGTCTCTAAAGGCAATTTTTATCAATCTCCGATATTTGAGGAGCCGTCCAGTCGACGACCTGCCCGGAACCGAAAGATAGGCCATGCTCCGCAAGCTCAAGATTTCGTCCAAGTTGATGTTGATGGTAGCCCTTTCGATACTCGGCATTGCTGCAGTCGCAGCGGCCGGACTTTCGGCCCTCAAGAGCAGCTTGCTCGAAGACAGGAAGGATAAACTCCAGCAACTTGTACTGTTGGCGAAGCAAGCCCTAGAGCTGGATTACAATAACTCGAGACAGGCCGGCCTGTCCGAAGAGCAGGCAATGGAGCGAAGCAAACAATTGCTGCAATCGCTGCGTTTCGGGAAGGACGACTACTTCTACGCTCTTGACAACCACTCAGTCCTCGTCGCGCATCCAAATCCCAAATTGCAGAACAAGAGCATGAAAGATACCGCCGATGCAAACGGCGTGTACTTCTCGCGCCTCCAGGTCGATGTTGTGAAGTCGGCGGGATCTGGATTCGTGGCCTTCAGCTTCCCGCGGGCGGGAGCGGGCGAGCCGCTCCCGAAGATCGCCTATGTCGTCAGATTCGCGCCTTACGATTGGGCTGTTGCTGGCGGCATCTATTTGGATGACATCGATGCGATCTTCTTCGCACAAGTCAGGCAGATGTCTTTGCTCATCTTTGTAGCCCTCGTGCTTGTGCTGGCGCTGTCGATATTCCTCAGCCGCAGCATCACCCGGCCGATCGCCGGCTTGACCGCAGCCATGCGAAGGCTTGCGGGCGGCGATACGGAATCGATCATTCCGGCACTCGGCCAAGCGGATGAGCTCGGCGAGATGGCGATGTCGGTTCAAGTATTTCAACAGGCCATGTTGGAATCCAGTCGCCTGCGTCAGGAGCAGGACACGATGAAACTGAGGGCAGAAGCGGAAAAGAAGCTTCTTCAAGCCAAGCTGGCCGACGATTTCGAGCAAGGGGTGAGGACGTCCCTGGAATCTCTCTCGCACTCTGCCGGCGCGATGCGGGTGACGTCTCAAAGCATGTCTGACACGGCGAAAACGGCAAGCGAACAATCCGAGGTCGTTGCGGCTGCAGCCGAGGAAGCGAGCAGGAGTGTTCAGACGGTTGCCTCCGCAACAGAGCAATTGTCTGCCTCGATTGCCGAAATCGGCAATCAAGTGGCTCGGTCAACCAGGGTGGCTGCAGACGCGGTGGAAGAGTCCCAGCGAACCAACAAGACCGTGCAGGGGCTCGCCACCGCGACTTCCAAGATTGGCGATGTCGTTCAGCTAATTAGCGCAATCGCCAGCCAAACTAACCTCTTGGCTTTGAACGCTACCATTGAGGCGGCGCGCGCAGGCGAGGCTGGAAGGGGTTTTGCCGTGGTGGCGAGTGAAGTCAAATCTCTGGCAAGCCAGACAGCCCGCGCCACCGACGAGATCTCAGCGCAAGTTCATGGAATGCAGGGCGCGATGGCTGGCGCCGTTCAGGCCATTGACGGCATTGGCGATACGATTTCATGCATCAACGAGATTGCGATCGCAATCGCGGCTGCCGTGGAAGAGCAGGGGGTCGCGACGCGTGAGATAGCACGCAGCATTCAGCAGGTCGCACAAGGCACTGAACAGGTTTCGGGCAACATCGTCGGCGTCAACGAGGCCGCGAGCCTGACCGGCGAGGCGGCAAGCGGTGTCCTTGGAGCCGCAGACGATCTGGGGCAGCAATCGGACGGCTTGAGATCGGAGGTCGACCGCTTCCTGGCGAGCCTCCGTGCAGCATAGTCGACCAGCCCGGGCCCGATACGACATGGCGGAGGAGCCAGTCTAAGGCATCGCCTACGGTTCCTGAACCAAGCATGCTATGCATTTCCACATCTGGTCAATCGATTCGGAACTCAGGTCAATTGAGAACCAAGAACTCTGGGACAGCCTGGCGGCATGCCAATGTGGGGCGGCTACTTAATAACGCGGTCCACCGTTTGGAGGCCCGCGTTCTCGAGCTGATGAGCGCAAGCGATCACGCCGAGACCCGAATTGCACATGTCAGCTTGACCCGCAATCTCGATGTGGAGGGGACCCGATTAACCGAACTTGCCCGCCGTGCTTCGATGAGCAAGCAGGCAATGGGGGAGCTGGTCGATCAATGTGCGGAGCTCGGTTTGATCGGTCGGGCTGCGGACCCAAATGATTGGTACGAGCATTTTGATGAGCACATAAGCCTCCGCCTAGGAGTTCGCACACCAGTACATCAGCCGTTCGGGTCGTGTTGATCCTGATCGTCTCGCGGCAACATGCCCCACCTTCGTTCGTCGGTACCTCGCTCGGAAGAGCGGCCACTAGCGGGCAGATCGTAAGCCTCTCGAAGAGCTATGACGTATGAGGCGTTGCGATCTCGATCGAACGTCGGAACTGAGAGCGATGGTTGCTCATTCCCCGAAACGGACGTGTGTCATTTCCTCTGATATCTCCCACAAACGCTTCGCAACGGCGTGGTCTTGAGCATTAAGCGGCACCTTCGCAGGTGCTGGCGGCCCTCTTGTTTCCATGAAACCATCTGGTCCGTAATATCCTCCACTTTTGGCCTCCGGGCACGTTGCCGCATATAAAAGCGGTAACGCCCCCTGTTTGGAAGATTGAAGCAGAAGCGGAGCCAGCACGCGAAGCAAGAAGGGCATTCTGTTCTGCCTTGTTGGATCAGGTCTTATGCCTGAGAGATCTGTGCGCGCTAAGCCAGGATGCACGGCAATACTCTTGATGCCCCACTGCTTAGCAGTCGCGCGGCGGTGAAGTTCAAGTGAAAACATCAGGTTCGCCAGTTTCGACTGCGCATACGCTGCCATCGGCCGGTACCGATGTTCCGACTGCATGTCACCAAAGCCGATGACGCCACCGTTCGCCGCCAGTGCGCAGACATTGACCACACGCGGGTCACGTCCTGCCCGCAAGAGCGGCATGAGGTGAGCGGTCAATGCGAAGTGACCAAGATAATTCGTGCCGAAATGCAATTCAAAACCATCGTTGGTCAGTTGTTGGCGCGGCGCCATGATCACGGCGGCATTGTTAATGAGTGTATCTAATCGCTCGTAGTTACCGCGCAGACGCCTCGCGAAATCCGCAACGGAGCCGAGATCGGCCAGGTCGACGGGCTCAAAGCGAAGATTTGCCGATCTCAGGCTCGATCGGATTTTCGCGATCGCAGCTTCTCCCTTTATTCTATTACGACCAGCCAGAATGATCTCCGCGCCCGCTTGCCCGAGCGCCGAAGCACATTCATATGCTAACCCGGCCGTCCCGGTGACAACAATCAAGCGGCCTGCCTGGAGCGACATACTTGAGCCTATCGAATCATTTTTCATCAGTGCTTCTCTTGGTCAATCCACTTCACCACACCGAAATGGCTCAATGAAGGCTTCATCAGCTCCCTACTAGGCCTGGTGCCGCCTCAGTGGCAGCACACCCGCGCATCAGCAGCGAGCCTGGCAAACTCGTCCGTACTGGTTCCCAGCAACCAACCGCGCGACGACTGGCACTACCCGGGAGACGCGGTGTACGGCGCAGATCACCTCGACCTGTACACTCCGGCATAGTTGCGCTTCGCCGCCCCCGTCGTTCCACGCTGCTCCGACCCATTGCGTCTGGTGCGCGCGTCGGCGCACCAGATTTTCCGGCTGGCGCAGCTAGACTCCTTTCTTCGGTGACTTCATTGCAAATGCGCAACCAGCGGCCAATAAGGCCAGCGCACCCAGATAAAGACCGATGGATAAGGTGCTGCCCGTTGCACTAAGCAGCGCCGTCGCGATAATCGGAGCAAGTCCGCCCCCAATCGCCGCAGCGATCTGTACGCCGAGCGACATACCGCTATAGCGAACGCCCGGCGGGAATTGAGCCGAATATAACGCGGGCTGCAGACCGAACATTGTTGGATAAATAAGGCCTAGCGAAATCACTATCGCAACGCGAATCAACAACGGTTCCTTGGTGTTGATCATCAGGAAGAGTGGAATCGCGAATAGCGCAAGCAATATGCCACCGACGCAATAGACCGTACGCGCGCCGAGCTTGTCCCCGAAGTGACCGTAAACGGGAATTGCGATCAAGCAGACGGTTGCGGCCAGGAGAATGCTATTCAATACCTCGCCTCTTGAAAGGCCCAATGTTGCGGTCGAGTATTGAAGAATGAACACAGTTACCAAGTAGAATAACGTGACTTCGGCGAGCTTGGCCCCCACCGCGAGCAACAGAGAGCGGAGATGCCTACTCACCACTTCCGCACTTGGGACGTCGACAGTCTGGCCATCATTCTTCGCTTGCAGGAATACGGGGCTCTCAGCGACCTTCGATCGCACAAACGTTCCTAATGCGATCAACACGATGCTAGCGAGGAATGGCACCCGCCACCCCCACGCGAGGAAATCAGCGTCCGAGAAGGTGCTCATATAGGCGAACACTAGAGTCGCAATGATTAATCCAGCAGGAGTGCCGGCCTGCGGCAAGCTGCCAAACAGTGACACTTTCTTGCCATTGGCATGTTCGACCGCCATCAGCACGGCTCCGCCCCATTCGCCGCCGACCGCAATTCCCTGGCAGATTCGCAAGATGACAAGCAACACAGCCGCCCAGATCCCGAGCTGCGAGTAGGTTGGGAGAAGTCCGATCAAGACGGTCGGAATGCCCATCAGAAACAAACTAAGGAGGAGCATGCTCTTTCGCCCGATCCGGTCTCCGAAGTGCCCGAAGATAAGCCCACCGAACGGGCGGGCAAACAGACCGACTGCGAATGTCGCGAACGAAGCCAGTGTGCCGCTAATCGGATCAATGCTGGGGAAGAACAGCTTGTTGAAGATAAGCGCAGAAGCCGTGCCAAATATAAAGAAGTCGTACCATTCGATCGTGGTCCCGATCACGGTCGCTGCCGCCACCCATCCCTTTGATGCGTCGTTTGCGGTCGTCATAGTCGGCGTACTCTCGTAGACAGTCATCATCTTCTCCATTGAAGGTTGATCGGCCCCGGCTGCCTTGACAGTGTCGTCGTTCCGTGATGGTCTGCTGGACAACATGTTGCCCGCAATGAACCCTATCTCAGTATCCCGCGCTTTGAAAGGGCGGTGTTTCAGAGCAATACAAGGGCCCGGGGCGGTATCGTTGGACCAACTTGCTTGCCAGTTTCGGCTTCAAGGCATATTGCGTGAAGGATCAAGCAGAGCATCGAATTCACGATGTCTGGGAGATCCAACTGACGATGCAAACGCAATGACCAAAAGAGTTCGAGCGAGCAAGCCGGAGCACGCCACTCCTGATGTACGGTCCGCTGGACGAATAGGCGCGCGTTTGCGCGCATGCCGTCGCAACAAGAACATGACCCTTGATGAGCTCGCTCTCGAGACGGGGCTGAACAAGAGTTTTCTTTCTCGAATTGAGAAAGATGCCAAGGCTCCATCAATCGCTACTGTGGTCAAACTCTCACGTGCATTAGACATTCCCGTAGCGCTGCTGTTCGGCGAGCAGACGATAGATTCAGACATTCACCTCGTCCGCACTGCGAATCGTGAGCCGGAGGAGGACCCGGTTCACGGATATTCGTTTGTTCCACTGTCTCCGGCCGGATCAAGCCGAAGGGCAGAAGCGTTCCTGATGACGCCACCAGCTCACTTCAGCGAGGGAAGCCACGCAGAACATTCCGGCGAAGAGTCGCTCTACGTCATTACGGGCCGGATTGAGGTAAAGTTCGCAGACCGTAGTGTCATCATGGGCTCAGGCGATTTCTTGCAGTTTCCGGGACACCTCGTCCACCAGGTGCGGCGCGTCGGCGCGCGTGCGACCGTCCTCATCGTCATCAGCCGAGATTGATTCACACAGCACCGTTCCGAGGGCCCCTGATGCTCCAGCAAGCGACTCCATCTATCGACTACTACGTATGGCTGATGTCCGACTGGGCTTATCTCGGGCATGTCAGGTTTACACAGATGGCAGCCCGTCACGGAGCTCGCATCAACTATATCGCTATGCGGATGCAGGACGTCTATGCAGGAAGCGGCGGCATCGTCCTGGAACAGCGATCCTGGCAGCGACGCGCCTATCGAACCGAGGAGCTCAAGCGCTGGAGCGAGTGTCTCGGCATGAAGGTGAACATCGAGCCCGCGTATTTCCCTGTCGACGTGGATATCGCGTCATGCATGCTTATTGCCGCACAGCATCGCGGATTGAACGTCAATGATCTCACTAATGCTATGATGCGGGCCATTTGGGTTGAGGACGAGAATCTCGCCGATCGTGACGCCTTGGTAAAAATCGCAGCTCAGGCCGGTTACGATGGCAGGGGCCTTTTGGAGGCGGCAACCGCAGCTGATGTGCGGCAAGAATATGCGGCCAACACCACGCGCGCGCTAGAGGCTGGCGTTTTCGGCTCGCCGTTTTACGTGTTTGAGGGCGAACGATTTTGGGGCCAGGACCGGCTCGAAATGCTCGAGGCAAAACTGGTGCGGGGAAAGGGCCTCAATCTCGGACGTAGGCAATGACGGCAATTCACTGTGTCCCTTTCCGCACGCTTATCAGGCTTTTAGGACGAAGTAGGACGGCAGCAACCTGCGGCATGGCTTTCGCTGGGCTTTGCGATAGATCCTAGTTCGCGCGGTCTTGGGCGTGCTGCCATTCCTGTGATTCTCCATGCAAGGAGGCAGATACGGTCGAACCTTCTCGATCATTTCCGAGAGGGGGCCTCACCTCCGGCGTGCTCTCGTTCCAGCCAAAATTCCGCTGCATCGAACCAGACTTTATCTCGGTCCTCGGCGCTAGGAGTACCGACGTGTAGCTCGCAGAACCTGATAAACTCGAGCTCGGCCTGATCGACTCGGCCAGCGGTCCTTCGTGCCCGCATGCAAGCTACAATCTAGCCACAGCAATTTTCAGGTTGCTGTGGCTGTGCAGACCACCGCAGCACCAATTGGCACGTCCGATCGGCCGCTGGCCGCCTCGGACCGCGGTGGCTAACGATGCCAATCTGGTCCATCAAAACTGCCACAAACTGGCTCTGTAGAATGAACCAGTTATAGCCTACACGGGCCTCATGGACCCTCCACGGATAGGGATTGTGAGATGAGCAATGAAAGCCCTCAGGTGCGCTCCGAAACAACGGCTGGCGCACCAGTCTACAAGATCTGGATGTGTGCGCTGTGCGGGCTTGTCTACAGGGAGGCGGAAGGATGGCCCGACGAGGGGATTCCGCCTGGCACTCGCTGGGAGGACGTCCCTGACGACTGGAGCTGCCCTGATTGCGGCGCAGGCAAGGCCGAATTCCAGATGACCGAGGTCTGAACGAAATCCCGTTGATGCAGCGGCACGAGCGATTAGGAGTCGATATGTACGTCCCCCCACATTTCGCTGAGTTGCGCCCCGAGGCGCTTCACGATCTCATTGAGAAGAATCCTCTTGGCGTCCTTTTTACCAATGGAAAGAGCGGGCTCGACGCAAATCACTTACCGTTCGAATTGCACGCGAACGAGGGGCCGCAGGGCGTCCTTCATTCGCATGTCGCTCGCGCAAATCCAGTTTGGCAGGATGTCACCACGGGCGACGAGGTGCTTATCGTTTTCCGTGCCGGGGATGCCTACATCGCGCCGAACTGGTATCCAAGCAAAGTCGAGTTCAAGAAGCAGGTCCCGTCCTGGAACTATATGGTAGCTCATGTGTACGGACGCGTGACGATCCGCGACGATGAACGTTACGTCCGTGGCATGGTTGCGCGCCTGACGCGCATCCACGAGGCGAAGCAGGCCGATCCTTGGAAGATGACCGACAGCCCCAAGGATTACATCGACATGATGCTCAAGATGATCGTTGGAATCGAGATCGAGATTACACGCCTCGTCGGCAAGTCGAAGCTTAGCCAGAATAAAGAACTCCGAGACATTCTCGGTGCAGGGAACGCGCTCAAGGCGCAGGGCAAGGATGTGATCGGCGATGCAATGCTCGCAGCCGCTGCGGCCAAGGCGGAGCAAGCCTGACGGCGCGATATGCCCGGAACACTGGTGACGCAACGTCCTATCGTAGTTGTTGGCGGAGGCCATAGCGGGGCCAAGACCTCGGCAGCCCTGCGCAAGCACGGCTGGAGCGGTCCGATTACCTTGATCGGCGATGAATGTCATTTGCCCTACGATCGTCCGCCGCTGTCGAAAGCCGTGCTGTTGGGCTCAAAGACAGCAGATCAGTGCGCGTTCTTCCCGAAAAACTGGTACTTCGAAAAGGGCATCGATCTCCTGCTGGGAAGGCCTGTCGCGCGCATCGAACGTGACGACTCGCGCGTTCTGTTGGGCGACGGGCATGAACTTCGTTACCATCGGCTCCTGTTGGCGACCGGATCGTCGCTTAACACGCTACCTGTTCCGGGGGCGGATCTCGACGGGGTTTGGCCCCTTCGGACCCCTGCACATGCCAATGCGATCGCCGGAGCATTGCGGCCTGGTGCCCGCGTGGTGGTGATCGGTGCTGGAGTCATTGGACTCGAAGTTGCAGCAGCCGCGGTAGAACGGGGCTGCGCCGTCCATGTGCTGGAGATGGCGCCAATTGCGATGGCACGCAACGTTCCGCGGATTGTTTCGGCCGCTCTCGTTGAGGCACATCGTCGGCGTGGCGTTGAGATCCGGTTCGGCGTTAGCGTTGCGGCGCTGGAGGGCGAGCATAAGGTCTCGTGCGTCCGATTGGAGTCCGGCGAGGCCTTGGATTGCGACGCGGTCGTATATGGGGTCGGCGTAAAGCCTAGGACAGAGCTCGCCATACACGTGGGTCTCCATGTCGATGATGGAA
This sequence comes from Bradyrhizobium sp. MI1.10, assembly GCF_055811035.1. Lineage (NCBI taxonomy): Bacteria > Pseudomonadati > Pseudomonadota > Alphaproteobacteria > Hyphomicrobiales > Nitrobacteraceae > Bradyrhizobium > Bradyrhizobium sp. MI1.10. The sequence goes on from NZ_JBVVPN010000017.1 coordinate 20,914, forward strand.
TCATCACCGACCGTTTCCTCCAGACCAACGACAAAAACATCTTCGCCTGCGGCGACGTCTGCCGCTACGAGAGTCGGCTGTTCGGCCGCCATCTAAGAATAGAGAACTGGCGCAACGCCGAGGACCAAGCTGATGCTGCTGCGCGCAACATGCTCGGTCAGCAGAGGCCATTCGATCCTGTGCCGTGGTTCTGGAGCAACCAATACGATCTTACGCTGCAAGTTGCAGGGCTACCGGCACTCGGTAGTCTCACCGTGACGCGAGAGGTCGGCGGGGCACGATTGCACCTGTCGGTCGGGAATGATGGTCGGCTGTGGGGCGTCAGCGGATTGGGCTCCGTCCGGGACATCGCCGCACCCATACGGCAGCTCAAGGATGCCATCGCCTCCGAGCACGTCCTCGATGTCTCGGAACTAGACCAAGCCCTTGTTTCTGCGAGTGCGAGTGGTTTGCCGTAGATATTAAGACCTGGCGGCGCCCAGCCGTGCGGGCTCATAGCTCGTTGCGCAATGAAGAGGCAGGGGCAAGCAGTGGCAGACCCCGGCGGCTGGTCAACGTTCACGAACTCATGTGCTGCGACGTTTGGAAGTCGCGATCGAACACACGATTGCGGCACTTCTCTTGCTGTGGCTCAGACACATCAGCGCTGGGCTACTTGCCGGCGCAAGCGCCACGATCATCTGGCCCAACGCATTTTCTCGAATCTGGAACTGTACTTACAGGAGTGGAGTCGAGAGCCTATCAAGGGCCGGTGCCACTGCCGTGAAATGGGGAACACGAATGCTGAAGAAGATTGGTGCGGTCGCGATCGTTGCGACAGTTATGGGGGCGACGCCCGGTTGGAGCCAAGTCAAAATCGGGGTCCTCAACGACCAGTCAGGGCTTTACGCCGACTTCGCAGGGAAGTGGTCGGTTGAGGCCGCCAAGATGGCCGTGGAGGATTTCGGGCCGATGGTGATCGGACAGAAGATCGAGATCGTCACGGCCGACCATCAGAACAAGCCCGATCTTGCCGTGAGTATTGCCAGACGTTGGTTCGAGCTCGACGGCGTGGACATGATAACCGATCTCAACGCGTCCTCAGTCGCATTGGCAGTCCACGAATTGGCGAAGCAGATGAAGAAGATCGATATCGTCACCGGTGCGGCGACATCCCGGCTCACCGGAGACGCCTGCCATCCCTACGGTTTCCATTGGGCGTATGATACACACGCGCTCGGTATCGGCACTGGTGGCGCCTTGACCGAAGCCGGCGGCAACACCTGGTTCTTCCTCACAGCCGACTATGCATTTGGATATGCGCTCGAAAAAGACACCAGCGAGATTGTGAAGGCGAAAGGGGGAGCGGTTCTCGGCTCAGTCCGCCATCCGCTCAACGCTTCCGATTTCGCCTCGTTCCTGCTGCAGGCACAGAGTTCTAAAGCCAAGATCGTGGGGTTGGCCAATGCAGGCCTGGATACCAGCAATTCCATCAAGCAAGCTGCAGAGTTCGGGCTCGTGGCGGGTGGGCAAAAGCTCGCGAGCCTGTTGCTTACTGTAGCGGAGGTGCACGGCCTTGGGTTGCCTGCCGCGCAGGGCCTTGTCTTGACAGAAGCATACTATTGGGACCTGAACGACCGCACGCGCCATTTCGGCGAGCGGTTCTTCAAGCGCACCGCTCGGATGCCAAATATGGTCCACGCCGGCACCTATTCAGCCACGCTGCAGTATCTTAAAGCAGTTCAGGCTGCAGGCACGAAGGACAGCGACGCAGTCGCTGGCAAACTCCGCGAGCTTCCGGTTGATGATGACTTCGCCACCGGCAAGGTCCTCGCCAATGGTCGAATGGTGCACGATGTGTATCTTTTTGAAGTGAAACAGCCCAATGAGTCCAAGAAGCCTTGGGATTACTACAAGCTTCTCGCGACGATTCCCGGTGAGAAGGCCTTCCTATCCGCGGCCGCAAGCGGTTGTCCTTCGACGATGAAATGAACGAGCCCGGCGCTATGACGTAGACTTGGCAGACAGATATTGTCCGGCAGTTTCCATCCGTGGAGGCTTAGACAGCTTGGGTTTTTTGTCGGCGCCGACCGATGCCTCAAGCACGCCTCTGAGGCGGACTGCAGCCGCCTCCAATTCAGTGACGGAAAAGCCGCCGAAGCCCAACATTAGACCAAAACGAGCCGGCGCATCTTGGTACATGGGCGAGATCGGTCGCACGACCAACCCTGCCTTGTGCGCCTGCTGGGCAAGCTTGACATCGTCGAGGTCGACAGGAAGCCAAAGCACTAGGTGCATACCCTGGTCGCTTGGTTGGAGTGCCGCCCACGACGGGAGCTCTCTCTGGATGGCAGAGATCAGGGCGGCTCGTCGTTCTGCGTAAGAGCCCCGGATACGCCGTATATGAGCTTCAAAGTGCCCCTCACGCATATATTGGGCGAGCACATATTGATCGGCGGCCGGAGAATGGCGGTCAATGAGAGCACGGGCTCCCGCGAACGCATCGACCAGGGGAACGGGGACGATTGCGTATCCAATCCGCATGGAGGAAAACAGCACCTTGCTCATCGTCCCCAGATAGATGACGCGTGTAGGATCGAGTCCCTGCAGGGACGGAAATGGATGTCCCGCGTACCGAAGCTCGCTGTCATAGTCGTCCTCGACAATCCACGCATTGTTCTGGCGGGCCCACGACAGCAGAGCCGTGCGTCTCGCCATGCTCATCGGCATGCCGAGCGGGTATTGATGCGATGGCGTAACGAAGGCGACTCTAGCCTTTGGACATCGGACGAGACCTTCCTGGACATCGATGCCCTGTGCGTCGACGGGGATCCGAGAGGTCTGGACGTTGAAGTTTCCGAGAACCGCGACAATGCCAGGATATGCGGGATCTTCCGCCCATACCGCGTCTCCGTCCGAAAGAAGAACGGTCGCAGCCAGAAAAAGCCCTTGCTGCGTACCCGCCGTGATTACGACCTGATCGGGCTCGCATTTGACTCCGCGCGCCTTGCGGACGTAATCGGCAATCGCGATCCGCAAATCTGGCAATCCCTTCGGGTCAATGTAGCCGGAGGGAGCGGCTAGGCGAAGGGCGCGGACCCGATTGCCGAGACGCCGCCATTTGTCGTCGGGCGCCACTGCACCTGCCGGATGAGCGATCGCAAACGGTGCTGCGCCTTGAGGCCGGAGAGTCCGCGCGACCTGAGCAAGACGCGCGACGTTTTCCGGCAACACAGGACCGATCGGTGCTGGTCCGGTAAACGCCTCAGCGCGGGTTACGAGGTCGCTGTCAGCATTAACGTTGGCCACGATCGTGCCGCCTCTGGCCCGCGCCTCAAGGTAGCCTTCCGCATGCAGCTGATGAAACGCCTCAATGACCGTTCCTCTTGCGAGTTGGAGTGAATTCGCAAGAGCGCGAGTGGATGGGAGGCGCTCGCCGGGCTTCAAGATCCCCTTCGAGATCGCCTCGCGAAGGGCTTGGGTTAATTGATGCCCGACCCGGCCCGCAGTCCTGTCGAGACAACCCAACGAGGGGATCGCAATGATGTTTCGGCGCCTTGCCATCGGTCTTCTGGTCCACCTATTCTCCCGAAATCTGAAGCAAACAATAGGCCAATTCCGAGGGATGGTGAAGGAGCGTTATCTTGTGGTGGGTGCTACGCCCCCCGAAGCTCCTCACCTCGGTATCACGAAGTTTAGCGAGTTTGCCCGATCGGCAGTGGCGCCGCGACCGCTGCACGCCGCCTCCTTCGGATACCTTCCAAGACTTTGCTGTGAACCCGCAGCGACGGCCTTCTCAGGCAAAGATTGCGCAGGAATCCAAAGCTCAGACGCGAATTGCGACTCTTTCCGCTAAGGCGGCCGTCTACCGTAGACGCGCCTCTTCCAACATCATCAAAGCTCCTTTCTCTGCGATCATAGCGGTGGGAGTGTTTGTGTTGCCGGACGTGATCGTCGGCATGATGGACGCGTCGATTACGCGAAGCCCGCCCATTCCACGCACTCTGAGCCGCTCATCAACGACGGCAGTAGGGTCATTGCTCGAACCCATCCTTGCGGTTCCGACCGGATGGAAGATCGTCGTTCCGATGTCGCCTGCCGCCCGCGCCAAGGACGCGTAATCGTCACCGACCGTCGGGCCAGGTACGTATTCTCTGGGATTGTATCGCTTCAGCGCCGTTTGCCGCATCAAATGCCGCGTCACTCGGATCGCGTCCGCCGCAACGATCCTGTCGTCGTCCGTTGAAAGATAATTGGGGGCGATCAGCGGAGCATCATGCGGTGAACTGGAGCCAAGCCGGATCGTCCCCCGTGATGTGGGCCGCAGGTTGCATGCGGCGACTGTAACGCCGGGGAAGCGGTGAAGAGGGTCGCCGAATTTGTCGAGAGAGAGCGGCTGGACGTGGAACTGGATGTTCGCCCGGTCGCGGGTTGAGTCCGATCGGGTGAATATACCCAGTTGCGAGGGGGCCATGGTCAGCGGGCCGCGCCTGCGCAGGGCATAGTCGATGCCCATCCACGCCCTTCGACCAAGCGAATGGTAGGTTTCGTTCAGCGTGCGGATGCCCTCCACCTTGTAGATGGCGCGCTGCTGGAGGTGATCCTGAAGATTTCGTCCAACGCCACGGCTTTCGTGTACAACGTCAATTCCAAGCGGCACGAGCCAGTCGGAGGGGCCTATTCCGGAACGATGGAGAACTTGGACCGATCCGATCGCTCCGGCGCATAGGACGATCTCGCCTCTCGCTCTCGCTTCGATGGGTTGCCCGTCCTTTATGTAACGGACAGCGACTGCGTGCCGGTTTTCGACACGCAGCTTGTCTACCAAGACGCCCGTTTCCAGCCGGAGATTCGGCCGGGACAGGGCCGGCTTCAGAAAGCCTCTTGCCGACGACCAGCGGCGCCCGCGCAATTGATTGACATGGAAGTAACCCGCTCCTTCGTTGTCGCCGGTGTTGAAATCGTCTGTCCGCGGAATTCCCATTTCGACTGCGGCTTCCGCGATAGCGTCGAGGACCTTCCAGGAAACGCGCGGCGCCTCTATACGCCAGCCACCTCCTGTACCGTGGACGTTACTCTCACCAAGGAAGTGGTCTTCGAGCCTTCGGAAAGCCGGCAGGACGTCGTCCCAGCCCCAGCCGTCCAGGCCGAGCTGACGCCAGCCGTCGTAATCGGATGCTTGTCCACGCATCGAAATCATTGCGTTGATCGCTGACGAGCCGCCGACCACCTTGCCCCGAGGGTAAGCGAGTGAGCGACCATTCAGCCCGGGTTCGTTCTCCGTTTTGAACATCCAATCCGACCGCGGATTACCAATTGCGAACAGGTATCCGACGGGAATGTGAAACCAGATCCAGTTATCTTGCCCTCCTGCTTCGAGCAGGAGCACCCGGTTGCGCCGGTCGGCGGACAGCCTGTTCGCTACAATGCATCCCGCCGTGCCCGCCCCGACGACGATGTAGTCGTAATCTCCTTGCAGCTGCATTGCCTGGCCTCCTCCACGAGTGTGCAGGGGCCTTGGATGCCATAGTGGATTTTTGCACTCAACGCTGATAATTACGGTTGCTCTCTGCAAATATGCAGGAATCGATCGATGGACTGGGACGACCTTCGGATCTACCTCCAGCTTGCACGCAGCGGTCAGATGACCGCCGCGGCAAAGGCCCTTGGCATCGACGATTCCACTGTTGGGAGGAGGATAGCTCGCCTGGAAAGCTCCATCGGACTGGCTCTCGTAGAGCGCGCCGGGCGGCGGACGGTGATCACCGAGCATGGCCGGCGCCTCGTCGAAACTGTCGAAGAGCTGGAATCGCTGATCTTGCGGAAGGTGGCCGGGCTGAAGGAGGACCACACCGTCGTCGCCGGTCGCGTCCGCGTCGGAGCCCCGGAAGGCTTCGGGGTAGGGTATTTGGCGCGTCGGTTGGCGATGCTTTCAGCGCAACATCCGCATCTCGAGACCGAGCTTGTCGCCCTTCCGCGCGTCTATTCGCTCGCGGCGCGTGAGGTCGACATCGCAATCACTCTGGATAGGCCCGCCACTGGTCAGGTGACCTCCCAAAAGCTTACCGACTACACGCTCGATCTGTACGGATCCGAAGCATATTTCGAACGCCGCGGCAGGCCGAAATCCTTGAAGGAGCTACCGGCGCACGTTTTCTCGGGCTACATCCCCGAACTGCTTTTCACCGAGGAACTCAACTTCTCGAAGCTCGGTGATGGAATTGAGATCATGCCGGCAATCCGCAGCACGAGCGTGATGGCACAGGTGGATGCCGTCGAGTGTGGAGCGGCAATTGGCGTGCTGCCGACGTTTTTGGCACGGGAGCGGCGGCTTCTGAAACTGTTGCTGCCCCACAGGGTGCGACTCTGGAGGAGTTATTGGATTTCCGTCCACGAAGACGTGCGACGGCTGCACCGTATCAGAGTCGTTCTCGATGCCATCGTAGCGGATGTTCGCGTCGACAAGCGCGTCTTCTTGCGTCGCGCCGCGAAAGGTGAGGGCTGATCGTCAGACCAGAATCGCGCTCGATTCGAACCAATATGGACCTTATTCGAGATCGACGACAGGGTTAGTGTGTCTCCCGCAGCACAGAGTTCCTGTGCTGTCCTCCCTAACTAGGGCCGCTTGGAAACAGGCGGCCTTTATTCTCCCTTGCCGAAAATGTGAGGTGAGAGTTTATGGGCGCAGCACTGGACGCCGTATCTTACGGCAGGTTTGCGCGACCGGCGAGTGGACCACCCCAATCGCTCAAAACTGGAAGTTCACTGCAGCCCAGCTTTGCGGCATTCAAGCGGAAAATGAGAGAAGATGGCGCGTGCATGACCAGTGAGAAGGGGAATGAGCCTGATCCGCGGAGCGAACTCATTCCTTGAACACGGCCTTTCTTCCGAAGCTTCGAACACGGCGGGCGCCTGCTTACAGTAGGCATTCACGGACAGGACGTCAGAGATGTTGGCAGTACGGACTAATGACGGCGAGTTATCTGAAATCGGAACGATTCCGATTGATCCCGCCATTCTTTACATGGGGACACCTGTTGTTCTCATTTCATCGTTGAACGAGAACGGAACGTCGAACCTCGCGCCAATGTCATCGGCGTGGTGGTTGGGATGGGGCTGTATGCTTGGCTTGAATAGCAGCTCCAAGACCACTGAGAACCTGCTACGAACAAGACAGTGTGTCCTCAACTTACCATCCGAAGCCCAGGTTGGCTCGGTTGATCGGCTCGCTCTGACTACCGGCAGCAACCCTGTACCAGCGAACAAGGTACCAATGGGCTTTCGATATGTGGAAGACAAATTCGGACTTGCGGGGTTGACTGAAATTGCATCTGAGGTCGTGGCCGCTCCGCGCGCTCTCGAGTGTCCCGTTCAGCTAGAGTGCGAACTAGCCGCAGTTCACGAATTTGGTATCGGCAATCCCAGTATTCGTGCACCCATGAAGGCGATTGAGGTGCGGATTGTACGAGTGCATGCGGCCGCAAGTATTTTGCGCGAGGAAAACAAGGATCGCATCGATCCGGAGAAGTGGCGGCCGCTGATCATGAGTTTCCGCGAGTTCTATGGCCTTGGGGACAATTTGCATCGTTCGCGCCTCAGCGAATTTCCTGAAGAGCTGTTTAAGCCGGTAGAACTTCGACGGGCCGCAGCGCGAAAGAACTAGGATTCTTGGCGTTTGCGACTCGGCGGGCGCCCGCTAAGTTCGTCGACCGCAAAGAGCCAACGGCGCACTGGCGGACTCCAAGTTCAAGATGTGCCTCGGTGAATCTGTCGCGATGGGACTTGGACGCGCCCCACGGTTCCGGCAAGGACATGCCGGGAGCGACCGCAGGATATTGCTGGATGGTGCGAAAATCGTTGGGGGCGGACTCGCCCTGGTATGACTTTTCCGGAAGTGTTTGGGGATTAGAGCCCCTTGCGCGTTGGTCAGAGAAGATCAGCAACCTGGGCCTCTCTTCTCACCTGCCTTCACAAGTGTGAGTACGAGCCAGGCCGCCCGCCGGTCTGTATGCGAGTTGCCCCGCCGCCACCGAATAGATGATTTTACCAGATCCGGACCAATTGCGGGATGCCAGACAATCCAGGCCTTACTTGCCATCGGTTGCTGTAGTGCGCTCGATTGTGGACCGGCACGTGACAGATTCTCAGACAAGAAAGTGGAGGGTTGCGAGCTCAAATTGATCGAAATGCAACGCGCAAAAGTTGTTCTTTGGGACGCCTGCTTTAACCTCAGGAGGAGAGCATGGCGCTTGAGTTCGAACACCTGCAATTGAACGGCGGAATTGTCATCTCCAGAAGGAATACGAGGTAATTGGTTGCGGTTGCATCGCGTGTTGCGGCGTTACTCGATTTACTCGAGAGATCTGCTCGTGCGGTCGACTTGAGCTTCTAAGAATCACTCGTGGCTTGTGAAGTTTGATGGCGGACCGAGAAAAAACGCACCCGCCATCGCCCCGAGAGCTTCGGTCGTTAGCAGCTCCTAGCAGGGAAGTCAGACCGCATCCCGAAAGTAGCTCATTTCTTTGGCCGTGTCTGTCTGCCAAAGATTGTAAGAACAGTCCCAATTGATCACTTTTCCGTCCCGCAGCTCGAGGGCCTCCACGCCGCGTGCTTCATAGCGTTTGTCCGATTTTGCATCGACCCAAACTGCGGTGAAGCTGTTCGCATATCTTTGTCCCGAAACAAGCAGGAGTGACTTTTGGACGTTGTAGTCCTTCTGAATCGCAAATCGCGCGCGCAGGAACTTTTCCGCGGCAGTCTTGCCCCGGATTTCCGGAAGGTCGGCAAAACGGATCGAGATGTTCTCGTCATAGCGGCTCAGAATTCCTTCGACGTCATGGCGTTGGAAGCGATCCATGCTTTTCGCAAGAGAAGCATTAGCTTCGTCCCAGGTTATATCCCGCTCAGAAGTGGTCGCCGACATGTCAGTCTCCCTATTCAGCCTTGTGGAGCAAATAGGGAAGGCGAGACGAGAGGAGGTGGGTAGGCCCAGATTGGTGAATTTTCGCTGGACCAATACTACACTTCGGGAGCGTCGCAAGCGTGGCTGTATTGGCGAGGAACGTGGGGCATTTCGGGGAACTCAGTGCGTGTGAGCCCGTTCAGGCTCACTGGGAGTGTCACATAGAACCCCTTGCGACAGGATACCGAGTATGTCCAGAGGACGCATCAGCCGCCCCGACGGCAGCACCACCCAGATTCGCCGAGCCAGTCCAAGATCAACCTGGCTGAGCCTAGCGGCTGCGGATTATAGTGGTTGGGAGGCGATCCAGTTTCGCAGCCCGTCAAGCGTATGAAATCCATCGGCCGCGTAGCAGCGAATGTCAGGACGGAAGGCTTGCATCATTTCGGCAAGCGCATGTCCTGGACCGAGGTCCAGCACGCTGCTGACCCCCAGCTCCGCCAGTGCCTCGAGCGTCGTCGACCAGTCGACCACCCGCGCGACCTGGCAGGCGAGCTTCACTGTCGCGCCGCTTGCGGAGAAGATGCGCTCGCCGTCGCCTCCCGCGAGCAGAATCCGCTGGCTTGCAATGGGCAGGCGCCTGCTGGCGTCGAGCGCCTCTTGCAACGGTTTGCAGGCGTGCACGAGCCGTGAGGTGTGGGAAGCAATCTTCACTGCGAGAAGACCGCTACGCGCGGCGCCCTGTCGAGCTGCCTGCTGGCAGAGCTCAATCACGTCGTGCTCAGAGCCTCCGATCACCACGAGACGGTCGGGATTCCGGATCGCGATCTCGCAGCGATATGCTTCGAGGAGGGGTTCGAGCGCGCGCTGATCGAGGCCGCGAACATAGCCCAGGCGACCATCCGGTCCGGCGACATCCTGCATCCGTTCCGCGCGAACAGCCGTCAACCGCAGCGCTTCGTCGGCCGTCCATATTCCGGCAATGCTCCAGGCTGCCATCTCGCCAACACTGTAGCCTGTGACGGCGGTTTGCCCGGTCAGCACGTCGGCAATGCAGCCGTGGATCGCCAGAGCCGATGTGACGGTCAGGATCTGGCTGATATCGTTGGCTGAAAGCTCGTCGGTGCCGCGCGTCCTGACAAGCGACCGCGGATCCTCGCCCAGACAGGCGCATGCCGCAGCAAAGACCGGCTCTGCGGCAGGTTGATCGGCGACCAGATCAAAGATTTTGTCCGAAAGCGTACCTTGTCCGCCGCAGAGCAGGGCCAGCATCAGCGTTCCAGCCGGTCGACAAATAGGGTGATCGCGAGCAGATCCGCCGACCCGCCCGGGCTGAGATTGCGCGCCACGAATGCTTGATGAATGCCGACAGCTCGCTCGCGCCATGCGGGGTTTCCGACGCCTCCCGCTGCAAGGAATGTGGACGCACTATCTTGCGCGAAACGCAAGCCGTCCAAGCCACCCCGATGCAGCAGGTTGGTGTCGTCGACATGGGCGATGAGCCTCATGCACGTCTGAATGCGCTCCGCTTGCTTATCATGTGGTGCAAGCTGTCGGGCCGCATGAAGCGCAGGCAAGGCAATGTCATAGACCGACTTGAAACCGTTCGCCGCTTCGGCCCTGGCGCCGCCGGCGCCATAGCGCCGCGAGACGGCCGCGCCATGGCTACGAAGAGAGACGGGGCCCGAAAGGATGTCTTCGCCCCAGCGTTCCGAAACCAGCCTGCCGAGAGATTTGCGAATGCCGATGGCTTTCCGGTATCCAGCCGCGGCGCAAAGCAGACCCAGTCCGAAGATCGCGCCCCGATGCGTGTTCACTCCGCCGGTCGCAACCAACATAGCGCGCTCCGCCACAACTCCGATCGCGCGTAACCGGTTCATGCCGGCGCCTTCGGCGCCTGCCGCTGCCAGCTCGCTGAAGAACGGCGCCAGGACATCGGCGCTACGGCACAACGTCCCGGCGTCCATATCGCTATGAGCGCCATTGTCGATGTGGCTAACGAGTCCCGGTTTCGGATAGGTCTCGAGTTCGAGCTTCAGGGAAAGCGACGCGAGATGGCCGAACTGCTCGGGATCAAGCGTACGCTCCGGTAGCGAGTGCCATCTCAGCGCCACGTTCATGACACGTACCCCCCGAGAAAAGCGGCTCGCGTCGTACTGGTGACCCCGGTTGGTCCTTTCACCAGGATTTCGTCCGCGTCAGCACCAATCAGTTCGCGCCATTGAACTCCGCCTGCCGGTCCCACGATCTCGCCGTCGAGCCGCATCGGCGCCCGCCTTGCGATCCGCGCGATCTCGGACGGCAATGCTTCCGCCTGCTCTGCCGACGGCAACGGCCAGAGCAGGTCGAGATCCGAACCCTCCGAGAGATAGGGGAGGCCGGTGAGATGCTGCCATGCCAGGCCGCCGAAGGTGCGGGTCTCCGGCAGGAGCTCGAGGAGCAGGTCGATCGTCTTCCCCCAGGCCGCAGGCGCTGCGATGGCGACATCGGCCAGCAGCGGAGGCGCTGCGGACGCGACGATATCAGCAGCGGCGAGCGAGACGGCGATGCGCCGTTTGCCATGGCTTGGCGGCAGCGGCAGCCCGAGCGGAATGAGCCCAGCGGTATCGCTGCAAGCCCGCCGGCGAACGACGAGAGGACGGCCGGCGTTTGCCCAGCCCGAGACGATCGGCTCGCTGGCCAGCTCGGGATAGCGGTTCATCACGGCGGCCCACCCGACTGCGGAGACCGTGACTATGCTGTGTCGCGCGAGAGCCTCATCCATGTCACGCACCTTGATGTGACGCTGCTGCGACGACGCGCTCGGCAAGTTCGGCGGCTTTCCGCCGGCCGCCGCGTTCGGCGCCGAGCCGACCGCGATCGTCCCGTCCGTGCGGTCGTTGCAGCACAGCTGCAAGCTGCGGGGCCAAAGGTGCATTTTCATCCCAAACGACGTGAATACCGCCGGTCTGCACCATATTGTCGAGGCCCGGCGCGAACACCGGTGTGGCCTCCGCTTTCGCCTTCAAGACGTCGATCGACAGCTTGGTGACCCGCGCCATCGACGGCAAATCCATCACCGCGGGATGCGCGCCGAGCAGTGCCACCAGGGTGCCGGTCGAAAGCGCCGTGGCGATGAATGCGCCGGCGGCGCTGCCGCCATAGAGCAGGCCGACGGTGCGGTGTCCTTGCGCCTCCGCCAGCAACAGGGCCTTGGCCAGATGAGACAGATATTCGCTGAGGCCGAGCAACTCGTCGCGCTTGCTCATGCGCTGGCTCGCGGAATCCACCAGGAACAGGATCGGCGCCCGATCGGCGGATTTGATGATCTCGATCACGCGCCCCGCGAGCACGATGGCTTCGTCCACGCCGAGCGACTGACCTTGCGTGATGCCGAGCACGTGGATTGGTCCGCCGCCGGGCAGGATGGCCTGTCCCGCGATCATCGCGCCGTCCGTTTCGATCTTGCGGCCGATCGGGAACAGGCCGGCCAGGATGTCATCGAGCGTCATCGGCATTCTCCCTCTTGCCGGCCGCCTGAAGGAACGCGTCAGTCCCGAGCGCGGGGATCTCCGTCGGCTTGCCGACGTCGAGCGCCTCCCAGATCTCGACGGCATCTTCAGCCTCACCGAAGTGGCGCAGCCGTCGCTCGAGCCGCTTCTGCTCCGCCTGAAGGACATTCGGATCCAACCTGCTCTTGACCGTCAGCGCGTCGATCGCGGCCTGGCGAAACGCCGTCGCCTCATCGTCGACGAATCCGTCGGCGCCGCCGATGAGGTAGCGGTGCTTGCCACCCATCGTGCGCCACACCAGCGCGCGGTCGCGCGAGTCGAATTCCTCGATGCCCCGGTTGGTCTCGATCACTTCGGGGCCGCTGACGCTGAGCCGGCCCTGTTCGGAGATGATGAGGCGCGAGCAGGTGCCGGCGATCAGGCTGCCGCCGCCATAGCATCCGGCGCGCCCGCCGATCAGGCCGATCACGCGGAGCCCCTCGCGCCGCGCCTCGACCACCGCGCGCATGATCTCGGCGATCGCGAGCTCGCCGGCATTGGCTTCCTGAAGCCGCACGCCGCCGGTGTCGAACAGGATCAGCACGTCCTGATGCAGCGCGCGCGCCGCGCGCAGCAGCCCGGTGAGCTTGGCGCCGTGCACCTCGCCGAAGGCACCGCCCATGAAGCGTCCTTCCTGTGCGGCGACGAGCACGGGCAAGCCGTCCAGCCGGCCGCGGCCGATGACGATGCCGTCGTCGAACTGCGCCGGCAGGTCGAAGATCGAGAGATGCGGGCTCATCTCGCGCAATTCGGGGCCGATGAATTCGGCAAAGCTGCCGGCATCGACCAGCGCGTCAATGCGCTGCCGGGCGCTCGCTTCGTACCAGCTCAGTGAAACATCGTTGGCTGCGAGCGCTGTCATCGTTCGGGCTCCTCGATCTTGCGGATGCCCTGGGCGAGACGCAGCGCGACCGTGTCGGGCCGGGCGCCGCCGTCATTGATGGAGATGCGCAAGCCACCGGCCGAGCGGCGGGCGACGAAATCACGGACCACGGCGTCCCACACCGCGCCGAAGCCGTGGGCCGCGGTTGCGATGTCGATCGTGCACATGTCGGCCGGCGAGGCCCGTTCCAGCAGCACTTCGAGATTGCCGGAAGCGACCACGCCGACGATCGCCTGCGCCCGGGTGCCGCCGGCGGATCTGGCAGCGGCCAGTCTAAAGCTGAGCTTTTCCATGCAAAACTCCTCACCAATTGCGGAAGCGGCTGGGCGGGCGGTAGAGACCGCCGGAGGCCAGCATGAGATCCTTGATCGAGCGGGCCGCCAGCAGGCGCCGGTCCGCGTCGAGCGGATCGATGCCGAGATCTTCCGGGCGCCGGATCACGCCGCGCTGCCTGAGCTGTTCGACCAGCTTGGCATCACGGGCACGGCCGATGTCGGTGTAGCCGGCAACGCCGCGGATCGCCTGCTCGCGCTCGTCCTTGCTGCGGCACATCAGCAGGTTGGCGATCCCTTCCTCGGTGACGATATGGGTGACGTCGTCGGAGTAGACCATCACCGGTGCCAGATCGAGCTTGAGCTCCCGCGCCAGATCGAGCGCATCGAGACGCTCGACGAACAGCGGCGCATTGTGCTCGCCAAAGGTTTCTCCGATCTGCACCACCAGCTTGCGGCCACGGCGGAGCGCTGCGTCGGAATCGGGGTCAGCTTCTGCGCCGGCCTTGAGCCAGGGTTCGCTCGGGTGGCGGCGGCCGCGTGGGTCGGATCCCATGTTGGGGGCGCCGCCGAATCCAGCGATGCGGCTGGTCGTCACCGTCGAACTGTGGCCTTCGAGATCGATCTGCAGGGTCGATCCGATGAACATGTCGCAGGCATAGAGGCCCGCGGTCTGGCAGAAGGCGCGGTTGGATCGCAGCGACCCATCGGGTCCCGTGAAGAAGATATCCGAGCGCGCTGCGACGTAATCCTCCATGCCGACTTCGGATCCAAAGCAGTGGATCTGGTCGACCCAGCCAGATTCGATCGCGGGAATCAGGGTGGGATGTGGATTGAGCGCGAAGTGCGTGCAGACCTTGCCCTTGATCCCGAGCTTCTCCCCGTAGGTCGGCAGCAACAGCTCGATCGCTGCCGTGTTGAAGCCGATCCCGTGATTGAGCCGGCGCACGCCATAGGGCGCGTAGATGCCTTTGATGGCGAGCATCGCCGTCAGGATCTGGGTCTCGGTGATGGCGGCGGGATCGCGGGTAAACAGTGGCTCGACGTAGAAGGGGCGGCCGGCCTCCACCACGAAATGCACGAGGTCGCCGGGAATGTCGACACGCGGCACCTTGTCCACGATCTCAGTAACCTGCGCGACTACGAGACCGTTCTTATAGCTTGTTGCCTCGACCACCGTCGGCGTGTCCTCGGTGTTCGGCCCGGTATAGAGATTGCCATCCTTGTCGGCGCAGACTGCCGCGATCAGCGCGACGTTCGGCGTGAGGTCGATGAAGTAGCGGGCGAACAGCTCGAGATACGTGTGCACGGCCCCGAGCTCGATCTTGCGGCCGAACAGCATCCGCGCAATCCGCGCCGCTTGCGGGCCTGAATAGGAGAAGTCCAGCCGCCGCGCGATGCCCTTCTCGAAGATGTCGAGGTGGGAGGGCAGGACCACGCCAGACTGCACCATGTGCAGGTCATGAACATCCCCGGGATCGAGGTTGGCGAGCGCCGAGGCCAGGATATCGGCCTGTTTTTGATTGTCGCCCTCCAGGCACACGCGGTCCCCTGACCGGATTACCGCGTTCAAGAACGCGGGCAGGCTCGGGATCGGGACGACCTTCCCCGTGGCGTGCTGCCGGCCGGCCGCCAGGCGCTCTCCCAACGCGGCCTTTTGCATACCCCAATTGCTCATGTCGGCTCCTTGGCATGCGAGGTGGGCTTCCATGAGCCGAAATGTATGCGTATTGCCATGTAATGTCAAATAGCGTATGCACACACCTATAAGTGATCGATAATCGCATACACCGGAGGGAACTTGAGATGAGAATGCATGCACAGCGTTCTGAGTCCGGGGCACGCGCCCCGGTCGCACAGGGGAGGCGCCCGTGACCATTTCCGGCGTAGCGCTGCTCGCGATCTGCACACTGTTGGGGGTCCTGCTCGGGGATCTGCTCGGCATGGTGCTCGGTGTGAAGGCCAATGTCGGCGGGGTCGGCATTGCGATGATGTTCTTGATCGCGGCCCGACTCTGGCTGGTGCGGCACGGTCTGCTCAGCCTTGGCCTCAAGATTGGCGTCGAATTCTGGGGCAGCTTTTACATTCCCATCGTGGTCGCCATGGCAGCCCAGCAGAACGTCGTCGCTGCGGCGAAAGGCGGCCCGATCGTCGTCATTGCGGGGATCGGCTCGGTCGCGGTGTGTTTCGCGATGGTGGCCCTGATCGGCCGGCTCAGCAGCCGGGTTGAGACCATGGACGAGATCGAGGCGCGAGAAGCGCTTGAGGCGACTGTGCCCCACTTCAAGTCCGGGAGGATCGCATGACCATGATATCTCACGTTCTCGCCGCCAGCTCGCTGATCACCGCGTTCGCGGCCGTAGGCATCCTGATGTGGATATCCGGAGCGATCTCGAAATATCTCACCTTCGGGCGGATCCACGGATCGGCGATCGCGATCATGCTGGGTCTTGTGCTGGCTTTTTTCGGGGGCCTCGCCACCGGTGGTGAAAAGGGCGTCGCGGACCTGCCGGCGCTGGCCGGGATCGGCCTGATGGGAGGCGCGATGCTGCGGGACTTTGCCATCGTCGCCACGGCCTTCGAGGTCGACGTCGTTCATGCGCGCAAGGCCGGGCTGATCGGTGCGGTCGCGCTCGGATTGGGGACGGTCGTTCCGTTTGTTCTTGGTGTTCTCGTCGCCGCCGCGTTTGGCTACACTGACGCCGAATCGTTGACGACGATCGGCGCCGGCGCGGTCACCTATATCGTGGGACCGGTCACGGGGGCGGCCATCGGCGCGTCATCGCCGGTTATTGCGCTCTCGATCGCGACGGGTGTATTCAAGGCAGTGATCGTGATGATCGGTACGCCTTTCGTCGCGAAGACGATCGGCCTCAACAATCCGCGCAGCGCAATGGTATTTGGCGGGTTGATGGGAACGGTCAGCGGTGTTTCCGGGGGGCTTGCGGCGACCGATCGGCGTCTGGTGCCCTACGGCGCATTGACCGCGACGTTTCACACCGGCTTGGGATGCCTGGTCGCCCCGTCGATCCTCTACTTCACGGTGCGCGCAATCATAGGAAGCTGAATGGCAGGTCTGTTCAAAGTTACGCCTGAGGCGGAAGAAGATAGCGGCCTTCTCTCCGATCGCATCCGTAATGCGCTCACGGACGAGATTGCCTCCGGTGCGCTCGTCGCCGGTTCGGCGCTGGAAGAGCAGCAGCTTGCCGATCGCTTTGGGGCTTCCCGCACTCCGGTGCGGGAAGCGCTCCGGCAGCTCGTCGTCAGCGGGCTCGTCGAAATGCGCGGGCGTCGCGGGCTTCTGGTTGCCCGAATGACGCCCGAGCGCATCATGGACATGTTCGAGACCAGCGCCGAGGTGGAGGCGATGTGCGTCAGGCTCGCGACCTATCGCATGACCCCGCTCGAGCGCAGCGATCTGATCGAGCTCCACGAGGGCTCGCTGAAGATGGTCGAGGCAAATGACGTCGACGCCTATGACACCTTCAACCGGCAATTCCACGAAGGCATCTACCGCGCGACGCACAACGCATTTCTCGCCGAGCAGGCTCAGGATGTCCGTTCGCGGCTCAGCGCCTTTCGCCGCACGCAATTGCGGCAGGGCGATCGCATTCGTCGTTCCCGAGACGAGCATGAAGCTATCATGCAGGTGATTGCGGAGGGCGACGGCGATACTGCGGCGCGGCGAATGCGCGCGCATATGCTGAACGCGGCTGCGGCACTCAGGCGCTATATCGATGATCGCTTTGATGGACAGCACAGCGGCGATGCGCCTGAGAACGTCTGACGAGGTACGGCGGGAGCCTCTCCCAATGCCCGTTCGGTTCTGTCGATCCATCTATCGGCGGATACGGGGTTTGATCAGCACTGGCGCCGATGAGCGCAGTACTTTTGCCCACTGATAAGGTTTTGAGAGAAACCTTATCAGTTGCAGAACTGCGACCGTTTGCGGTCAAACCTCATCAGTCAGAAGCGAGCTCGGCTCGGAACAATACTTCACGGCCATCATTCGAACCGCTCACTCTCAGCCCGGTCTTCTTGCAGTTCCCGCGGTGGTCCTTCCAGCGCAGCCGCTTGATGGGCACGGTGAAGATCAATCTCTCTGAAATATATTCGGTGGCGAGTATCTCTCCCAAATCGCCCGATCTGATCCGGGTGCTTTCGGGGAGTTTTTGCTCAATGAACTCAGCCGCCGCACTCTTACCGAGCCGACGCAGCAGCTCGGCCATACGCTCTTCAGACGCATAATGCGAGGGGATGCAGAGCGCAGTCGCATCGCGGCCGATCTCACGAGCGGCGGCGCGGGTCGCCAAAGTAATAAGACTATGATCGCCGACGTCTTCCTCTGCCACGTCGCACCAGTCTGAGAAAGGCACGATCCCTCCGCTTCATTCTCGCATTCAACTCTGGATGAGAGGACGGTGCCTGCCGCAACCGCCCTGCAAAGACGCCTTTTTTTGAGGCACAACGCAAGGGTGGAACTGCTGGCTCGAGGAGCAGGCGTAGGAAATCCACTGAAAACATCAAGCTTTTCAACAGCGCGCGGGGGCTGATGAGCTGTTGGCCGGCACAATTTGGTTCTATTTCAGAAAGACTTAGCAGTTGTGCGGCCTGATTCGGTTCCGGCGTCGGGTCGACAAACGGCTCGTTTTTTTGTCGGATATTCGGTCGAAAGGATTAGCGGAATTGTGGCCATGGTCTCGATGGCGAGCGTTTTAGCTATCTGTCGGGTCACGCTGCCATCCCGTGTCCTTTGGACGCGGGAGGGTGACCAAGATACTTTCGAGACGCATTTGCAGATAGCCGCCGTCGGTCCACAGACTGATAAGGTTGGTTACAAAGCTTATCATTCTGTTCAGATTGCATTATGTAAGCAATTCTTGCCGGTCCGTGACGTTCTCATCCACCGCTTGAATGGGGTTCTAAACAGGCCGTTCCCGGCGTCTTCGCGACCATGTCGAAAATGTCGGTCAATCCCGAACCGCCGCTCGCCATCCTCATTGGTCGGGGGCGAGTGACCTGCTCGTATTCGTGACCACACCTACGTCGATGCAGGGTAAGCGCCAAGCAGGCTTTGAAGTTCCAGGGCTTGAGAGCATCGATCTGAGAGATCGGCCAGCCTCGGGCGATCCGCTCGAGAGTTTGCGTAAGCCAGCGTGCGGATCGACGTCATTCATCTTCGCGCTCGCGCGGCGCGAATTCGTGCCTGATCGCCTCAGGAGCGCACCGTCGGCGCGGGCCGTGCTGTGCGGATACAGCCACCGGCAGGCTGTCGTGCAAGGACCCAGCCGTTGCCTCATCGTCAATCCTGGAAGCGTGGGAACGCCCCCCGTTCGCCGATCTTCATATCGCGCCCAACCTGAAACACCGGCCGCACGCGCGCGCTCCTCGGGTCGTCGATGGAATAGACTCACTCACTGACAAGCAATCCGACTCTTGGATCACGGGCGTCACACGTCCAGAGATACGGAAGTTCATCCGCGACCAATCGAACGACGTGCCCGTTCAGGTCTGCGGTTGCAACCGACCGCCGCTAATTGTGCGCCCTTTAGAGAATTGTTCTTACGCTCGCGAAGAATGTTGCGCCGCCGCGCAGCGGCCTGGTAATCAATTCAACAATCTCAATCGGGGGGTGGACAATGGATGCTTGGCTCCCGTGGCTACTTGTGGCCGCATGTTACTTTCCCGTTCTTGGCCTTATCCTATGGGACGTTCGCGAGCGTGACTCGAGAATGGGCCTCCGACCGGTGAACGAAACGCTACCGGTGGCTGTGAGGGAGTGGGCAAAGGCCTTAAGCTTCGCAGTTGGCTTAATCGCTGCCTTCTTTGCATTCAGACAGTTTGATATCGCTCGGGAAAGAGCCGAGACTGATCGCCGGCCTTGGATTGGATTGGCAAATGCCGAAGTGCCGCCTGTTGCGAAGCTAGTTGCCGGGGATGAAGCCTTGTTTTTTCTCATCACAACGCAAGCCAGAAACTATGGTCCCAGCCCGGCGCTCGGTTTGGGTGTCGGCACCGCGGCGTTTATCCACTTGGCTGAGGATGACGCAAATAACCTCCAACAGGATCTCCATCGTAGGACTGAAGAAGAGGCGAAGGCAACCGAGGTAGCTTGCACCAAGGCACAAAGCACGTATTCGCAGAACGCGATCTTTCCAAACGACGCAAGCAAGTTGAAGCACGTCGTAGTAATGAAGAATGAGGTGCTGAATCAGTACCGCTCTGCGCATGAGCACGCCGATTTCAACGTCGAGATGGTGGTAGTTGAGTGCGCAGCTTACAAGTCAACCTTTGACGCCAAATTCCATCACACATCATACGTTCTGCGCGTCGATATTGGAGACATGAATAATCGCAATCTTCCGTCCAGATCGGCCGAGGATCAAAATGTGGGCATTGCAGTTTCTCCCACGAATACGTACGCCGCTGTCGCCGATTGATGTGCATTTCATGGGCATGAGAGCGACTAGCGAATTCCTCTCGAGAGAACGCGCGCAAGGCCAAGCTGTTCTAGCGGAAGCGGGGGCTCACCGCCAAGCAAGTCATGGAAAGCGCTTTTCAGACGTTGGGTTTGACGTCCGGCAATGTGTGACTGAGTTTTGCGGTTCAATCTCGGCCTCCTTCTTGGTGTCGGCCTGTCTTGCCCGGCTGGGGGGTGATAGGGCCGGAATTCATGCCGCAACAGACCACCCGCACATTCCAAAGGGGCCCTTGGAGCCTTACCTGCCAGTTCGACTGAAGCCACGGGCTTTCATCGGAAACCGGGGGATTGTCAGGTCACAATGGGCGAAACCGCTGCTTCCAACTTGACGTTCCTAATTTCGTTGTTCTAATTTTGTTCTCATGGCGGCAGGGCGATTCTGCCAGCCGTTAGCCCATGTTTTGAATGACAAGAGCAGCAGCCCCGATCCGGACAGGAAGCATGCACGAGATCATCTGTCCCCACTGTGACAAGGCCTTCAAGGTCGACGAGTCCGGTTACGCTGATATTTTGAAGCAGGTTCGTGACGCCGATTTTGCAGAGCAACTCCACGAACGGCTGGAATTAGCCGAGCGTGACAAGCAGAATGCTGTGGAATTGGCCAAGGCCCAGGTGAGCAACGATCTGCAAACGACTGCGGCCGCAAAGGACGCCGAGATCCTGGAGTTGAAGTCCAAGCTTGAGGGGAGTGAGGTCGCTCAGAAGCTTGCCGTAACCGAAGCGCTCAATGCCGTGGAGAAGGAGCGTGACAGGCTTGCAAACGCGCTGGCCGAGGCTGAGCGCGAGAAGAAAGCAGCCTCGGAGCTTGCTGAAGCGCTCCTTGCCACCGAACAGCACAAAATCACCGCCGCCAAGGAAAGGGAAATTCAGGAGCTGAAGGCCAAGCTCGAGGCTGCTGAGCTTCAGAAAAAACTCGCCGTGACCGAGGCGGTCGGCATCATCGAGAAAGAGCGCGATGAACTGAAGAACGGCATCAAGCAGGTGCAGCTCGAAAAGCAGCTCTCCGAGCAGTCGCTGAAAGACAAGTACGAAACGCAGATCAAGGATCGCGACGACGCAATCGAGCGCCTGAAGGACATGAAAGCCCGCCTATCGACCAAGATGGTCGGCGAGACCCTCGAACAGCACTGTGAGACCGAGTTCAACCGGGTGCGCTCGATGGCCTTTCCGCGAGCGTACTTCGAAAAGGACAATGACGCGCGGACCGGCAGCAAGGGCGACTATATCTTCCGCGACTCGGACGACGGCGGCACCGAGATCATCTCGATCATGTTCGAGATGAAGAACGAAAGGGACAAAACCGCGACGAAGAGCAAGAACGAGGACTTCCTCAAGGAGCTTGACCGGGACCGGACCGAGAAGGGCTGTGAGTATGCCATCCTAGTCTCCTTGCTTGAGCCGGACAACGATCTCTACAACGCCGGCATTGTCGACGTCTTCCACCGCTATCCGAAAATGTATGTCATCCGGCCGCAGTTCTTCCTGCCGATGATTACGCTCTTGCGGAATGCCGCGAACAACTCGCTGAAGTACAAGACTGAGCTGGCGCTGGTGAAGGCGCAGACTATCGACATAACCCAGTTTGAAAACCAGCTGGAGACCTTTAAGACGGCGTTCTCGAAGAACTACGATCTAGCTTCCAGGAATTTCCATACCGCAATCACCGAGATCGAAAAGTCCATCGATCACCTGCAGAAGACCAAAGATGCCTTGATCGGTGCCGACCGCAACCTGCGCCTGGCGAATGACAAGGCCCAGGACGTGACGATCAAGAAGCTGACCCGGGGCAATCCAACGATGGCTGCCAAGTTTGCGGAGCTCAAAAGTCACGCCGCTGAAGCAGCGGAGTGATTTCTAGGCCAGATCAGGCAGAACCTACGTGACGTCAGATTGTGAGTGACCGATCAGTGGTCGCAACGGACCTGTTATTGCACTGATAAGGTTTCTAACAAAAGCTGATCAGTTTCATATTTCAGACGTGCGTCATGGTGCAGAGATATCTCATTTTTCAGAACTCCTTGAGAACGTTTGTGGATTTTCTTCTGGTTCGGGCGGTTCGGGGCAAGAAATAGCAGCAAAATGCACCAAAGGGCACGGGTAAAGTGCGGATAACGTGCGGGTCTGTTCTGCAGCCGTTCGCACCCTTTTCCTGCCACTCAAAATGCTTGTCAGAGGCCATGATGAGCTGAGCGAGGGGCGCGATGTATTGGGCCTTGAAGGTCAGGAAGTCTGCGACGTTGTCGATGAAGACAAGGCAGATCATCTCGAAGGTGTCGTGAAAGATCACGAGGTAGGGGCGGGAAATGTTCGAGGAGCTGCGGTATCGCTGGGCGTTGAAAAAATACCTCGAAGACTACAAAGCGACCAATCGCGCATTCGAAGAAATGCCGGAAGACGATTTAGAAAACGTGACTGACGAGCCACGTTACAAAATGACGGTAGGTCGCGAGCTGCAATGGCAGGAATTCGCAATTGCCCGCTTCAGGTCGAAATGGCTCGTCGAGCAAGCCTTCAGGTACCACGTACCAGTCCCTAAAGATGAGGATAGCTGGGAGCAGGGCGCTCGAACGGACGAGACGGTTTTGACCGCTGCCGCCGCCCAAAAGCTACGCGCCGACATCAGGGCTGAACAAAAGGCTGATTGGGATTTTTGGGCGCAGAGGGTAACCCTTGGCCTGGCACTCATCGGCAGCATCTTTGGCGTGCTCGCATTCTTTAAGAAATAGGATTTCACATGTGCCAAGACTGGTTTTCTGTCGTCGGGCAGATCCTCGACTTGATCGGTTTCTACATCATCGCCTGGGAGTGGTATCACCAGCTCAAGCGCGACCACGATAGGCGCATGGGTGAGCTGAAGAAGGCTTACGATCAACAGGCCGCAGAGATTGACGGATTAGAGTACATCGACCCTGACGCGGACAAGGACAACTGGCGAATCTATCAACCGTTATTCTTGAAGGAATGGCGTTGGCGCCGGGTGATGTTCGTCATCGGAGCCACCTGCTTCACGCTGGGTATTGTCGGACAAGTGTTGGGAAGCTGGCCAAACCTCATTGCGAAATGCAGCTAGTCGGGCCGCACGTTCCCGGTGCTATTGGTCGAGATTTGGCTTTCATTAATTCGTCTGGGAGAGGCCGTTTCAAAGTATCAAGTATGATTTTGCAACAAGGGCATTTCTCTTGTTCTCGCCCTACAGCAACGCCGCAGCAGTTTGTAAACTCGGTGCTATTGAATTCGTTAACCGGGCGACCGAGTTGATTGGCGATCTCTTGCGCCGCTGCTGTTGCCTCGTCGGCGGGTAGCATTTCATCGAGTGCGGGGTGTTGGAGTTCTTCGTCATCACCTGCAAACTGGTTGGGGCAGATGTAGTCGAACTCGGGAAGCTCCGGCATGTTCGCTGGGTTTTCTGGATGAGTGTCGAGGTGGAAGTTCACGATGGTTTCTTTCTCTGTTGCGGAAAGAATCCTGCTCCGTGTTCGTCAACCTGTCACGCGGTCTGCCAAAATAATCATCAAACCCGTGTGGAATGGGGCGTTCTTGCAACAGAGAGCCCCATTCCGGCAACACCCAAACCATGAAGAGTGCGCGTTGAAATCAGCGCACAACCTTTGATTTCCGTCGACAGTTCTGCATACTAATCGATCGGGGACTACAAAATGCAGCAGCTTTTCAGTATCGCGCTGGGGCTCGGCGCGATTTACCTAGCAATTCTCTTCTTTGTATCTCTCGGCTCAAGGCAATTTATGAGCGGACGAACGCTCATCTCAAACCCGCCAGCAGTTGCTGCGGTCATCACAGTTATCATCCTGCCTGTCATCGCATGGCGTGAGTATTTCGGTTGGAACGCAGGAATAGTGTTCGTGATGCTCCTAGCTGGATGCTTCGTCGCGTATCTATGTTGGGGAGCTTACCGGGAGTGGAGAAATAAAAAAGGGTGATGCGGGCATCACCCCTGCCATCACGGCGAGTAGCGGGGGTATCGCGTCAAGGGAGGCTCCGAACGCGGGCAGCCCGTAGGGAGACGTTTGGATGCCCTTGATGCGATGGGGGCAGCGCCCCTAGCCCTTATCTGGTGGTTCGATCTTGTCTTTGGCCTTCATCGATCTAAGGGGCGTGAAAATGCTCGCGGCACCGAACGCCGAGAACTCAAGGTACCGCTGAAGAATCCTGTCGATGTGTGGCGGTGGATTGCCGCGATAGGCAATGCTCACGACCAAAGGCAACAATCCAAAAAATATGGTCAGGCCTGCCGCGACGTACAGCAGGTAGATCAGGGGCTCAAACATTTACGCGCTCCCGCATTCTTGGAAGAAGCGTAAACGCGCAAAGTAAAAATGGACTTAATTAGTCACTATGCGACGGTTACGTAAATGAAGGGTTAATGCGCCGCAAGATTCATGAGCGAATCCAGCGCCTTGCTTTCCCAATCAGCGCGCCAATGCTGAGCGGCTTATAAAAAATCCCCGCCTAAGCGGGGATCTTCGTGGGCGCCATGATGGTCTGGCTGTGGGGCAAGAGGGCAGGACAGAAACTTGCCACCCGGAAGTCCATCTCCTCATAAAGCCGTCCCCACAGGTGCCGGGCCATTTCAAGCTGCTCGGGCGTGGGAGTCAGACCTTCAAGCTGAACCAACACCGGCCGGTCGGGCGAGAGGAGATGACGGTTGAGCTTCGCCTGGCCGTCGTCGAAAATGATGACGCCGGCATTCCAGGGATTTGCGACACACTCGAACTTAATGCTGTACGTCATCTTCTCTCCACATGGTCGGAGGCGATTTCTTGCGGTAAGTCACCGAGACGTAATTCCCCACGGTGACGTAGCTGATGGCCTCGTAGCCTTCGCAACGAAGGCAGAAGGGCAGAACGTCCTCGTACGCAGCACCGCACTTCGAGCACTGTTTCATGGGCGTCTCCAATAGCCCGCGTCTTCCCGCGCAAGCGAGAAGCTTTGCGGGTCACAACGGTTCATTGAGTTTCAGCGGAAGAGGTCGAGCTGCGGTGGATCTACAACGCCGTTGTCCGACTTGAACTTGGCCGTCGTCATGTCCTCACTCGCCCAGGGGACTTGAAGCAACCCGCACAGAGTGCAGGGCGAGTTGGTCGGCTCAGGGCCTTCGGTGGTCCACTGATTGTGTTGGTGGCCCACGTTGCATCGGTACCAATGGCGATGCATGTTCGCCATCAGTCGGGCTCTATCTGTTCGTCAGCGTGATAGTTGCTGTCGGTCAGAACTTCCGGGCGGTATCCCGAAAGCTTTTCTTCTGCGCACTTGTCACAGACGCGACAGAGAGGAATTCCTCGTGCGTCGTTCTCCCAGTAAGGCTGGAGTCCTGACCCACAGGTGCATGGGCGAGTTTCAAACGGCATTGAAGCCTCCGGTTAGATTTCACCATCGCAACATTGCAAGTCATCAGGCTACACCGCGCTTCTTTGAGCCCGTTCACGCGGTGATACCCCTCGTCGCTGCTCCACGGGTGGAATCGCTACGATGGTGAAAAGGGTGAAGATGTTTGGTTAGGTGAGAATCTTGCGCCGTCTCGGCGTGGTCGTCTAGTGGAGTGTGCATCCGGTGCGCGTCTTGCGCGGCACAGGCACACCATCAACGGTCATAGTGATTTCGAGCTTGCTGACATTTATAATGTAGCAGGCGGGGCAAAGGTCTTTCTTCAAAAACATCCAGACGGTCGGCGTTTCGCACGCTGAGCACTTGAATTTCCGCATGGTGTTGATGGTGCGCATCATGGGCGGAATCTATCGAGCCGGAATCCTGAGTGCAAATTTATTTTGCAGATGTCGTTGACGGCTTCGCTGATTGGACTCAGGCTGTTTTCAAGAGGCCGCATTCCAGTCGGTGCGGCCTCGGCAAGACAAACTGACTGGTGCCAATGAAAGACTGGAGCTTTGGATGCAACAATTCTCGTCGGTGATTGCCGGCAAATCCTTAAAACGTTACCGACGCAGTCAGTAAATTGCGTCGTTACAAGTCCCCGTATTTCGGATTGCGCAACTACGGACATGACGCGCAGATTGGGCTAGAGCAAACCCCCGAAGAATACGTAGATCAGTTGGTGACCGTCTTTCGCGAGGTAGGACGCGTCCTTCGTGACGACGGCACTCTCTGGCTAAATGTCGGCGACAGCTACGCAGGGGGCGGCTGTGGTGCTCGTGACGCTGATCGTTGGCCTAAGCAGTCTCGCAACGATCATATGCCAGTGCACGCGAAGAATAAGTCGGGATTGCCTGCCAAGAACCTGATTGGCATTCCTTGGCTCGTGGCGTTCGCTCTCCAAAGGGACGGTTGGATGCTCCGGCAAGACATCATCTGGAGCAAGCCGAACCCAATGCCCGAGAGCGTGCGTGATCGATTTAGCAAAGCGCATGAGTACCTTTTCCTGCTCACAAAATCCGACAGGTACTATTTCGACGCTGAGAGCGTGAAAGAGCCGGTTGCAGCCAGCACGAAGAAGCGGCTGGCTCAACCCACTCTGCTGACGCAACAAGGCTCATCGAGGGTGCCCGGAAAGACAAATGGTAGTATGAAGGCCGTCGGCGACGGCGTGCTGCGTAATCGCCGCAGTGTCTGGACGATTAGTACCAAACCGTTTCGCGGCGCCCACTTTGCGACATTCCCGGTCGATCTCGTTGAACCCTGCGTCTTGGCGGGCTGTCCGGCCGGCGGCACTGTTTTGGATCCGTTCGGTGGCTCTGGCACAGTCGCGTTGGCTGCAAATGACAACGGCAGGCATGCGATCCTTATAGAGCTGAATGCGGATTACGCTCGAATTGCTGAAAAGAGAGTTCGCGATAAGTGCGAATTTACGTTGCTCGATAGAGTAGAGGTGGCTGCATGAGCCGCGTCTGGAGCTGGAAACAGGTGACGCAAAACAATAAAATCTCAGCGAAGGGATGATTCCAATGGCTTGGACAAAATGGTCGCATCTACCGCCTGGTCTCAAAGAGTTCATGGAGACGCATGATGTTCGGGATAGAAAATCTTGCACGTTTTGCAAAGAGAGGTTCCCAAAGCCTCACCCGCAACACGGTGATGGGCGGTTTGAGTATCAGATTCTCGGATTTTGCGGGAAGTGTATCGAAAAGCTCCATGCGATTTGGCATGGTCGTCACAGCGGCGACTACCTGCAGTTCAATCCGCCTCGGCCATATGAGCGCAAGCGAAAGAAGGTCAGCAGAGAGATGGCGTTGCGAGTGTTCGCCAAAAGCAATTATCGGTGCGTACGTTGCCAATCCACCGATCGGCTCTGCGTAGATCACGTCATCCCGTTTAGCCAAGGTGGAGAGTGCGCATTCGATAATTATCAAGCGCTATGCTGGAGCTGTAACAGCGCGAAAGGCGATAGTAGTGAACAAGCTTAAGCGCCCCTCGGCTGACTTCACAGCAATACCCAACGACCTGTTGCGCGACAAAGGGCTGACCAGGGTCTCTACTGCATCATGTTCTCCAAGCCTGACGGTTGGATTTTCTATAACGATTGCCTTATGCGCGAAAGCAACGACGGCAAGGATGCCGTTCGTAGCGCTATGGCCGAACTGACTGCTGCTGGTTGGGTCGTTCGTTCGGGAGGCGGGCAAGGCCCAGGCGGGATATTCAAACCCTACGAATACGAGCTGATGCTCAACCGTGGCGGATTTTCCGTCGCGGCCGAGCCGTCGCGGTCGGACCGCAGCGGAGAACCCGCCCGTAGTAGTAAACCTGAAAAGATAAAGACTGAAAAGAGAGGGCGCGCTCAGTCTCTCGAAGCCTTCTTGGAAAAGAACAGGCATCTTGACCTTGGCTGGTTCAAGTGGGCGCAGGAACAATTCACGTGGTCGCCTGACCGTTGCAATGCCGTCTTCGATGTTTTCCGCGACCACTGGAAGGCCGCACCTGAGTCAAAGGGAATCAAAGCCGATTGGGAAGCAACGTGGCGCAACTGGTGCCGGCGTGAGGGGACGTTCCAAAAGCCAACACCGCTCGGCAAGGGTGAAATCCAGGTGCGGGAAACAACAGACGCCGAAAGGGTCGATGCCGACAAGCGCAGGGAATACATGACACTGTTGAGGAAACCCCCCGACAAGTCAGAGTTGGAAATTTACGAGATGATGAACCAAGGAAAGCAAAATGCTTGATAACGATCTACGC
Source organism: Bradyrhizobium sp. MI1.10 (assembly GCF_055811035.1). Lineage (NCBI taxonomy): Bacteria > Pseudomonadati > Pseudomonadota > Alphaproteobacteria > Hyphomicrobiales > Nitrobacteraceae > Bradyrhizobium > Bradyrhizobium sp. MI1.10. The sequence goes on from NZ_JBVVPN010000017.1 coordinate 49,100, forward strand.
CACACAGCACGCTCTCTGGAGGTTTCGTAAGCGCAACGGGGATTGTTTGGAGACGCCAGCGAAATTGGCTCTTCGGCAGCTGATAAGCGAATTGTCGGGCCGACGCTTCGAGATTGAGAACTCTGCGGTCATGAATAGGCCCGTTCAAATTGGCAAAGAAACATTCTACTTCGACAAGCTCGTAAGCTTGCAGGGCGAAGTGTTCCTCATGAAGTCGTATTGGAATGAGGCCACGACCAAACGAGAGCGCTTAAAGCACATCATCAAGCGCTGGCTGTTGCGACGCCTGAACAACTGGTGAGCAAGCCAAGCGCCGCTGAGAACCGATACTTCGACCAGCTCGGCGCCCATCTGCGCGACAAGTGGGTCCCGTGTCCGATCTATCCCAAACTCCGCGCCGTTGAGCGCTCCCACCCTCGGGGCGTTGCATTCTGGGAAACTGGTGGGGCGCTAAAAGCCCACCACTTCTTCGCGGTCGGATTATCCAAGAGCGCGCACCTCGAATACGACGCCGACCACGACAGGTTTGAAATCAGACACGGTGTCACACATGCAAAGCTGGTCAGGGACCAATGGCGGGCGCTGGAAATAACTCCTGGACCATGGATGACGGTAGGCATGAACCAGAAGCGTGAAAGCTGGTTTAGTCGCGTTCTGGGAAGAGTGTTGGCTGAGGGGATGTCGGAGTACGAGAGATCTATGTTCGGGGTGTAGAACGAAGGCGCCAAATCCCGTAAGAAACCCATGGTTTTCGGTCGATTTCAGATCTCTCTGCGTCGGTTTGCTTTAAATTCGTGTTGAAGGCAATCGAACGGAGTTCTGTGATGTCTGACCACCACCTGAAGTTCAAAGGCCCTGGGGTTAACGTCGATGCCAAGGGGTGGATGGGGATCGGGGCGGCAATCGTGATTGTCCTGGCCGTACTGTTGGTGCCGAGGCTGCTGTATTGAAAAGCCCCGACTGGTTACGGGGCTGTTCTGGCGCCGAGGAGGGCGGAGTGGCTGAGGCGGGTTCTCGACCGTCTAAAATAATTTTGAAATACCCTCGCGCTTGTCAGGCCGGGTTGGTATGAATCTTTGTCCCCCGGAAACACAGGTCTTCAGGTTTTTAGGGAGAACTGTGCCATGTCGGACAAACTTCTGGTCAACCTCTGGGGTGCAAGCATCAGCGCCGATGGTGTCTGGGCGATCGGGGCTGCGGTCCTGATCGTGGTCGTTATCGCGATTGCCCGGCGAACCCGCGCCTGATCCAGCGTGTCAGCCAGACCACGATATAGACCAGCAGCCAGGCGATCGGGACAGGGACAAAAGCCACTATGGCCACGTCCCCCCAACTGGGATCGGCGAACACGCGGAACGTCTTGTCGAACTCGTCGCTGCAGCGCGAGAAGTCGTAGGAGCCCTTCAGCTTCTGCGTCTCGATGCAGGTGCGCATGGCGAAGCCTCCCATATCACCAGCCCGCTGCATGTCGGAGCTTCGCTGATAAAACCCTCCGCCCAAAATCCAGAGGACTGAGAGAAGGACGCCGATCCGTTGCCAACCATTCATTTGAAGCCTCAGTACGCCGGCACCTTGTGTGTCCGGCAGTCGTAGGGCCCGTCCTTACCCGAGCCCTTGATGTTGGCATTGTAATATCGCCCCATGGAATCTGCTGCCAGCCAAGAATCCACTATCGCCTTAGGCATTTCGCAGTAGTGGTAGTAGGGCGTTTTCAGCTGGACGATGGCGTATTGGTTTGAAGCGTCGTAGCAGAGCCGGTTCACGACACTGCTCCGGGTGATGTCCTGGCAGGCGAAGGGTTTGAGATCGACCGGGCCGCGGTACTTCACATCGACGGTCTCAGCATCGGCCCAGGTGGCGCTCAGCAAAAGGAAAATGAGGGGCAAATAGCGCATGATTACTTTCTCTTGGTCAGAGCTTCGATAGCCTTTGCGAATATCTCCGGACCCTGCCAGAACGCGAGCGTCAGCCCGTACACAGTTATGGCTGGAAAGCCTGCACCTCCGAGTACCAGAGAGATGATACCGGCAACGATTATCCTAGCGCCCTTTACCGTTGCGAGTTGATCCGCGACTCGCGCCAGGACCTTGAGAACTCTCTCGCCGGCTTCTCTGATGGCAGGCTGGGTCTTTTCGTCCTCGATAGAGTCAAGGTCATTGGCGATCTTTTGGAGAGAGGCCACAACGTCGCTGGCCGAATTTATTCGCAAGGACTGCAATGCATCCGCTGATTCGTGTATCCGCGCAGCCAATTCACGGCGCGTCTCGCGCGGTGACCTTTTCTGGGCAGGAACCTTCACACCCGGGATGGTGTGAGGCTTTTGGAGAACGTCCCTGATAGCGTTGATCAGCTCTTCACGCGTCCTTTGCTCCATTTCGTCGTCTCGGTACCCGTACTGGTACACGACAAAGCGAAACTCGTGATGGTCGAACGGCAGCGGGTGGCCAGCTTGGGCCATCAGTACGGTTGGGAGCTGCGTGGCGTGGCGCACTCCCAGCTCATAGAACCCGTTCAAGCTGAGGTCGGTAAGGTCGGCGATCACCAAATCAGCGGAGATGACTTCTTCCAAGACCCTCTCACTTATTGTCCCGCGAGTCTGTTCGAGTTGGTAACGAACAACCTCGAAATCGGTGAAGTCGATCCGCATAACTGGAGCTACGAGCGTCTCGAAGACCACCTCAGCGCCATCGTTTGGAGGGCTATCTCCAACGCCAAGCGTCGACAGGTAAAGGCAGCGCTTCTGAACCATAAATCACCTAATCAAAAGCCCCCGAAGGGGCTGTACCAATGCGTGTACTATTCCTGGACACGCGGGGTGGATCGCATTAACCCCGAGACATCAGCACGATTGGCGGGTAAGACGTATTCGATGCTTATTCCGTTTGCGAGGAAATATTGCAGATGCCGACCCGCAGCATCTTGCGAGGTCGCCTCGATTTCGCAGAAGTCGTTGTCTTTATCGCATCGGACGAAAAGTTGGTTAGCTAAAAGCGCGTCATTGAGTTCATAGATAACCCGTTTGGATTTAATAGCGGTCTGCGCTTCCATGATCTTCGAGCGCAAGAACGTGGTGAATATCAAGCGCTGTTGCTTTAACTCTTGGCGGTCACGTTCGTCGAGCTGCAGGTTGAACAGCATCACGGCAGCAAAAACGGTACCTATAGCGATACCAATACCCACTAGAGTTCGCGCTATATGGTCTCCAAATTTTGCCGGATCGAACTGCCTTATAACTATCACGCTCGCTGCCAGAAGCGCGACGATAATCAATGCTACGACAACATGCAGAAAATAGTAGAGCACGTATCCCACCCATCTCGATTAGAAACGCCCCAGCATACAAAAGCTGGGGCGTTCCGCTAGTAGGGTATCGCGTCTTCAACCGTGGGCTGTTCGACCGGTTCTTCGCCCTTGGGGCCTTTAAATTAGCCAGTCCGCCGCCCAGCAGGACAGGGCATCTACACCGCACTGAAGAGCGAGAAGAAAAACAGCGGACACGGTGATGCGGCGTGCGATAGCCGTAGCGAGCTTCGGGGCCGATGCATGTTCGATAGGGTAGTAGGGCCAATGTTCTTGATGCACAGTCATATCTTTTCATTCGCAGAAGAAAGGATGAGTCAACCGGATGTATACGTCAAAAGCAAAAATGCACGTCGCCAATTGGGGCTTGATGAATCCCCGGCATCTCCGCTTTGGCGGCACGCACCGGGGATGTCGGACGCCTACAAATCACCAAACTCACAAACGCTACCAGAACTTCAAGAATCGTAACCCACAAGGAGTCAATTCGCTTCCGCCCCAGACGAGGCCAAGCCCGAGGATAACGGCGCGGGACCCCCTCAAGCCAGACCGCAAGGGCAAGCAGGCGGGTGACTTCGCGCGCGCCTACTGAAGCACCCTTATCGAGAGGCATGTGAGGTCTTGATAGGAGTGATTGATAAGCAAATGCTCAGATGTTCGGATGCGGACTGATAAGCTTTGGTCGCAAACCTTACCAGTGACCAACTGACAGTAAAACTAGGCAACCGGGAATCGGATCGCTGATCTTTGACAAGGTATGACGCGGGAATAGCGCTCTTCACGAGGATGCCCGGCGAAGTGAATTCTAAGATTTCCGATCGCGGATACATGCCCTTAAATTGTCCACGCTAGAAGGGAGCTTCTTCGGATTGGGCATCCCGCACGCCTGCAAGAGGTAGGCGTCCACGCGAGGCGTCGGGCCTATGCCGCTCTGTAGAAAGGACAGAAGTTCGGTGTACATCGCCAGACCATAGTCATACTGCAGATATTGCGAGTTCGAATGTGCGCGGCGTGACCTCAGCCGCAACACCGCGGGGTCACCGTAACCGTAACCCCGGACAATGTTCTCGGCATATGCGATCGTGTCCAACTCATCGTCGCTGCAACTCTCGCGCAGGAAGATCTTGAGCGTTGCGTCGGTGGTGGCGGTGAAGCGAACGTTGTCGATCTCGGTCATCAACCTTGCAACGGGCAAAAGCGCGGCCTGGCTCGCCATGGCTTCTTCGATGAAAATCGGCCAGACCTGACGTTCAATCGACGTAGCGGCGCCCTCCCAGGCGGCGCCTTCCACCGCGGCATGTGAATTCTGGTCGATCGCGTGCTTGATCTCGTGCATGAGGGTCGAGGTGAAGCTAGCAAGATTCCACTTCGTCTCCAACGCCAGGTTGACCTGGCCACCGATAGTAAACTGAAGCTGCCCGATCGTCACGATCGTCGGCTCCGACGGAATCAGCGCCGCAATGTCCACGCGATAGCCGCTGTATTCACGCTTGATGAACGCGCGTATCTTGTTCCACATGTCGATAATTTGTGCTCTGTCCTCGTTCCTTACGGTTTGACCGTGTGAGTAGCCGCCACCGACAGTCGGTTGCTGCGCAATGACCTCCTTGACCTTCATCGAAGCAGACGGATTGCCCGTGACCTCGTCAAGGGCGGCAAGCAGTGTATCCATTATCGCCGCCGGCCGCACCTCCTGTTTTAATTTGTCCGCGATTTGCTTTCTCTGCTTGAGCGAAAGCATGGGCGAGCCGTCGGGAAACAATCGCTCTAAGCTTGCGCGTGCGACGCCCCTCATGGCGGCGAGCCGCTGCGCGGCAACGCTTTGATACAGTCCTGCATAGGACTGCATTGTCTCAACGCCGTCGGCGTTGGAAATTTGCCGCCCCGTAAAGGCATCCCAATAAGCGCTCCGCTCGGCAGGCGAGAAGATAGTGCAGCGCTTGCCTTTCTCGGGCAACTCCTGGACGCGGGAGCGGTAAAGCCTCGCCAGTTTGAGGACGTTGTTGGCAAGGACTTCCGACATTCCCTGCTTCTTCAGCCACGCAGCGTTGAACTCGCTTTCGTAATCATAGATAAACGAATCCAGTGTACCGACGTTGACTTCGCGGAATTCCGCGAACATCGAGGCGTTGTAGGCATCGAGCAAAGCGGTGTCATCCGGGAACGGACGTTGCTCGACCGGGCGGGAATACAGGTTTGAAAAGTTAATAGAACCGTTGACCGCGACGGCAGGTTTGTCGAAATATTTTCCCGCCCTCGTCGAAAAATAGGACTTCGCGCGCAAGGCTTGTTCCAGGAGAGAGAGATTGCTGTCCGGTATTCGTCGCAAGCCATCGTCGATCTGCCGATACCACAGGGACATTGCCTTGAAGTTCTCGTGATCGATGAGAGACAGATCCTTTACCGGCATCCCGTCCCACGCCATGAACTCGGGATGATTGTTCAGCATGAATCCGCGCCCCTCCGTGATCGCCAGATAGATCCTGATCAGCTGGCGCTTGAGATCGGCGTTCGCGACATCACGCGACATCCTGAACCCATCGGGCAGCTCGGAGGCGTAGGTGATACTGAGAACGCGATCGATGTTCTCGGTCATCGCGGACGTGGCGCCGGAAAGCAGCAAATTTTCTTTCTGCTGCAATCCGGAAGTACCCCACGATTGCCGGTCGTGGGCGAGAAGCGCTGACGCGCGTTGTACAAACCCTGCCTGTAGATCCGGCGCAAGGGCCTGCCACCTCACTTCGTCAGGCACGCGCGCAAGCAGCTGATCGATAGTGGGAGCTGCTTCCCGGGGTGCTCCGGCAGATGAGCTCTGGCCATAAGCTCCGATGACCGAGCAAGCGAACGCGATTACCGCGGTGGGTACAATACGAGCGTGCATGGTGGTCTTCCCTTACGTCACGGAGGTCGAGTGATAGATCTGCGCTCGAGGCCGCGACTTTTGGCGGATGGCCTCAAGCCACGCGATGGATGGCTCGAAAACACCGCCAAACGTGACGTCAATAATCTCCGCCACCGCGTTACTTCCGCCAACCAGCAGTCCGGTGCTAACGAGGACATCGAGCGCGTGGAAGAACGTCGCGTGAGCTCCCGCCGATGGAGCATTCTTCAGCAGAGGCTCCAGCGCGCGTATCCCGGTCGCACTTACGAAAGGAGCCACGAAAAATCCGACGGCGAGTCGTACATTCGCGTCCTTCTCCTTGGCTAAAACTAAAGCCTTGACCGAGTCTGCACCGGCAAATTCCATGCTGGCGGCTCTGCTTTCTTCCGTGGACAGCAGGGAGTTCAGTACGGTCGGCGATCGCTCCAGCAGCACTGCCGTAACGAACGGCGCGCCGGCAACCTTGGTGCCGGGGCCCAGCATGTCGTCGTTGTAAGCGAGCGCGCCGGTCGGCTTCGACGCGAACACCAGCAACGCGACAACACCCGCAACTATTCCGCCAGCCAGTCCGTTCACCATATCACTCCTGCATTTCGGCTTCGGTTACTGCACGCCGAGGAAGGTCTGACAAACTGGCTCTTCCGCTTCGCCTGGTACAGGCCCCTTGTCCAATCGTGACTTCAGCGTCATCGCGACGAATTTTACGCACCGCTTTCGCTGCTCCTCGGTGGCTCCCCCTCCCGATCGCCCGACGCAAGCGATCTCCGGCCAGACCTTGGCCAGCTGCCGATGCGCGTAGGTCGTGGTCCAGGCAACGGCCGACCGCGAACTCAAGATCGTGACCTTCTTCTTATTCTGCACGCGCCCCAACAACACCGCTTCTAGCTTTTTGGCGTATCCCGGCCACGCGGCTTTCGCGGCTTCAACAGCGCCCAGTTCGACATCGTAGAAGCAGATTGGATAGGTGACGCCCGTTGTCGGCGGCGGCGGTGGCGGCCTAGGCCGCGGTGATGAGCAACCGCAGTTGCTGACCCAACCAAAGGGGTTCAGGTTTGCGTTCGGACATTGCATGGCTTGCGCGGTCCCCGACGCAAGCCACAGCATCGCCGTCACCGCGGAGAGTTTCCCGGCCAGGCGCATGGGCTACTTCAGCTCCAGCTGTGCCTGGATTGCAGCGGGCATTTCGCCGTAAATCGCTGTACCATCTTTCCAGGCAGCCAGCACCGCCTGGCCAACCGGGGTGTCTTCGAGATATTGGCTCGTGAGGGCAAGGCGCTCCGGAGACACCGGAAGCAATGTCGAAACCCGCAATGCCAGCAAGCGGCAAACGTCGGGTCCGTCGAAGAATGTGACTGACTTCTCATTGGTGTCAATCGTGTGATCATATTTGTTGCCGGACGATCCACCCGACACGCTACCGAAATCGATGCCGAACGCACCGTAACCACCGCCGCCGCTATAGGAGTAGGACGACCAGACGGTGGTGTCATTCACGCTCTTGAAATAGTATTTGACCTTCAGACCACGGACGATGACCATCGACGAGATGCACATTGCCAATCGGGCGGCAGTTTGCGGGTCATTCTTCAGCATTGGCGCGACATACTTGTTTGTCAGGATGGTGGAGCTGAACCAGTCGCGCCTGTTGACCCAATAATCGCCCATGTAGTCGCAGCTGATTTCGATGCTTTCCAGATTCTGCAGGCTTTGACGGAAATGTTCCTCCTGCTGTGCGTTGCCGCCGGCGTGCCACAAGCCCCAGCGACCGCTTGCGCTGGCGTGCCATTCAGAATCGTGATTATGAGTTTCCTGGACGTCTCTCAGGAATTTCTCACCTCGCTCACCCTTCATGTTCAGCATCTTCGTCAACGTTCCGCTTGGCAGCATGCCGAGCTCTTTCTCGAAGGCGTAAATTCCGGAGTCTGCCGCCGCCCCGATATTGATCGGGTCAATGTTATACTTGGTTTCGACATTGATGTCGGAAGGCAGCGCCTGCTGATTGTCCTCTGCGATCGTCCTTTCAAAGACGTCGGCCAATTGCTGGGCGGGCTTGTCGTCCTTGAACACCGAAAGCCAGATTGCCCGCTTTTTTGACTGCGCCTGGACAATCTTGTCGCGCTGATCCTTGATAAGCGAAATGTAGGGCTGATAGAATTTCGCCTGCTCAAGAACCCACTGGGGCGTGTCTGGCTTCAGGCCGGCACTCTTCCAGTATTCCGTCCACTCCTTCAGACTGGCCGTGCGGACGTTCTTGATCTCTGTCACTGCTTCCGTGATGTCTCCGGTGTACTTGTCAATCCTGCTTTGCTGTTCGGAACTCAACGAGGCATTCGCGTACAGGTCGCTTGCCGCGGTTTCAACAACTCGTTTGTAAAGACGGGAAAACCGGTCGTTGGTGTTGCCGGGTCCGAAATCCTCCGGCGAAATCGAGATCGTGCGATCTGCGAACTGCCTAAACGTGAAGTTGGTGTACAGCGGGGCTTCGGCGATCACGTCGTGCGTCGTGATCGTGCTCATCAGGGCGATCTTGTCGGTCCCTTTCGGTCCGATCATCGCAATCAACCAACTGTAATAAAGATCCAAAACATTCTTCATCGTGGATTCTGCGGCCGTAATATCCATGTGACTACCCCTTATGCACCATTGGGTCGATAACCGCGGCCGATCGCCGGTTGACGCGAGACACGCTGCAGTTGGGCCTACTGTTCGTCTCCCCCCGTCCGCAATTCGCGAACAAAGGGTTCCTGCTTCGTGAAAAAAGCGTGATTGAGGTGTGAAAACTGGTATCATCGCCTTGGGCGCGAGGACGAATTCGGCAATGATGGGTGCGGCTAAGAGGTTTTCGCTGGGGCTCTTGGGACCCTTCCGGCTGTTGAGACCAGAAGGCGAGCGCATAGAAATCCCCAGCAAGAAGGGGGTTGCGGTGGTGGCAATGCTCGCCATGGCCAGGGACGGCGAACGCACGCGCAGCTGGCTGCAGGACAAGTTGTGGGGCAAGCGTCAGCACACTGAAGGCCGCGGTAGCCTGCGGCGCGAATTGTCGAACCTGCGCAAGCGCCTGAACAGCGACTCCGACGAGCTTCTGATCTGCGAGCGCGACCGGGTCAGGCTCCGCCTCGACCTGATCGACGTCGATGTCTGGCGCGAACCAGCGAAAGCCGTGACCAGCGAATTCCTCGAAGGTATCGATATCGCCGGCGAGGACGGTTTCGAGGATTGGCTGCGGGAGCAAAGGAGCGGGCTGGCGCGCGCGGCACGCGACCGGCGCGAGACGGACTCTGCGGCAAATCTCCGCACGGACGGGCCTCGCGCGGCCGCGCAACTGCCCGCCCACATCGTCGACACTTCGCAGCCGCCCATCGGGTTCGAAGGCAGCGCGGCGCTTGCCGTGATGCCGTTCCTCAACACGACCGGCGATGCGCAATATGATTATCTGGCCGAGGGCATCAGCGAGGAGTTGATCGATCGCCTGTCGCGCGTCCGCTGGCTGCCGGTGATCGCGCGCAATTCCAGCTTTTCGTTCCCGGAAGGTGCCGATCGAAAGCTCGTCAGCAAGAGCCTGGGCGCGAGATATCTTCTGGAAGGTCGTGTCCGCCGCGACCGTGATGCGTATCTGATCGCCGCCAGCCTTGTCGACGCTTCCACCGGGCATACGGTCTGGACCCAGCGTTTCGAGCTCAAGTCACTGCTCTCGATGGACTCGTTCGGTCAGTTCGTGACCGAACTGGTGGCGCATCTGGAAACCCGCATTGATCATGCCGAACAGGTCCGCACCCGGAGCAAGCGGCATGACAACCTTTCGGTCAGCGAACTAATCTGGCGCGGGCGCTGGCACCTCAACCGGCTGACGCGTGCCGATTCCGATATGGCGCAGAAGCTGTTTGCCGAAGCCCGCGAGCTCGATCCGCATTCTTCAGAAGCCCTTATCCAGGCGACGTTTGCAATGGGCTGGTCCATCTGGGCCGAGCGCCAGTCCGAAGAGCGTATCCTGCAGATGAGGAAGCTGGCGCAGGAGGCGATCTATTCCGACCGCGACGATGGCCGGGGCTACATGCTGGCCGGAATCGCCGATATGTGGCTGCGGCATCCGATCGCAGCGCGAGAGCTGCTGCAGCGCGCGATCGGGCTGAACCCGAGCCTCGCGCTCGCACGCGCGCACCTGGGCGGAAGCTTCAACCTTTCTGCCGAGCCAGAGCAGGCTTTGCCGCACCTTCATGCAGCATTACGGCTGAACTCCAACGATCTTCACGATTTCTACACGCTTGCGGAACTCGCGCTGTCCTTCACGCTGCTCGGCCGCTGGAGCGAGGCGATCGAGCACGCGCACCATGCGATCGCCCGTCGTCCGGCTTACTGGTACGCGCACATGATTCGGATTAATGCGATGTCGAGGGCGGGCGAACTGGATGCCGCCCGCGATTCATTGACGGAGCTGTTGCGCGTCAAACCGAAATTTTCACGTCACTACGTCGATTGGCTGCCGTTTGTGGATCGCAGCTGGAATGATCATTTTGTCGAAGGCCTGAAGCGCGTTCCCGGCAGCCCGGCTGACTGGCTGACGAACGACGATCAGGACGCAAACGCATGAATTACGTCATATTCGTTCATTTATTCTCAAAAATTCGTCAGGGGACCGATGTTGAAGTCGAAATATTACGCCGCCATCGAGCAGGCGCAGGCTGAGGATCCTAAGGAGGAGGGCCTTCGCTTTCCGCCCTTCAATCTCGATGAGATCGGTGCGGACACCTGGTCGCACCGTTTCAAGGTCTGGCTAATCGGAGTCGTGCTTCCACCGGCGCTTTTCCTGCTTCGCACGTTCTGGCCCGTTGCCACAATCGGCCCCTACGTCATCATCACGCGCGCCGAAGATGTTCGGAGGATATTGGCGGATCCTGACACATTCGAGGTGCCGTTCGGCCGGGAGATGCAAAAGCTTGCCGGCGGAGAGAACTTCGTCCTTGGTCTCGAGGGGGGCCGCCACGATGAACAGCGGCAGCTCATCAAGACCGTCCTAGGCTGGGAGGACGATAAGCTGCTGCCGGCCGTCGTCGACAGGAGCGATCCCGAGCGGATCGCCTTGCTCACCAACCGGTTTGCCAAGGCGCTGATCCGCTCTTCCGGCGGCCGCATCGACGTGATGAAGGACTACATTACGAGGATCGCGACCGAAACTTGCATTGAATATTTCGGACTGACGGTCGAGGATCCCGACGCGTTCGCCGAATGGACGATGTCAGTCTCGGCCCTGCTGTTCGCGGATCCAACCGGTGTCCCAGCCACCCGCCGGCTGGCCCTCAACGGTGCCGCACGCGTCCGCAATGTCATCGATAATTCCATTAAAGCGATAAGGGACCGGCGGACCAGGGATGCCGATATTTCCAATACCGTTCTCGGCAGGCTGCTGCGCGTTCAGGAGAAGGATCCCGCCGCCGTTACCGACGCAAGGATTCGCGCCATCCTGGTGGGCTTGATCACCGGGTTCATTCCGACCAACACGCTTGCTGCCGGCAAGATCCTGCAGGAGCTGCTGCGCCGGCCCGGCTCGATGCGCGAGGCCAAGGAGAGGGCGCACGTGGCCCGCAACGCGGACGAAGCGGCCGATCAGCAGGCTGCCAAGCTGGAACGTCCGGAGCGAGAGAAGTTGCGGTCGATTCTGCTTGAAGCGGCGCGCCTCAACCCGGCGCTCGCGCCCGGGCAGTGGCGATATGCGAGGCTGCAGGGCGAGGCGGGTGCGGGACGGTTTCGCCGCACGATTTCGGAGGGCAAGACGGTGGTCCTCTCGACGATGTCGGCGCTGCGCGACGGCCGCGAGATCACGTCTCCCGGCGGGTTCGACGCGGATCGCAAGGCGTCGTCGACCGACCTGCTGTTCGGCATCGGCATCCATGAATGCCTCGGCAAATATCTTGCGATCGAGCAGATCACCGAGCTTTTCATGGTCTTGCTGTCGCAGAAGGACCTGCGGCGCCGCAGGTCCAGCTGGGGCTGGTGGGGCGGCATCAAATGGGTAGGACCATTCCCGCGCTGGCTAGATATGGATTTCGATCCCGCCGTGTCGCTCGGCATGCAGACGATGCTGACGATCTGCGCCCCGTTGACGGGCAATGCGCCGCGGGCCGACATCGAGTCGCGGATCAGCGCACTCGGCAACCCCGCTGGTAGCAGCGGAGGCGCTTCCGCCGGTCGCGATCTGCGTCAGGAGCTCGATGCCACCAACATCGTTCATTTCGCATCGCTTTCGCTGATCGAGGCCGGCGATGCCACGTCCCCGTTGCCGACACTGCTGCTCGAGTTGAACGTCGACGGATCGCAGGCAGCCGCCATTGCGTCCGTGGTCAAAGCCGACACAACTGCGGGCGGATACCTGGAGGCGATCTTCAGGAACAACACAAAATTTAAAGAGGAGATGCCACGCGCCGACGAGACGCTGGAAGCGGTGCTCAACCACTACTCGCGCGACCTGCAAACCCGTCCATGGGGAACGATAGGACTGAATTTCGCGGGTACCTCCGAATTCTCGGTCGCGGACATCGACATGCAGGACAAGCTGGCCGCGTTCTCAAAGGCGGCTCTGGACGCGTCGATGTCGGACCACGCCCGATACGGCAGTCTCGCGATGGTGGCCTTGACCTATATCCGCAACTTCGTTCGGTACCCCGAGTTTATGAGCGCTCGTGCCACCAACTTCCGCAATCCGCTGGAGACGCTGCCGGGAACTGAGCTGGCCGACTATCTGATCGTGCCGAGCCGCAAGCGGTTGATGATCTCGGACTATAAGCCGCGCACCAAGAACGACGCAGTGGTCGCGTTCGCCTGGTCGCCGACGTTCTGGTGGTTTGCCCTTGGCTTGGGCGTGGTCGGTGCAGCGCTGTGGGCAGCGATATTCTGGGCGGTCGGTCCGACCTGGTTCGGCCTGCCCGGCAGGGTGTTGCTCGCGACGACGGGCAGCATCGCTGCCAGCGCCCTGCTGATCGGTCTGATCGTCGCGGGCTTTATTGGTCTGCTCTACTATCACGACCTCAAAGACGTTCCCGACGATAGGGATCCGCCCCTGCATGCAATTCGCGCGGTTGCTCGGGTGGAAGACCCGCCTGGCTTCGTCCACAATCATTTCATGGCCGTGACCGAGCTGAAACGCGGCTGGTTCAGGCGGGTGACTCTGGCGCTGTCACTGTGGGTCATCAAGCAGATGGTGCTGCACTGGTTCCGTCCGGGCTTCGTGCTCGACATGGGCACCATCCACTATGCAAAGTGGTTCCGCCTACCGGGCCGGGAAAAATTGATTTTTCAGGCCAACTATGACGGCAGCTGGGAAAGCTATCTCGAAGACTTCATCATGAAAGCCCAGAAGGGTCAGACCGCCGCGTGGAGCAACGGAATCGGATTCCCGCGTACGAAGTTCCTGATCTATGGTGGCGCACAGGACGGCGATCGCTTCAAGCGTTGGGTACGGCGACAGCAGGTGCTCGCACCGTTCTGGTACAGCCGGTTTCCGAAACTCACCACTGATCAGATTCGTAACAACGCGCTAATCCGGGACGGGCTCGCCCGCGCGATGACCGAAGAGAAGGCGCGAGCTTGGCTGGATTGCTTTGGCTCGATCCCGCGACCCGACTATGCGATCGAAAGCAGCGAGGTCCAGTCGCTCGTCTTTAGCGCGCAGAGGCACCTTTACTGCGTGAATTATGCGCTGATTAGGCTTCCCGGTGACGACGAGAATGGTCGTGCGGCTCGCGCCGATTGGCTCGACAGTCTTGTGCCGGAACCATTCGGTGAAGAACTCGCTCCCCAAATTGGCGCAATCACGTTTGGCGACCACGCTTTCCCGGCCAATACTGAGCCGGCCCGCAGCGCCGTGTTCGTCGCCTTCACTGCGCAAGGCCTTGCCAGGCTTGGTTTGAGCGGGCCGGACAAACAGGATGGTCTGGCGACATTCCCCGCGACGTTCAACATGGGCATGACCAACCGCGGGCGCAGCCTCGGCGACGATGAAGTCTCACCATCGGCACGCTGGCATTGGCGAGATGCCGAGATCGCTGGCCAAGGAGCGAGCGATGATCGGGCGAAAGCGGCTGATGCCGTCCTGCTCATCTATGGCAACGATCGGGAGCAATGTGACCGGATCTTGGACTGCCATCTCGCGAGGCTGGGCGGCCGCGACCATGCGCTGCTCCATTCGATCGTCACCGAGCCGCTGAGGGAGCGAGTCGTCTACAGCGAGGGCAACGCCACCATTGAAACGGTCGACGGCGATGAGAACGACGGCTATAAAGGGCATGTCAGGCCTGCTCACGGCGATGCCGGACAGGGAATGAGCGACGCACAAAAAAAGCGAAATCTGCTCAAGTTCGAGCATTTTGGCTTCCGCGACGGCATTTCCCAGCCGGTGATCCGGGGAACTAAGCGATTCTTGATACGTCCGCCGATCCGCGACATCCTAGAGCCCGGCGAGTTCATCCTCGGTTATCGAAACAATCAGGGTTACTATCCACCGACTGCCTCGGTTCGTGCAGAATCCGATCCGGGCAATCGTCTTCCTGTCGTTCTGCAGGAGATTCCGAGCCGCTTCCCTTCGTTCGAGGGAGCCAACACAGCAGCGCGTGATTTCGGCCGCAATGGAAGCTTCCTCGTCATTCGGCAACTCGAGCAGGATGTCGAAAAGTTCAAGACGTTCCTCGATCAAACGGTCCAGCAAGTCGACGCGTACTACCCAAGTCTTGACGAGGCCACGGGCACTCCCGTGACCGCCGAATGGATCGCTGCGAAAATGATGGGGCGATGGCCGAACGGGACGCCGCTGGTCGAACGCCCGGAGTCCAGCATGGGTCCCTTTGGCCCGAGGAACTCGGAAATGTCCTACAATGATTTCAACTACGGGATGGATGATCCCCAGGGGCTGAGCTGTCCGTTTGGTGCGCATATCCGACGGGCCAATCCCCGCGACAGCATGCAGCCCGACGATTCTTCTCAGCAGGCGATCACAAACCGTCATCGATTGTTGAGGCGCGGAAGAACTTACAATTATCGACCTAAGCCGGCCGACGACAAGGTCGAGAAGGGACTGCTGTTTACCTGCCTATGTGCGGATCTCGATCGTCAATTCGAGTTCGTCCAGCAGACCTGGGTGAATTCGACCTCGTTCCACGGATTGAGAGACGAGCCTGACCCGCTCGTAGCCTGGCATTCGAAAAATAGTTCGTTCACCATTCCGACGATCTCCGGCCCGGTTCGGCTCGGTGACTTGCAAAATTTTGTTGCGGTGCGGGCCGGAGGATATTTTTTCCTGCCCAGCCGCTCTGCCCTCAAGCACCTTGCTGACCTGACGGGCGCGAAACGAGGGCATTAGAAACGCGCGGTCGGTGGTGGTACGGCCGTCTTGGGACCGCTGCAATGCTGGTGGAGGGGAAAAGAGGACAAGTTTACGGGAGCGTCTGTTGCGTCCGGCGATTTGAACCTGCTGAGTTTGACCGATGCTCAAGTACTCGGGCGAACGGCTCTAGTCGTCAGTACTGATAAGGTTACATACGAAAGCTTATCAGTACTGTGGCTGGTCTAGCGCACTGCAGCCAAGGACGCGTCCCGACTGATTTGGCGGATCCAGTCCGCGGTCAGGGCAGCTTGCCACGCCTGAAATGAAAGGCAATAGGATAAGCACGTGCCCAGATCGAAAGGAGAGGCGGGTCTCCCTCCGATGTCCATCACGAACCCGTTCGCTAGAGCTTGAGCGCAATAGTGAACGGTCTTTCCGAAAGGTCCTGGTCAACGACAACCTAGCCGCGATGACGCCTCGCGCTCGAGCTGATTAGGTTCGCTGGATATCGCAGGCATCTGGACCAATTGGACGGCCGTTCGGAAGGTCAAGGAGGGCGAAACCACCAACGACCTCTACGTCTTTCTGACGACCGAGCCGAATGCGGAGGTCGGTGCCACATCGAAGGCGATGCCCCTGACGACGCCAGACGAAGTGGACACATGGATGCCGCCGCAGCCAAGGAAGCCTGAAGCTGCAACGGCCGCTTCCGGACAGAGCGCTCCGGACCGTCGCTCGGGGTCTGAAGGAAGATAACCCGGCTTCGCCTTCGCTTGGCCCGGATCATCACGCATTCATAGCGCGTCTCGAGGGACTTTCGAGAGATGCCCCAATGCCCAGCGGGTTCGACTGGCTACCCCGTAGCTTCCGTCGGCTCCTTGCCGTGACGATCGACGAGAAGCTGGCCGCGATCGCGTCCGGAGCTTCTCTTCCGTTGATCCTACGCACCGTCGCAGCAAAATGGGCGGCCCGAATGGGATCTTCAGTTGGGATCACGTTCAAGTGGAGGCGCTCCGCGCGCTGCTCGAAGGATTCGATCCGACCGCCATAGCCAGCATCGTCCGCAGCACGAGCGACGATTTCCGCAGCATGCGGGACGGTTTCCCCGACCTAATGCTGGTGCAGGACGGCAAAGCGTTCTTCATGGAGGTCAAGGCCGAGGAGGACGTGATCGCCGCAACCAGCTGACCCGCCTTCGCCAACTCGGCGCCGCCGGCATCATCGCTGAGATCGGTGGGTGGATTATCGTTTTGTCCCGAGCAGGACTACGTGGTGGTCGGTATCGAGACGACCGGCTCCTGGTCGAATGGCATCACCAAGATCGGCGTGATGAAGGTTCATAATCACTGTGTCGTCGACGAGTGGCATTCTCTCATCAATCCTCGGCGTTCCATTCCCGCAAAGATCGTTCAGCTGACGGGCATCACGAACCAAATGGTTCGGGACGCACCTTTGTTCGCGGCGGTCGCGGACCGTTTCATAGAGTTCATGGGTGACAGCATTTTCGTCGCTCATAATGTCAGCTTCGACTACGGTTTCATGGCCTACGAATTCGACAGGATCACGCGGCGCTTCAGATTTCCCAAGCTCTGCACGTGCGCCGGAATGCAACCGCGCTATCCGGGACACAAGCCTACGGACTTGGGAAATTTTGCGATATATATGGCATCTCGCTCGCCAATCATCATCGAGCCTTATGCGATGCGCGGGCCTCGGCGCAGTTGTTGAATCTCATCAACAAGAAGCGGAATGAAGAGAGTACCGCGAAGAGACGTAGCTTTTCATAACCAGCAGGTGCCAGGAATGGCCGAGCTATGCGCTGCATCTGAGAATTCAGTCGATCCTAACAACCATCAAACGTCGCAGGCCGTAGCCAACGGGAGCGCCAACGCGGTACCCAAGGCTCGCAACCGGCAGACCGGAGTGCGTGAGTGTAACGACTGCAGAGCTGACACGCGGTCTTAAACTAAGATCGCCGTGAACAGCCAACGATGGCGGCCGAGGAGGGGGCGCGTCGCGGTCAGCGAGTATGAACGGCTATTGAACACGCCGCTGCTGCGGGAAGACTTAAAATTGACATCCGGCAAGTTGTAGTTGATCCTAGTGCACCTGACACTTGGGACATTCGATGCGGCTTACTCTTCTGACCGATATCGGACTGCTTAGGGCCTCCCTTCTGAAGATCGATGGTGGTTGGTATCAGCCAAAAGGGATTGCCCTGTGAGTTCAAGCCGATTTGCTTTATCTGCCTACCTCACTGGGTTAGCGAGCTGGTTCGCACCGCTTGGTGTACAGATGGTGCTATTCCCTTGGCTGGTCGCGGTCGTTTTGCGGATGGACGCGTTTGCCGTCGGAATTGCCCAAGCCGCGCTCATGGCACCGGGCCTTCTGTTCTTACCACTAGGCGGCCTTGTTGCCGATCGTGGAAACCCCCGCCGCCTGCTAGCGCTCTACCACATCTTATATGCGCTGCCGCCGCTCGCGCTTGCTTGGGCGATCTGGCAGGCTGAACTCAGCTATCCGTTGCTAATTGGGTATGGCGTCACGATGGGCGCAATTAGTGCCTTCGCGATTCCAACTCGAGATGCCCTCCTACCTTCCATCGTGCAACGCGCTGAATTGCCGTCGGCAGTTGCTTATGTCACCGCGATGCAATTCGTCGGCCAGCTACTCGGGATTGCTTGCGGGTCCCAGGCCGATCACTTCGGCGCACCGCCACTCTTGCTATTGAATAGCATTGTTCTGCTGTCAGGCTGCGCCGCGCTTTTCTGGATATCTGACCAACCACGCAGCTCGAACGCAAAGAAGGGAAGTCTTTGGCAGGGTATAACTGAAGGTGTATCGGAGGCCGCGCGATCAGAGCAAATTTGGCCAGTCCTGCTGCTCAACTTTGGTATCGGCGTATTCTATGTCGGTCCATTCATGGCTGTGATCCCTCTTGCCGTGCGCGACGCGTATGCAGGAAGTTCGGCAGAACTGGCATATACCAGCTTCGCCTTCTGGGCCGCTACGATCATCGCGAGCATTGCCATGGCCAGCGTAGCGCGGCGCCTTGTGCTTCGCGGAAGGGTGATTGCGATCGCGGTTGGAGTCGGCACCCTGGTGTTGACGGGATTATCGACGATTCCCCCGTTTCCCGTCTTCGTCGCTCTGAACTTTCTATGGGGGCTCGGGGCTGGCGTTACCCTGACGCAGGCACGGACCATTGTGCAAATCATGGCACCGCCCAGTCACCGAGCGCGCCTCATGTCGTTGTTTCAGCTGGGCATGGGTGGCGGCGGCCCTATCGGCTCCCTTATTGCTGGCACTGTCTGCGCTGTGTGGGGGCTAAGGATAGCAATGCTCTTGCCGGCGTTAGCAATGATGTCGCTTGTGTTACTTTTGTTAGTTCATTCGCAGATATGGACGATGCGCACGAAAGAGCACGTGAAAGAAGGCCCCTGAGCCGCGACGTTGCCAAGGTCGATAGTCGGCTGTGGGTAGCATGTAAGCCTCTGACTTGGAGTCTTGATTTGGGCTGAGCGCAGTTTGGAGATTGTGGTTGGGCCAGATCATCGACCGCAATCGATTGGGACTGGATCGATGACCGTTGAGCGCCTGAACCGCGTTGTTGGTGTAGATCAAACTATTTTCCGGATCTCCGGGGGGGAGGCAAAGAGCGGGATAATGTGCTGCCCCGCCCACCGCGAAATTGCCCCGATCACGGGGTAACGCTTGCCCAACTCGGCTTCAAAATCCTCAAGCGTAAGCTTGGCCGCGTCTCGTGCCCAGCGCTCGTTCCCGGAGCGTCTTCTTCAAGCGCCTGAAAAGACAGTTCTCGCCCGGGCTTGAGGCTGCCTCCGACGTGTCGCCCTCCTTACCCTTGCAAGCAGCTGGACGTCGCAGTCGACACATCGACGATCAAGCTAACGGCAATCCAACGATATTCACTCCAATGGCAATATGCCGTGCATGATCTCATAGCCGCCGTGACCGCAGTCTTCAATGCTATAGTAATGGTCTTCAGGACCGTATCCGTGGCTGCCGTTATCGTAATCACCATTTCCGCCGTCTGCTGTAGAATTTTCGTTGCCGACGGTCGGCATAGGGTTAGAATTGTAGTTATCGTGTCTCTTATGAGAACCTTCTTCTCCAACCCAATTGCCGCCATCTATACGGCCACCGTTCGGGACGCCGCACAACGTAGATCGATCTCTGTGATCGTTTGAAATAGTCATGAACCCACTCGCAGCCAGTGCGCCCCTCTATCACAAGATTGCTCTTCTGCGCCCTACCTTCTCGAGGTTTCGAGAAGGCGCGCCATCAGTGCGATGCCTGTGTCCCCGCAATTTAAGGTGAACCAAGCGCGGTACGAACAATCGACGCACTTGATTGGGCAATGATCGACGTGTCACTGCCAGAAACGACAAAGTCGTAGCCGCTCGCCAGCATTGATCGAGCACGTTCGGGCCCAAGCGCAATGCTCCCCATCCGCATTCCAGAATGCTTAATAGCACTTTCGGCTTGCGCTATGACGCTCGATACTTCGCTATCGTCAAAGCGGTTTAGCTTTCCCAACGACGCAGACAAATCTCGTGGGCCGATGAACAAGGCATCAATGCCATCGACCCGCGCGATGTCGGCGACGTTTCCGACAGCATCGCGGCTTTCGATTTGTACAATGATGGTAATCGCATCATTCGACCCTTGGTGGTAGCTCGCATCTAGTCCATATCGGTTAGCTCGCATGCCCGAAAAGGCGCCGCGCGTACCTGATGGAGGATACTTGCATGCCGCAACCGCCCTTTCTGCGGCCGCTTTTTCCCCGACATTGGGAACGATTATCCCATCAACGCCAATGTCAAGGACACGCTTGATGTAAATAGGATCATTGCTGGGTACTCGCACAATCCCAGCGCAGCCGGTATCCTTCAAACTTCTTAGCTGACTGACTGCGCTCTCGATGCTTCCTTGACCATGCTCATGATCGATTACGATGAAGTCAAATCCCGCCATCGCCATGATTTCAGCGACGTCGGCAGAACCGGTCAACGACCAAGCACCAATCATCTTGGATCCAGCTCTTATTCGCTCCTTAAAGCACATGCCTGCTGCCACAGTTTCTTTCCTTACCTTAGTTAAGAGTGGGTCGCACTCGTATGATGCCTATGGAAATCTCACCTGGTGCGATCCCATTTTCCGAGGGATCGAGTTCGCTTGAGTTCCCGCATTTGACCGCCGAGGATTCTCTCTTCGACTTCGACGCTCGCGGCCCATCACAGCGTGAAAGCAACAAGATCTCCTATTGAAGGACCTTCGGTTCCCTTGCTCAACATGTCGCGCGAGAGACTTTCCGGCCGCGCCCATCCCAGTGATTCATCGATCTCGGCCTGAATGTCCGCAAATGCCTTCAGAAAATAGCTCTCAAGCGACAGCAGGTCGGCCCCAAAACTAGAAAGCGCCCGGCCGACAGCCATATCGATTGGAACGCCGCTGCAGCTGATGCTCACTCGACCCGACCCTTTACTCATCACACCATCGCCGGGCTCGGCTCGACCGGAGACCGTGAGGCTGCTCCATTCGACGTTCCACGACAAATCACGCAATTCTCGTTGTACGGCCTTCATTGCCGATTTGATCTGAGCCTCGTGCCTTCTCAACAACCCCACGTCGGGGCTACAAAGTAGTTCGGCGTCAAATATTTTCTTACCTATCCCAAAGATCCATCCTGACTCCTCCAGCATACTGGAAGCGATTTGATCAATGATTGCCAAATGATCGAGACTACTAAGGCACTCCAGCCGGAGGCGCAGATACAATTCCACCACATGCAGCGAGTACTGCAGCTTAAGATAGTCCTGCTTCAAGCAGGCGACTCCATAGCCGAAGAAACCATTTGCGTCGTCCAGGTCTGGCAGAACATCGCGAAGATCCGAGGGAGCATCTTCCCGTCCGACAATGACCATATTCAAAAAGTCGAGGACTAACCTGGGTGGCGCCGCGCACGCACCCGAGCGAACATTGAAAATACCGTTGTCTTCCGTGTAGGTGAGATACGCCTCTGGCGTCATCGTACGGAAGAACCTCTCGTCCGGATCGCTATCCATGAGCACACGGATGCTAGTCAGGAACGGTCCTCCGCCGATCTTATACAAGCCGGCAATGTACGTGGGAATTTCACCATCGATCATTGCAGCGTTCCGTCGAAAGACAAGGAAAGCTGGTACACTTGATACGATCCGGGCAAATCTCCAAAGATGATTTACGGCGAAATGCTCCGCACCTGAATAGTCACGATAGGCTCTCCGAAGCGAGCGCAGAGCAGAGATAGACGCACTCCAATTGCTCATCACCTGCTTATAGCCCGAAAAATTCATAGATTTTCCTTCCCGGCCACGGAATGTCGAGATTCGCTCTTCAATCTCCACGCCGGCCAGCGCGAACGCTGGAGCACTCCGCTCACCCAACGGCCGGCCATCTCTATCCAAGAGATGAAGCGCAGCACCGTGTGCGCCTTTGCTGAGGAACTCGCCGTACGAGCGTGGGCGGGTGTGCCTTATCATCCTCTCGCGCCTCGCATATCACTCGGAGCCGCTGATGTGCAGTGACGTGCTTCCCGGTCGAATGAACCAGACGGGAGCCTTGTGTAGTCGATGACTCGCCTGCGGGAAGAGAGGAACTCCGTTGCGAGGTGACGGACTGGCTGATGAATTGCGTTTGCGAAAACGTCGGCACGAACCCGCATCATGGACACCTCTTCATTTGGTCCATCAATGCTCGTCCATTGATGGGATTTTCGTCTCGCCACTAACTCAGCATGACGATCAATCATTGAGCAACGTCTAGGTGTGTTCTTTAATTGATATATTTTTGAACAACACCTGGTTGTATTTTTGAAAACCTTAGTCATGGATCAGAGATGCGGTCAACTTCCAGTAATTCCCGATTGCCGGAATCTTTTTTACATCTTTAGGTCGCATAATCTTGACTCCCGTTTTGATTGAACATTGAATGGCGGCGCCTTTAAGACCGACGCCGACAACCAGCTAAAACGCCTATGCTCACCAACGAAAAACGGTGTGACGAAGTTTGAACGCTGAAAAATGCAACACGCTGGAAGGATTGAAGTAGCAACATGACCGCATCAAGAACTGAAGCAAATGGGCCTACCGGGATCAAAGGCGTCGATGTGGCGATTGTCGGAAATGGAGCTCTGGGACTCGCCCTGGGCGTTGAACTCGCTAGGCGCAATTGTCGGGTTGCGGTGATCGGTCCTTCATCGAGGCAATGGGGTGCCTCACCTGCCGCGGGCGCGATGAACGGTTGCTTTGGCGAGGTCACTCGTGAGCTTCTTTCCAGCCGCTTTGGACGAATGAAGCTTCAGATGGATGTTGACGCGACGGCTCTCTGGAGCGATTGGATTGCCTCGCTCGCGGATATGACCGGAACAAACGCGTCGAGTGTACGCTCTCGTTCCGGGACGACGGTCATTCTAAACACGGTGGGGACATCAGCAGTAGATTCCGCGAACTTCAGGGCTATGAAATCGGCCTTGGATGAGTATCAATCTCCCTATGAACTTCTCGACGAATCCGACATCGATTGGCTGACCCCGCAGGATGGAGCCCGGGCGCTCAAGGCGCTGCACATAGCCGGCGAACACTCGGTGAATGCGGCCGTTTACCTGCCGATGATCGAACGAGCATTCGTCTCGGCGGGCGGCCTGCTCTTCAACGGGAACGCGTCAGACATCTCCTCCAAAAGCGGAAGTGTCGAAGGTGTGACCCTTGATGACGGGGCCTGGATACCAGCCAAGCAGGTCGTCCTAGCAGCCGGGGTCAAGTCGCTGGATCTTCTGAGCCGGGCTCTGCCAGAAGTCGCGCGGTACGTCCCTCCCATGGTCAGTGGATACGGCATATCGGCCGTGCTCAGGGTCGACGAGGCCGGCTGTCCATCGACAGTGACCCGCACCCCAAATCGAGCATTCGCCTGCGGCCTTCATGCCGTGCCGCGAGAGCCTGGGGTCCTGTATGTCGGCGCCACCAACATAATATCCAACGAGCCACAAACCCACGCCGCTATAGGCGATCTTCACTTCTTGCTCGGCTGTGCCCTGAAGCAGTTGCACACAGATCTGGTCTCGGCGCGCGTCATAGCTCTGCAAGTCGGCAATCGACCCGTTCCAGTCGACGGCTTTCCCCTGATAGGCGAGATCGATTCCACAGGCATCTGGATGCTGACCGGCACATATCGAGACGGTCTCCACCAGTCACCTCTATTGGCGACCAAACTGGCGGACCGGATCCTCGCCCCAGACAGTCCACCGTTCGCGCCGGAATTCTCACCCGTGCGGCGGCCACTCTGCATGGGCACACGTCAAGAAATTGTCCAACAAGCTGTGACCCACATGCTTGCGACGGGATACGAGGCCGATTGGAATGTCCCGGTCGACTGGCCACCGCGTATCGCTAAGCATCTTGAGCGGCGATACGTCGAGATTTCAGAAGAGCTTCACAGCACCTTCACTCCCCCTGCAGAAATATTGGTTTGCGCCATGATGCACGAGGGAATTCGATCAAAGCTTGACGGCTATTACAAGAACTACAACTAGCTGTCGCGCAAAGCCATGAATCACACATCCGTCGTACCACCCCAAGATGAATTTCTTGGCTCTCTGTTCGAGCATGCAGTTCAGACGCTCAAGGGCACTGGCGTCCGCGACCCCCAAGGAGACGTCTTGGCTCTTATTGCGGTCGCAGCAGCAGATGCGGGCGGAGTAAGTAAGAGCGCCTTCGCCGGTATCTTTGACAGGCTCATTGAGCAGCGCGCTCGTCGTGTTCCTCTGGAGTATCTGACCAGGACCGCTCGTCTAGGAGGATTGGATTTCTGGGTAGGCCCGGGCGCCTTCATTCCTCGACGACAATCGGAGACGTATCTTCAAGCGGCGCTAGACTTCCTTGGGAATCGGTCAACTCCGCTGGTGCTCGATTTGTGCACTGGGATCGGCGCAATCGCGCTCGCCGTTGCCCATCATCGACCTGATGCAGGCGTGTTCGGAGTCGAGCTCAGCAACGATGCGCTCGTATACGCACATCATAATGAAAGACAGCGGCTCAGCGCTGGTGACACCCCCATTCGGCTAATGCAAGGGGACGTCAATGATCCAGAGTTGTTATCGGACATGGAGGCCCGCTTCGATCTCGTCCTGGCGAATCCTCCTTATGTTCCCCCCGAGAAGACAATCCCGCCCGAATGGGCACAGTATCAGCCAGGTATGGCGCTTTACAGCGACCGAAACGGACTGGGCGTGCTTGAGAGCACTGCGGTGATCGCGGCGAGGCTCCTGAAACCTGGCGGAGCCTACTTCGTCGAGCATGGAGACGAGCAGGGCCAGGCCGTCCACGGCATTCTTGAATCCCTGGGCGTCTTCGCTGGAATGGAGACCCAAACCGATCAGGAGAACAGGCCGCGTTGGACGAAGGCAATTCGTCTCGGAGCGCCATGCTCAGTGAATGACGATCGGCGCCAATCATTCGATTATTTGGGAAACCGCAAGCACTCAGGAGCTTCCTGGTTCCGGCAACGCTTAAATCGCACGTCATCCATGATCGACCAATGCTTCGAAGAGGGCGTAACGGGCCACATCTTTGAACGCCGAGACGGCAAATCGGTGCAACTGCGAAATGGAGATTGGGCGACGGAATTCATTTCCTGTTCGTATCTGGGTCTGGAATCGCATCCAAGGCTGGTCGAAGCCGCTCGGACAGCGATCGACAGGTTCGGTGTTCATTTCTCATCGTCGAGAAACCGAATGATGCCGCCATTTCTTCCCTCGCTGGATGAGGGACTTGGACAGATTCATGGCGGTATGCACTGCTTGAGCTTTAGCTCCGTTAGTAACGTGCACATAGGCATCCTTCCACTGCTTGGCGCGGGGGGATTGTCCAGTTTCCCGATCGCAAAAGCAGGCCCCACGTTCCTAATCGAGCGAACTGCCCACGCCTCAATGCAGATCTTAAGAGGAGTTCTGGAACAAATCGGACCCGTTCGGCGCTTTGATCTTACAGCTCCGAATACTCTTAAAGAGGGGCTGGAGGCTGCGGCGTCCGCGGGCAGAACGCCTGTGATACTTACCGACGGCGTCGGTTCCATGGGCGGCTTGATTGACGTTGCGTACCTGCAAAGACTCGTGGGCGAATTCGGCGGCTATCTCTACATCGATGACGCGCACGGCACGTCAATTTCCGGAGATTTTGGCCAAGGGTATGCGGCTTCTGCGCTCGGGCCGTCGATCCCTCGAAATGCAATCCTAGTAGGCTCGCTGTCGAAGGCATTCGGCGGAGCCGGAGGATATGTTGCTCTGCCCGATCAGAACGACGTGGCTAGTGCGAGGAAGAGCGCGAATCCTCTGGTCTTCGGACATTCGATCATGCTGCCGTTGCTCGCGGCAAATGTCGCGAGCATCGGTCTGCATCTCGATGGCACTGTACTCGCGCTTCAGAAGATATTGCGAACGAACCTGCAGCAGTTTGATCGCGAGACACAGTCTCAACTCGAAAATGCTGATTTACCCACTCCGATCCGCGGCCTGCGGATCCCAAATGAGAAGCTGGCATTTGCCGCAGCAAAGAAGCTCCGGCAAGAAGGGATATTGCTGCTTCCCGCGTTTTATCCAACCGTGGCGCAAGGTACCGGCCTGCTACGCTTTGCCGTGAGTGCCTTGCACTCGCCCGAGCAGCTGTCGCACGCCGCGGAGGTTATCCGCCACGTCTCTGCAATGTGAGCTCCACCAAATACCAGGCAGACCCAGGATATGCACATGACAAGAGCCATTATCGCTCCGCGGACGAGAAGTAAAATGATCCTTGCGGAGAATCTTGACGCTTTGTCAGCGGACGAAATCGACAGCCTGGCAAAACGCAACTTCAAGAACTTGATCGCCGCGATCCGTTCCGTTGATCGCCTGCTGGAGACGTATCCCGCGCTACGCGACGTCGACACATTTGAGGGTCTGCGACATCTGGCGCCATTCTCTTCCTCAGATCTCAGCCGGGCACCGGCTTCCGATTCTTATCTCTTCAATCCTAACGATCCCGGCATCGCGCTAGGCTCGAGCGGCACGTCAGGTGCCGAGAAATTCATGTATCATTCATGGGACTACAACGACCAGGTCAAGTTCATTGGTGCGCGAGGACTCAAGGCGGCTCTGGCGAACTCTTTGCCAAAGAAGCTGGCGAACTGCGCCAGCTTCGGAGACCTTCTGGGCTCCGGAATGTTCGTCCACGACCTGGGGCAATTTCTTCCGGTACTGACGTTTCCCATAGGGATCAAAGCCCCCATCGAGCGCGTGCTAGATCTGATTCGGCGCCACCAGATTGACACCGTTGTTTCGACCCCAAAAGTCCTGACAGCAATAGTGGCGCAAGCTCCCGCCGACACGTCCTGCTTCCTCCGAAACGCCCTCTACCACAGTGGCAGCATTCAGGAGCCGGATGCGCATTTTCTCGAAGAAAGAGGATTGTTAGTGCGGGCCACCTCGTACACCACGACCGAGACGGGCCCTATCGGATACCAGTGTGCGTCCTGCGATCACTCGACTTATCACATAAATCAGGATGCGTATCATGCCGAAATTGTCTCGCCCTCAACTTGGGATCCAGTGGCAACTGGCCAATCCGGCGAACTATTGATCACTCCATTTTCCGATACGGGTATGGCCCTGTTGCGATCCAGAATTGGTGATCGGGCCACAGCGCTTACAGAGCCATGCGAGTGCGGGAGCCATACCAAGCGGATTCGTCTCGAAGGTCGGACTGCATGGTCGATCCTAATCGACAGCTTCAATATGTCAGAAGAGATTCTACTTGATGTATTGCGGCCCGCAGGGATCTCGTCGCCGGCGCAGTTTCAGTTGTCAATTACTTGGACCGGCCTGCAGTTCGCGGCTCTTCTCAGAGTCGATCAGCAGCACGTTATCGGCCACTCGGATTCCGACCTGAAGTCTCTGATACTTGCCAGACATCATCTCCGCAACGTCTTTACGTCAGGCAGATGCGAGACCTTCGACGTCAAGGCCTGTGCGGTCGAGCAATTCTTTATCACTCGAAGCGGAAAGACACCGTCGCTCCACCAAACGCACCCAAAACTTCAACTAACGGAGGGTTGACCCTTGACGGCTCCCGACGCGCTGCTTCAACCTTACCGCCGGGCACTCGACGAGTGCGACGACCGACTCCTTACCTGCCTGCGCGATCGCTTCGAGATAATTCGTCGTGTCGGTATCGTGAAGCGCAATTCCGCAATTCCGATCATGCAAGCTAAGCGAGTTGCCGAAATTGGATCAAAGGTAGCGAAGTTCGCCGATGAACACGACTTGCCGGAGCATTTCCTCAGATCGCTCTACGACCTGATAATTGCTGAGGCCTGCCGCATCGAGGAGGCGATTGTCAAAGGCGAGTGACAGTTCTGGCCGTGCCTTGTGTCCTTTCCTGCAGTCTGGAGACCTCGATGCGTACGTTGCTTATCGACAACTACGACTCATTTACCTGGAACTTGTTTGACCTGATCGGGCGCGCAACCGGGCGCCAGCCGGACGTGATCAGGAACGACACGCCCGATGACAAGGTAGATCTAAGACAGTTCGACAACATCGTAATCTCGCCAGGGCCTGGGCATCCTGCGAATGCACGAGACTTCGGCGTATGTGGCACGGTTCTGCGGCATTCGTCTGTACCCGTACTTGGCGTTTGTCTCGGGCATCAGGGTTTATGCCACATCCGCGGCGGAAAAGTTACCCACGCTCCGCGTCCATGTCACGGCGAGGTGCACGAAATCTTTCACAACGAAGCAGGACTCTTTGACGGGATTCCCTCGCCGTTTAGTGCTGTCCGATATCATTCACTGATCGTGTCGGAAATCCCTGAGGACCTGGAAGTCATAGCCAGGACGGCCGACGGGCTTGTCATGGCCGTTCGATCCCGCAATCGACCGCAATGGGGCGTGCAATTTCATCCGGAGTCGATATGCAGCGAGTTCGGGCTCCAGCTCATTCGCAATTTCGTCACCAGCTCGCCGCCAAGAGCGCTTGGCCGCTCATCCATAACACCCCGACAACAGCGATATCAGATCCTTACAAGACATTTTGCTTCGAACGTAGACCCCTCGAAGGTCTTCGAAGATCTCTACGGGGCAAACACTTCGGCCATCTGGCTGGACACCAGCCGCCCCTCGAAAGAGCACCGTTTTTCGTTCTTGGGAGATGCCTCGGGCCCGCTGTCCGAGCAACTTTCTTATTCAATGTTGCAGAAGCGACTCACAATTCGAACCAATGTCGACTCCACTACACTGGAGGACGTTGAGTTTTTTGACTACCTAAACTCGACTCTCAAGGCTCGTCGAACCGCATCCCCGCCCGATTTGCCATTCGAGTTCAATCTGGGATACGTGGGATATATCGGGTATGAGATGAAGGCGGCTGCCGGGGGGGCCATCGCCTACAATTCGCCGTTCCCGGATGCTCAGCTCCTGTTTCTCGATCGTCTGGTCGCTTACGATCACGAGCGATCAGAATATTGGTTGCTCTGCCTGACCGAGGACAATCACGCAAACGCCGCATCGGAGTGGTTAGAACAAATCGAAAATTCGATCCATGCAATTTCTACCATCCCTTCGCGCCTTCCCGTAAGTGCCCCGGGTTCAGCCAACAACATTCTCACGATGCGACACACTCGTGAGAGCTACCTTCAGAAAATCCAGGCTTGTCTCGATAAAATTCGTGATGGCGAATCCTACGAAGTATGTTTGACGAACATGCTTAGTGTTGATTGCACCGAGGACCCGCTGGCGGTGTACGCCAACCTGCGAACCACCAGTCCGGCACCATATGGAGCATTCCTAACCTTTGGCGATATGGCCGTGCTGTGCTCTTCGCCGGAGCGATTTCTATCTGTGTCGTCTAGCGGAACTGCCGAGTCGAAACCGATCAAAGGAACCAGGCCTGTTCTCTCTGACCCCGCAAGAAACCAACAGGTAATCGACGAGCTCCGTCAATCCAAGAAAGATCGAGCCGAAAACCTCATGATCGTTGATCTCGTCCGGAATGATCTGAGTCGTGTGTGCGGAGTTGGTACGGTGCATGTACCAAAGCTGTTTGAAGTCGAGTCGTTCTCACATGTGCACCAACTCGTATCGACGATCCGTGGACAACTTGACGAGACAAGGACAGCCGTCGATTGCGTCCTCGCTTCTTTTCCAGGAGGCTCCATGACAGGCGCACCAAAAGTGCGAACGATGGAAATCATAGACGAACTGGAGGAAGGACCACGAGGCGTTTACTCTGGAACGATCGGTTTCTTGGCACTCAACGGCGCAGCCGATCTTAACATCGTGATACGAACCATTGTCATTCGGGATGGCATTGCAACATTTGGAGTTGGCGGCGCCATCATAGCCATGTCTGACGAGGACGCTGAATTTGAAGAAACGCTTGTTAAAGCCCGTTCGTCGCTAGCCGGCCTTAACATCTCGACGGATATGTTAGAACCGCTCAGAGCGGAACCCTCTCGTTCGACCGTTGGAGAGCCAACGTGAGCCGCGCTCTAGTAGTTGGAGGCGCTGGAGCTGTTGGCAGTTGGCTCGCACGGTTTCTTCACATCTCGGGCAGCCAAATATCAATCTTAGATCGGGTTGACCATCGTACACGAGGTGATACGGCGATTCGTTTCAGTGCAGAGTACGTTGTCGGCGACGTGATGGACCCGAGTGCTCGCGTTGAGCAACTGCTCACGGAAATCGACGTACTCGCACTCGCCATTCCTGCGGACAAGGCGTTAGCTGCGTTGGATGTCTTGGCGGGCAGGCTAAGGATCGATTGTCTCGTGGTCGATACCCTGTCGTCCAAAGCAAAATTTAGTGACGCAGTACGGAAGAGTTTGCCGGCGTCGCCAGCGGTTGGACTGAATCCATTATTCCGACCAAGCGCCAGTAAAACTCACGGCGGTGTCGCCTGGGTGCCCTACGCCGGAGGCGATAACGTTGCTCCGCTAGAACAGCGCTTGGCAACGCAGGGACTGCAGTTGCTTCGGATGACACCGTTAGAGCACGACGAAACAATGGCGGCGGCACAGACGCTTGTTCATTTCCTCGTCCTCGCGTTTGGCGCCACGCTGCTCCACAGTGACTTCAAACTTGCAACCTTGACTGAGACTTTGCCGCCACCATTCCGCTGCCTGTCCGCTCTCTTAGCACGCGTGGTAAGCGGCGAGCCGCATGTCTACTGGGAAATTCAGAAAGATAATCCTTTTTCGAAAGCGGCTAGAGCGAGACTATTGGGAGCGCTTGCAGAGCTGGATCGGCTTATAGAAGCTGACGACTTTGAAGGTTACAAGCGACTATTCGTGCAGCTGCGCTGGTCTGGCACCATTGATATTGCGTCCTCGGAACGCGCGGGACGAGAACTGATCGATGCACTGGACCGCCTTACCCCGAAATCGCTCGATCGGTTCGCCGACGCGTCGCACGAGAACTCCTAGCTCGGCTCCGTCAGAAACCGAATAAGCACTGCCGGACACGGGAAACGCACAGACAGGCGCCGTAATGGAGATGAACTTGGCGATTGAATTTGATCCTCGCGATCCAGCGATCATCACGAACCCTTTTCCTACCCTAGAGCATCTTCGTTCCGCAGATCCAGTTCATTGGTGCAGCGCCTGGCAAGGCTGGCTAGTTACGCGCTATGCGGATGTTAAAGCGGGCCTACGCGACCCTCGCTTATCGGCCAATCGGGCCCGGCCGACCGAAGACGCTCGCACGGAATCTCCTCTTTACTACAAGTTCCAGGATCTGTGGTTCATCTTTAATGATCCGCCTGACCATACGCGTAGACGAGCGCTTGTAAGCAAGGCCTTTACGTCGCGCGCCCTGGAAGGGTTCACACCCGCGGTGGCAAGCATTGTGGACGAGCTGGTCGATGCAGTAATAGACGCCGGGACGATGGATCTCCTGGCTGACTTTGCCGAACCGCTGCCGAGATTGGTCATAGCCCAACAGCTCGGCCTTCCACGCAGCGACACTCCGCAATTGAAAGAATGGACAGAACATATAAACGGTTTCGCTTTGAGCAACCGTCGCACCCCTGAGAAGCGAAAGATTGCGACGACTGCTGTAGAACAGGCGGACCGATATTTTCGAAGACAATTGTCTCTTCGGCGGCGCGACCCCAAGCACGATCTTTTGACAGCTCTCATCGCGGCAGAAGACAGAGGGAGCGTCCTTAGTGAAGATGAATTGGTTGCTACGAGCATCCTTATGCTGGTCGCTGGTAATGAGACTGTCACCCATTTTTTCGGGAATGGCATGCTAGCCCTTTTAAGTGATGAGCCGGAGTTCAATCGACTACGAAACGCACCCGGAAACGTCGAAAAGGCCGTCGAAGAGCTGCTTCGCTACGACCCACCTCAACCGATAGACAGCAGAATTGCTAACGAAGAGATGGTCCTGCATGGACGTAAAATTCAAGCCGGCGATCGGGTCACCTTTTCACTCAGCTCCGCGAACCGAGATGCCGAACAATTTATTAAGCCAAACAAGCTCGACATTGGAAGGGAAGATAATCCACACCTTGCATTTGGTTATGGTGCGCATTTTTGTCTCGCAGCTCCGATGGCTCGGCTGCAAGCAAGGATTGGGTTGTCGACGCTGGTTCGTCGCCTCGCCAAAGTCGAACTGCAGAGCGATCCGATCGTCTGGAAAGATGATTCGTTTGGAGTGCGGGGGGTCCGCAGGCTGGGCCTGAACTTTCGTCTATAGCTCTCGCGCATTCGAAAATATGCGATCCACTATCCAGTTCGCTTAGTTCCCGATCGACACAGCCGAAGTATTGCAAGCTCGGATATCGTGGTTGGTCATAGCTACTGTAGCGCAATTGCTGCGCCAGTCTCTTGCGCGAAGGATCGTGACCCGAGAGGGCGAAGACCTTGCGGCTGCGCGCTGCTCCCGCAGCAGCATGGCGTAGAGCCTGACCGACCCAGCGGACGCGCCGACGGGAATGGCACCGCAAGCATTGCCCCTTGTGCAATGTGAGGCGTCGTCATTCAAGCCCCGGATCCTTGCTCCGGCCGCAGACAATGTCGTGAGCGCTTTCCTAAAGAACGACACCGTTCTGCTGGCCACACCTTACGCCCACAACGGTGTCGGTGTCGGAACGACGGACAAGACGGTCGTCGACAACCACAAGCGTTACGGTTAGTTTCCGCTTGGCAATCGGAAGGTTGCTTTCCGTATGAGCCGCGCTTCCCCAAATCGCTGACGCCCGAATTTTTGCTAGTCGATCTCGTCAATAGTCTCGATTCGTCGGTCTTCTTGTCCTCCTGGGCGGCGTAGCCGGCTGCCAGGAGCAAGACGACCGACATCGAAAGAACGACCTGCCTATAGAGTCGCTCGGGTCTCGACACGCGAATGTTGCTGATCTCGAGGATAGCCTTACGAATTGTCCGATCTCACAAGACAAGTCCCCCGTGCAGGCATCTTCCAAAGGTACGGGTCAGACCAGCTGGCCTATCGCGATCGAAACATTGTTGAGTCGCGTTTTCGCTTCTGAGGAGCATCGATGTTCGATGCGGCAACCACCGCGCTATTGCGCGCGGTCTTGGCCGAGGTCTGCGAGAGCGTTTCGCACCGCGAGGGTCGGAGCGCGTAGCCATGTCGCCTCAAAGATGCTGGAGGCGGCTACCAGAGGCGACGCATGGTTGAACGAACTCAGCAGGCCGGCCATGGCGCACTTTCGCGGCGCCCACGATGTGGCGCTGATTGGTCGAGGCGGCGTGAATTTCCAGGTTACGGTGCTGACAATCCTTGTGAGTTATCCGGAC
This sequence comes from Bradyrhizobium sp. MI1.10, assembly GCF_055811035.1. Lineage (NCBI taxonomy): Bacteria > Pseudomonadati > Pseudomonadota > Alphaproteobacteria > Hyphomicrobiales > Nitrobacteraceae > Bradyrhizobium > Bradyrhizobium sp. MI1.10. The sequence goes on from NZ_JBVVPN010000017.1 coordinate 82,437, forward strand.
GGCTTCGCCGTCATGGAAGACCTGAAACGGGACATGGCTATCCTGGCGACCAGTGGCCGGGAATGGGCGGACGGGACTTGGCGCCTCGCTGCGCAGGTCCCCGACCTCGACATCTTTTCTCAAGGCTTGGTCGAGCGCATCAGCGGGAGCTGGAAGATCACGGCAAAGTGTCGGGCAGTGCTGGAGTTCATGGACACCCGCCCGGCGGCATTCGAGCCGGCCCAAACAGGCCGAACACCATGAGGCTTCCAAATCGGTATCCGATACAGCGCCAGTTCCTCCGCTGCGGCAACCCGCCGACCGTGCTAAGCGGCGGCGCGAACGCCGCGACCGCCGGCGCGAGGCGTGCGAAAGAGCGAGGGCGAACGCGTCCTGATCAAAGAAAGAAGCCGCCAGCTGGGCTCGTCGGCTTGATAGTCCGGATTGTCGAGTGCCTCCCCAGACCCACGCGTACCGCCGTTACCTTGTTTGCGGCCATGCCACCCCGATCTACCGAGCGCGTTTCGCTTCGGCCATCGGGGTGCCGAGTTGTGCATGGGGTCCTTACAGAGCCGGCAAGGCACGAAAAGAAGATGACGGCAGCCGAACCCGCGCGGCGTCGCCGGCCGCGACTGCTCCGCCGGCGCTGATCACGCCAAGTACCCCGCATTTGAATGGATGGCCCATTTCCGTCAGCTATTCGAGCGCGTGACGCGAGGAGCGACCAAGCAATCTCTCGAAAATCGGCATCACTCTGCTTCCAATCTTCTTCATCGCTTAATTGCGGTGACGGTGCTGGACTGCACTAAAATGATATGGCGCGGTTTTCAGGGCATGTTTCTGCATGGTCCGCCTCGCTCGTGTCGTCATTCCTGATCATCCCACCATGTTACGCAGCGCGGCAATGGCCGGGCGCGTACGTTCTTCGAGGATGGCGACTATGCGATCTATCGCGGTCTGCTCGCGGCGGATTGTAAGCGGCAGACGTCGAAGTGTAGGCCTGGTGCCTGATGCCGAACCACATGCATCTGATCTTGGTGCCGTCCGATCCTGACGGTCTGCACCGCGCGCTGGCCCGCGTGCATCGCGGGAACCATCCAGGTGCGGCGCAAAGTTCGCCAACTTGTAAGGAAAATGCCGCAACGGAGTCAGTTGGTGACTGACAAGGAAATCCGACAAATGGAGTTAGTCCGCTAACTGATAAGCTTTGGCCGCAAACCTTATCAGTTAGGCGGCATGTTCCAAAACATCCGAATTGTGGCTCCTGTCGCACCTGTGGTTCGCCGTTGGGCCCGATGCGACGCTAGACCAGCGGTCGGCCTGTTGAACCTCATAACCGTGAGCCTTGGGACGGGCGCTCACGAGATTCGAAGAAACCGCTCTTCGAACTTTCGGGCGCCGGACTTTCAGGGCAGCCCCAGACCTGTATAGCTAAGAAAAACGCCGGATTGAGCGTGCAGCGAGTTGGAAGTGGTTGCCTTGGACAGTGCATCGCTGACAGAATGGTTGGTATAGTGGTGTGGGGGGCGGTTGTGAATTTCCAAGTGTCCATTTCGAAGGTGCTTGCTAGCTACCCGAACGGCGACGCTGTCGGACATCAAGCGCGACCTCGCATTTCTGGCGACCAGCGGCTCGGATTGGGCGAAGTATAGCACGCCTTTCCTTCGCTGGATGTCTTCTCGCTCGGTTTCGTGCAGAGATATTCGTTCGGCTGGCGGTTGACCGCGAAGGGCGCGATTGCACTTGAGATGATGGAAGAGAGCGCCAGAGCCGCCGTGGGGTGTATCGAATCGGCGCAGGAAGCGACAGCGCCGGAAAACGTCCGAGTAGAACCATCCCTATCAGACATAGAGGCGGTTGGCGAGCAGACCGAGCAACCGGCGTCACCGGAGGATCGGCGCGCTCGGTTTACCGTCGTCGAGGGTGGCCGGAGAAAGGCCGCGTAGCGGCTCCTGTTCGGACCGCAACGTGCCCTGTATCACGCGCTGCTTTGGGGGGCCAATGGAGCGGCCCGCAGTTGCCGCAACGACTTGGAAATGCGCTTCGTTGCTGCGAGCTCAGCGACGTCCGAAAGCCAATCGCAGCAAGCAGCGCGCGTTCTTTGTCGAGAGCGGATGAGGCCTTCACAACCGCTTGGCCCACTAAACCGCTTCTTTGAGTCCGTTTTCCCACTGCATAGACCTTGATCTACACCATAAATCGTTGTCTTGAATTTGGATGCAGGATGTTACAACGTGGCTGTTCGCTCACGTACGGGCGTTCTGCCGCTCTCTGCATCTTCGCGCAGAGCCGCCATTTCAATAATGATTGCGCAAATTGCAAATGAACGATGTGGTTTTAATTGCTGATAACGAGTCCGGTAGGCTGGCGGCCCATCAGTTGCGTTCGCAAGTTTTGAGCGAGTTGCACGCGCGTCCATTCACACCAATTCCCGTCCCCAGCCGAGTGCTCCACTTTGCCTTCGACACGTCGGGAGCCCGGGCGGAGGCCGATCGCAACAATCTTGCAGAGCTCTGTAAGGCGCATGGCCTGGCCATACCGTCGCTGCAGGAACGATACCACCGCGTTCAACTCGGCGCGCTCGCTTTACGGTGGGAGCAGCATTCAGAGTTCACAACTTATACCTGGGAAACTGCTTCTGATAGTGATGTGGCGCCATTCGATCCGAGACCTACCTCTCTCGCAGCTGCAATGAATCGCGTTCCGCAACCGGGCCCACTATTGGTTGCTCTCGATTTGCATCTGCTTCCTGAACAGGCAGGAGAAGCCATACCCGACCTTCCATTCGACCGCGCAAGTCTGGTGAAGGCTGAGAATTCAGATGGGAAAGCGTTCTATGCAACCGATTTTCAGCCGGATTCCTACGGGTTTATTCGCATTCTCGTTATCGACCGTGGACTTGACCGGGAGCGCGCGGGAGCGCTGGTACAGCGAATAATTGAGGTCGAGACCTATCGGACGTTCGCTCTTCTCGGCCTACCTGAAGCTCGCCGGCTCGCGCCCAGTGTCGGCCTTATCGAAAAACGACTTGCGGAGGTCATGGACGAGATGCGCAGGGCGAATGACCTTGCCAGCAACAGGGGACTGTTGAATGAATTGACGGAGCTGGCCGCGGAGGTCGAGTCGGGCGCGGCTGCCAGCGGTTTTCGTTTTGGCGCAAGTCGCGCTTATGAGGAAATAGTCCAGCAGCGGCTCCAGACAATTGGCGAGAGGAAGTTAGACGGCTTTCCGACGTGGTCGTCCTTCCTGGACCGCCGAATGGCTCCCGCAATGCGTACATGCGCCACTCTCGACGCGCGGCAGGCCACTCTCTCCGTCAAACTTTCGCGAGCCGCGGATCTCCTTCGAACGCGTGTCGATGTCGAGCTCGAGCAACAAAACCAACAGTTGCTGCAATCGATGAACGCACGAACGCGACTGCAATTGCGGCTTCAAACAACCGTAGAGGGGCTATCTGTTGCCGCCATAACTTACTATGTCGTTGGCCTTTTTGGGTACTTTGTCAAAGCTGCTCATGACAGTGGTCGCGTATCGATTGAACCAAACTACATGATCGCGGGGTTCGTTCCGATTGCCGCGTTGACGATCTGGTCGACCGTTCGAAAGATCCGTCGAAAGCACGCCAATGACGAGGGATGATTGCTCACGCCTGTCCACGATTGCAGCGCCAAAATGGTGCCCTGATTGGCTGATCGGAAGACTGGCAGCGTCGAAGCCGGTAATCCTGCCCACCCAGCCTGGAGGGGTAAAACGGCATCGGCTTTGCCGGCAACCAAGCATAGCGACGAGCGGATGAGCTGCTCAGGTATATTGAAGCTCCAAGTGCCCCTGCGCTGAGCGCCTCAAGCCGTGCTAACGGATGACGTTGGGCTGTCAACCTTCGGCCGCTCGCAGCTCGTCCAGCTCGAATCATTCCGTGATCGAGGATTCCGGGCCAGGCCTCCTCCACACACGCCGCCATTCGATCTGATTGGATGGAGACCACAGGGGGTCTGGTTAGATTGCCTGCGACCCCACTCGCGGCAACGATTTGCTTGTTTTCGAAATGTCAGCTGCTCCAGCTGGGGCGCAGTCTTCTGGACTGACAACTGCCGTGGAGGGGACCGTTGAAGGTTCCCCGGAATATTGCTAAGAAAGTTTCCAATTAGGCAAGAAGGATTGCATGGAAACCCAAGGAACAGTGCTCATCGTCGCCCGCGCTAGCCCCCAATGGTCCACGACGGAAGAGGTTCTATCTGAGGAGTATGGCTATCGCGTCCTGGTCGTCCGCTCGGCGGAGGAAGCGACGAGCGCGTTGTCGGACGCTCACATTGATTTGGTTCTAGCAGAACACGGCCCAAGCGGCGAAGGTTTGACATTCCTTGTTAACTTGCGGGTCAGCCACCCAGACATCGTCCGCGTCCTCGCGCTTGAGGCAAAAACGGAGTTGAGCCAGCAGGCGATTTCACCGGCCGCAATCTATCAATTTGTGCGCAAGCCCTTGGATGCAAAGCAAATCGGCTTGGTCGTCGAGCGCGGCCTGGAATCGCGCGAGCTTTCACGCCGCCATCGGATGCTGTCGCGCGAATTCAAGATCCGTGGCGATACGTTAGGACTGCAGCGACGAAATGGCGCTTCGTTGCATATCGAGAGCCAGCGTTTCGAAAAATTGGTCTATGTTAGCGAAAAGCTCAGCGAACTCTGTGACCTTGCACGTAAAGCTGCGCGAACGGAATTGCCCATTCTGATTCAAGGCGAGACGGGCACGGGCAAGGAATTGCTGGCCCGGGCAATTCACTACAATTCGCCCCGCAAGACGAGCCCATTAATGGTCCAGAATTGCGGCGGGATGTCCGATGAGTTGCTTCACTCCGAATTGTTTGGCCACAAGCGCGGTGCGTTCACGGGCGCCATCTCCGACCGTCTAGGCTTGTTTCGGGCTGGGGACGGCGGAACGGTATTCCTGGACGAGATCTCGGAGGTGTCACCATCCTTTCAGGTGAGCCTGCTACGGTTTCTTCAGGAGGGCGAAGTCAAGCCGCTCGGTTCCGACAAGACGCAGACCTGCAACGTTCGCATCATCGCAGCCTCAAACCGGCCGCTGCGGACGCTCGTTGCCGCCGGACAATATCGACAGGACCTCTATTTTCGTCTCAAAGGTTTCGAACTCGAGGTGCCACCACTTCGTGAACGCCCTGTCGATATTCCGGCGCTCGCGGAGTTTTTTGCTGCCAAACATGCCGACGCAATGGGGCGAAAAATTCTTGGTATTTCCGCCGGGACTCTCGAAAAGCTGGCCGCGTTCGACTTTCCCGGAAACGTTCGCGAGCTCGAAAATGAAATCCGCCGAATGGTATCCTTGGCTGAAGATGGTGAGTATCTGACGACAAAGTACATGTCATCGTCAATTCTCGCGGCGCCGCCACGTCCTCGATCGAGCGCCGCGCTTGCATTTGTCCCGCAAGGAACCACCTTGAAGGACAAGGTCGAGAGTTTGGAAAAGCAGGTTCTGAACGAAGCGCTGGATCGCCATCGCTGGAACCAAAGCCGGGCTGCGAACGAACTTGGTCTGTCGCGCGTTGGCTTGGCCAACAAGATCAAACGGTACGGTCTCGACGAAGCTAAGTGAGAGTTGCGATGCCCGATGGCAAGGATGCAATCAATAAGGGTACGTCAGCGGAAATCGTCCGTTTTCCGCAATCCCGGGTAAACCCGGCGGGAAGCTCCGAGCCCTTCAAAGAGCTTGGCACTAGCGATCTTTCAAGAACGCTTGGCTTGCCCGAACGCCAGGCCACCGGCCACTGGTGCAGCCGGTGCCGCGGCATCTGGTATGGATACCTGCTGGAAGTCACTTGCCCGTCGTGTGGCAACCGTCAAGGATAATCGCAAGCCACTGTGCGCCCGGCGTTCGCTGCCCGCGAAAACCCGGAGAGTAGATATCTATCAGGCGCGCGGCGCGATCTGAGGAGGCCAAAGGCCTACGGCCGCCCGGCTCACCGTTGTGACACTTGCAATCGTGTTCTTCGTCGGAGCGCCTGCGGATTATCGCCTGAGCACGGGGCCATTGGCGCGCTTTGACCGTGTTGTATCGATCCATCGAATTTGAAAACTAACTTTGCATAGCCAACTTGCTTTGCAGCCGACGCACGCGAGGAAACACCTCAGCTTGTTGGACGAGTTGACGCTAAGCATCTGTCTTTACGAGGTCTTTTCAAGGCCGCCCAATCCGGCACAGGTCTTGCTGTACTATAGTTCAAGCGCCGTTTTTGGTAGGCGATAGAACATAGTGGAGGAAATTGATGGCTAATCTACTTTGGCTCCAGGGCGGCGCATGTTCGGGAAATACGATGTCGTTCCTCAATGCGGAGGAGCCGAGCGCCTGCGACCTGGTGACTGATTTTGGCATCAATGTTCTCTGGCATCCCTCGCTCGGCATGGAGCTTGGTGAGAACCTCAAAAAAATGCTGAATGCGCTTGTGTCTGGTGCCATGCCACTGGATATTTTCGTCTTCGAAGGCTCGGTGGTCAACGCACCAAACGGCACAGGCGAATGGAATCGGTTTGCGGGCCGTCCGATGAAGGATTGGGTCGCCGATCTTGCGAAGGTGGCGGGCTATACGGTCGCAATCGGTGACTGCGCGACTTGGGGCGGGATTCCGGCAACGGCACCGAACCCGTCGGAGAGCGAAGGGCTGCAATTTCTGAAGCGCAAGCACGGCGGATTTCTCGGACCGGCCTATAAATCCAAGGCTGGGCTGCCCGTCATCAATGTTCCTGGCTGCCCCGCGCATCCTGACTGGATAACCCAAATCGTTGTTGCGGTCGCTACGGGACGCGGCGGCGACCTGACACTGGACGAATTCCAGCGTCCGAAAACTTTTTTCACCAGTTTCACGCAAACGGGCTGCACCCGTAACATGCACTTCGCCTACAAGGTATCCGCGACCGAATACGGACAGCGCAAGGGCTGCCTGTTCTATGACCTCGGATGTCGCGGTCCGATGACACACTCGCCTTGCAATCGGATCCTGTGGAATCGCCAGTCGTCAAAGACGCGGGCGGGCATGCCTTGTATGGGGTGCACGGAGCCGGAATTCCCATTCTTCGATTTGATGCCGGGCACGGTTTTCAAGACGCAAACGATGATGGGTGTTCCAAAGGACATGCCGCTCGGCGTCGACAAGGCCGGGTACATCAAGCTCACGGCAGCAGCCAAGGCGGCGTCTCCGGCCTGGGCCGAGGAAGACATCTTCGTCGTTTGAGCTGCCAGCTCACCCAACAACCGCGCAGACATTTCACCTTGTAAAATCAGGATGCATTCCTATGCCCTCAGCCGTTCAAACACTTGATATTTCTCCCGTCGGGCGCGTCGAAGGCGACCTTGATGTCCGCGTCAACATTCAGGATGGAGTCGTCGTCGACGCCTGGACCCAGGCCGAGTTGTTCCGCGGCTTCGAGGTGATCTTGCGTGACAAGGACCCCCAGGCAGGCCTTGTGGTCACACCTCGGGCCTGCGGAATTTGCGGTGCTTCGCATCTGACGTGCGCGGCCTGGGCACTCGATACCGCGTGGCAAACGGAAGTGCCCCGCAATGCGATTCTGGCACGGAATCTCGGTCAGCTTGTCGAAAGCCTTCAGAGCCTGCCGCGTCATCACTACGGTCTGTTCATGATCGATTACACGCACAAGAACTACTCGAAATCGAAATACTACGAAGAAGCCGTCAAACGCTGGGCACCGTTCACCGGAAGCAATTACGAAATCGGCGTCACGATCTCTGGCAAGCCAGTGGAAATTTACGCGCTTTTGGGCGGCCAGTGGCCGCACTCAAGCTACATGGTCCCGGGCGGCGTGATGTGCGCACCGACCCTGACCGACGTCACGAGAGCGTGGTCGATCCTGGAATATTTCCGCCGTGACTGGATGGAGAAAATCTGGCTCGGATGTTCATTGGAGCGCTACGAAGAGATCAAATCCTATGACGACTTCATGGCCTGGCTCGACGAGAAGTCCGAGCACGCAAATTCCGACCTAGGAATGTTCTGGCGGATGAGCGTTGACTGTGGGATGGACAAGTTCGGGAAGGGCCACGAAAAGTTCGTCTCGTGGGGGTACTTGCCGCATGAAGACAAATATCAGAAGCCGACGATCGATGGGCGTAACGCGGCTTTGATTATGAAGAGCGGTGTTTATGACGGTAACGCCAACAGCTTTAAGCTGATGGATCAGAAGCACACGCGGGAAGATACGATGCGTTCCTGGTACGATGAGCCGGGTGGGGTGCATCCTTTCGATCGCAAGACGGTACCTACGCAGAAGAACACCATCAATATGGACGGCCAATATTCCTGGTCGACGGCTGTGCGCCACGACGAATCAGGACGCCTGGAAGCTGGACCGCTGTCTCGTCAGCTGATCGCCGGCGGCACGCATGGGGAAGCCTGGCAGCACTTCGATCCACTGGTACTCGACATGTACAGGAAGTTGGGTGGGGCAAACGTCATGTTGCGGCACTTCGCCCGCATGCATGAAGGCGTTAAGCTTTATCGCCAGGCCGAACGCGCGTTGCGTGCATTTCGGCTCAACGACCCCTGGTATATCAAGCCCACCGAACGGGATGGACGCGGCTGGGGAGCTACAGAGGCCATTCGTGGCGCACTCTGCCACTGGATCGAGGTCAAGGATGGCAAGATCAAAAATTACCAGATCATTGCCCCGACGACCTGGAATGTTGGCCCAAGGTCGGCCGATGGCGTTCGCGGCCCGATGGAGCAGGCCTTGATCGGTTCTCCGATCAGGGACCCGCACGACCCAGTCGAGGTCGGTCACGTTTGCCGCTCGTACGATTCTTGTCTGGTTTGCACCGTCCACGCACATGACGCAAAGACAGGCGAGGAATTGGCGCGCTTCCGAACGGCCTGAGGTTCGCTCATCGGGCACGCTGTGGGTATTGGGGCGCTGGTGCTTAAATTGCCGGTTGTAACGTCATATGCTGAATTTTTCGAGCGAAAGGCGGTCGCGCATGGCGTCTGACAAAGAGGTTGTGCTCAAGGCGATCGCCGACATGCTCGAGAATGGGCTCAAAACGGAAGTCGAGCCTTTTCCCGAAACCGACAAGGAGTTTGGCGATATTTTGCTCCAGCTTCGCCGGCTGGATCCGAAGGATCTTGAAGGCAAGCTGGTGGTCGGAGGCTTTGTAAACCATCCGTACGGCCCGGATAACCAGCGATGCCTGGAGTGCATGTACTATCTGGTGCATCGAAGATGGTGCGACCTGCCGGAGCTTGCGGTCCCCGTCGAGCCAGAGTGGTGGTGCCGATTGTGGCGAATCTGATGTCTTGACTGACAGCCGCGAGAGCGAACCTCAGGAGAGATGACGCCGTGTGCGACGGGAAGATCCGGGACGAGATTCGCTCTCTTCTGGCGGGTGGCCTCAAAACGGAGGTACTGCCACGGGCCGATTCCCATGAAGACGTCCAGGCCATCGTTTCCCGGCTGAAAGCCGCAGGAAACGAGCTGAAGAGGAAGCTCGTGCTCGGCGGATTTACCCTCGAACCGGTCGAACACGAGGGTCTCGAGCAACTGTGTGAAACGTGCATGTATTACAAGCTCCACCGCCGCTATTGCGAACTGCCTGAGCTCGATGTGCCCGTTGAGCCCCAATGGTCCTGCCGCCTTTGGCGCATTTAGGTGTCGATGCTGCGCCGCGCAGGGCCACCGATACCAGATCTATACGCCGCGTCGTTCCCGGCGCATCATGTCACGATGACACATCGTCGCCTCGTGCGGGATCGCAGATGGTGACAAATGGGGTAGCGGGCTCCCGATGATCGTGGTCATAGGATGTGGAAATCCAAATCGCCTCGATGACGGTGCAGGTCTTGAAGTCCTGCGCCTGCTGGAAGCGCGCGGTGTTGGAGCGGGCCCACAAAACGTCCGTCTGCTGGCTGCAGGAACTGACGGCATGGCGACCATGTTTGCGGCGCGTGGGTGCCGGACGCTGATTGTTGTGGATGCGTGTCGCTCGGGCTCTCCGCCAGGGGCGGTTTTCGAAGTGCCAGGGAGCGAGCTGGAGCAGCGCTACGAGCCATCGCTTAACCTGCACGATTTCCGGTGGGATCACGCACTTTTCGCAGGCCGGAAGATCTTTCGCGACGACTTTCCCTCGGACGTCGTCGTGCTTTTGATTGAAGCGCAGACCGTCGAATTGGGAATCGGCCTCTCTGATGCCGCATCAGCCGCTGTCGCGAAAGTGACCGACCGCATTGCCACGCTCATCGATGCACGTCTTGGTCCAGAGGGATCGTCGTGACCGCTGTCTTTTTTGTCAGAATAGCGCGCGGGGCACTTTATCTGAGCCGCGAAACATACGACCGCTATTTTGCAGGGTTGGAGGCGGTCATCCTGTTACGCCGCGCGGATGACCTCTGGATCATGCCAGTCCGTCACGCCGCCGCCGGGGGCTATCTCCTCAAGCTTCGCAACAGCCGAGGAGACCGCGTGGTGCATGCGCCAGATTTCCTGCGCGAGCACGCAGTCGATGAATACGTCGCCTCGCAGCTGCCGGTCGCGTGGTCGCCGGAAGCTGGTGCGCTCATCGCCCTTGGCGCTTTCCTGCAAACTAAGTTTACATAACGCATAATAGATAGACAGTTCCGATTTCGTGCTGCTAGAGTAGCTCTCGTACCAAGCGTGCAGCCAAAAATGCGCTGGTCGGAGGAAGCAGTGATTACAGGACTTCTCGGCGATGAAGTGCGTGCGGCCCTCGCGGCTGCTGATGACGCCGAGGCGAGCCCCTCCGAGCGGGCCGAGATGCTGATGGAGATTGCGATGGGTCTGCAGCGGCAGCCCAAATCGCCGGATCAGCTTCATGCTGCGGTTGCCCTCTATGACAAGGCGCTGGCGATTTGTCCTGAGGACATGCGGCTTCTGTCGGCTCGAATTCTGGCGCGCAAAGGCACTGCGCTACAGGCCATACCGGAGGAAGGTACAGCGGCGCTTGAGCAGGCGCGCTCGGCCTTTGAGCAGGCAATCCGGACTATGACCGAGCTCGGCAGGCCTGAGGAGCTTGCCGAAGCTGAGATGAATTTCGGGCTGGTATTGCAGAATCTTGCAGGCGTGAACAAGGCCCGCATCACAGACGCCATTTCCGCTTATCAACGTGCGCTGCGGACTTTCACGCGATCTGAGTTTCCGCAGGAGTTCGTGATCCTGCAGAACAACCTTGCCACGGCGTTTCTCTCGATCCCCATGACGGACGAACGCGGAAAAATGCGTGAAGCACTCGCAGTGCAGGCTTTCGAAGAAGGTCTCAAAGTCATCACGCTGATCGACAATCCAACTGAATATGCGATGCTGCAAAACAATCTCGGCAATGCTCTGCAATATGTGTCCTCGAGCCACACGATCGCGAACAACATACGGGCACTTGAGGCCTACGACGAAGCGTTGAAGGTGCGTACGCGCGAGACGACCCCTCTGGAATATGCGAACACGATTTGCAACAAAGCGAACTGTCTGTGGAATCTGCCCGACAATCCCAGCGATCCAGACAGTGGCAATCGATCCAATCTTTTACAAGCGCGCGCCTACTACGGCGAAGCGCGGGAGATCTTCATGGCGCATGGCGACTTGGAGAAGGGAAAGGTTGTTGCCGAAGCGATCGACCAGATTCAGCGCGAGCTGCTCGCATCGAATTCGGCCGATGGCCAAGTCGTGCGTTCTCATTCTAGCAATCGTCAACCGAACGAAACCGGAGCATCCGATCTATGACCCTACCGTCTTCTCCAGAAATGTTGGTTGTTTCGTTTATCCTGGGCGTCGTTGCCTCGATTGGCGGCGGCGTCATCGGAGGCGTAGTCGTCGGCGGCAAGGTGTTGGGGAATGAACTGGCCGCGCTACTGGGGGGCTTCTATGGGCCCCTGGCCGGCGTTGCCGGCACCTTTCTTGGGCTCGCCATCGTTACGATTGTCGGCTGAGAGAACGATATCATGTGGGCAATGGCTCAGAATTCAATCGTTCTGTTCTTCCGCGGCAAGTTGTTTGCCGAACCGCGCAAAGCATTCCTCATGATTTTTTTGGGCGTGCTTGTGACTGCATCGTTGCTGGTCATGATCGCAAAGCTGGGTGCCCCATTGTGGATGGCGGCGCCCGTCGCGGCGTTCGTCGGCGGTGGGTTGCAGCCCTACCTGTTTCGCAACCTTCGCTATCGGTGACGCTGCCGGGAATCCGCATGTGAGAACGATATGAACGCTCACGATATGACCTCGACGACGCGCGACGATCTTGCCGGCTTGGTCGGCGACATCGAGCGACTGGAGGCCATATTTGCGACGTGGGACCATACCCAGCAGGCGGCGGTCGGCGCTTACAAACTAGCCATCGAGGCGCTCGAGGGGGAAGCGTTGCGGCGGTTGATCCGTGCGCTCAAAACTAATCCTGCCGCGCTTGCTGCGATGAAGAATGCCGTCGCCGACGAGGTTGTCTACGCGGTTTTGCGCCGGCATCAGATAGTCAAACCCAGTCTAAACGAACGCGTCGAAGCCGCGCTTGAGGCCGTCCGCCCCATGTTGGGCTCGCATGGTGGCGACGTGGAGCTCGTCAAAGTGAACCCACCCAAGGTGGAGGTGCGTTTCATCGGGGCATGCGACGGCTGTCCCGCATCCGCATTGACGTTCCACGCCGGCGTGAAGAAGGCAGTTCAGGAGGCATGTCCAGAGATTACAGAGATTGTACAGGTGAAGGGACTGGGCAGCTCCGACAACGGCGTTCGCTTCGTCAGCCCGTTCGCGCTTGACGCACAAGGGAACTGGCTCTCGGCTGGTCTCTTGGCCGACATTCCGGAAGGTGGGGTTCGCGCGATCACGATTGGCGGAGAGAAGCTATTGTTGTCCCGCGGCGGCGCGAGTGTCACTTGCTTTCAGAATGCCTGCGCTCATCTGGGATTTCCGATCCACGACGGCGAGGTGGAAAGCGGCATTATCACCTGTCCGCATCATGGCTTTCAGTATGACCTTTCGAGTGGCGAATGCCTCACCGCGCCAGAGGTCGCCCTCCAATCCCATGCGGTTCGCGTTATCGGCGCTCAGGTTGAGGTCAGGATTTCGGTGTAGCCATGCAGGTGTCCTTTGCTCCTCGCCGATTGCATAAGGCTCTTACCCGGGCCGGAGACAATCACGTCGCGCGGCCGCTCTTGGCTCATGACGGCGCACGCGCGGTCCTTGGGGGCGAGGCGCTGCCGAATGGTCTGGCGCAATCAATCGTGCCGGGCCCGACGACGCTGTTCGGCCCGCGGGGGGCATGCCTTGCCGGCGCGGGCGGACCGCTGTTTGTCTCTGACACAGGCCATCATCGGCTCATGATCTGGCGATCTCTGCCATTGGCAGATCAGGAACCGGCGGATCTGGTGATAGGCCAACCGGATTTTTCACGGGAAGGACGCAACGCCGAAGGCGATGTGGGGCCAGCGACGCTCAACATGCCGACTGGAATCGCAGCGTCTAATGGCGTCCTGGCCGTAGCCGATGCATGGAACCACCGCATTCTGATCTGGCATACCTATCCTGAAACATCCAACCAGCCTGCCGATGTCGTGCTTGGGCAGACAGATTTTTCCAGCGGTCTTGCCAATCGCGGCGCTGACGCGCCCCGACCGGACACATTGAATTGGTGCTACGGCGTGGCCATCGTGGACGGGAAACTGATCGTCTGCGACACGGGCAATCGCCGTGTCCTGGTCTGGGATCGTATTCCAATCTCGAATGGCACGCCGGCCGATCTGGTCTTGGGGCAGCTCGACTTTGTGACCCGCGATGACAATGCTGGGCAGGCCGGCGGCGCGGTCGGCATGCGCTGGCCCCACGGCATAGCGGTCTCTAGGGGTATGTTGTTCGTCTCTGACGCTGGCAATAATCGAGTCATGGCCTGGCGAACATTTCCACGTTCCATCGGTCAAGCCTGCGATTTCGTGCTCGGCCAGTGCGATTTCACGCACCTCGATCACAACCGCGCCTCCTATCATCCGACATCTAGCGCGATGAACATGCCGTACGGACTGACCGTGCAAGGCGAAATGCTGATCGTGACCGATACCGCCAATTCGCGATTACTTGGATTCGAACTGGACGGGCTATCAATGGATTCTCCTGCCATAGCGCTGGCTGGGCAGCCCATGTTCTCGGCCAAAGGAGACAATCGGTGGCGTTCTGCCACGCGGGACAGCCTTTGCTGGCCCTACGCTGCTTTAGCCTGCGATGATCTGCTGGTCGTGGCCGACGCTGGCAATAACCGCATACTCCTCTGGGAGGCGGCTTGTGACCCATCTTAGCAGCATCGCGCAATCTGAGCCCAGTGTCGGAGCGGAGATTCGCGTGCGCGGCCGCGTGCAAGGGGTTGGCTTTCGGCCGGCGGTCTGGCGTTTCGCGCGTGAGCTTGGTCTGTCGGGCGACGTTCGAAATGACGCGGACGGTGTGCTGATCCGGGTTTTCGGCAGCGAGCGCACGATAGCTGCACTCATCGCCCGCATCCACACTGACTCGCCACCACTGGCTCGTATCGATGCAATCGAGACACGGCCCGGTCGTGGCGGTCTGCCGGCGCACTTCCTCATTGCCGGAAGCCTTACCGGCGGCGCAAATACCCAAGTTGCACCTGACGCCGCGATTTGCGCTGAATGTGCCGAAGAGATTACGAGCCCGTTCGGCCGCCGCTATCGCTATCCCTTCACCAACTGCACCAATTGCGGACCGCGGCTTGGCATCGTCAACGCTATCCCCTATGACCGCGCCAGTACCACGATGGCGCCATTTGAGATGTGCGCAGCCTGCCGTCTCGAGTACGAAGACCCTGCCGATCGCCGCTTCCATGCCGAAGCAATCGCCTGCCATGCCTGCGGTCCGAAGGCGAGATTGGTTCGCTTCGACGGCCGGGCGTTCAGCTTCGACCAGTTCTCGATGATGGATGATGTCGATGCCGCCTGTGGCCTGATAAAGAATGGCGAGATTGTCGCGATCAAGGGTCTCGGAGGCTATCAGCTGGCCTGCGATGCCACGAACGCCGCGGCCGTCGCAAGGCTGCGCCGAACGAAGCATCGTGACGCCAAGCCGTTCGCCCTGATGGCCCGTGATCTCGGCGTGATCCGTCGCTATTGCAGCGTGAGCGCCCAAGAGTCAGCACTGTTGTCGACTCCCTCAGGGCCGATCGTGCTGCTCGAGGCCAATGGCGCGGAAAGACTACCGGCCACAATTGCGCCGGGTCTTGCCACGCTGGGGTTCATGCTGCCGACGACCCCGATGCATCTTCTCATGTTGCGTAGGATGGCCCGGCCGGTGGTGATGACCAGCGGCAACCTCTCGGACGAGCCGCAGGTTGTGTTAGACGAGGAAGCGCGCGAACGGCTTGGCGGGATCGCCTCCTATGCGCTGATCCACGATCGTGAAATCGCGAACCGAATTGACGATTCTGTCGTGCGCGTCCTCGGCGGCCGCGTGAGGCTGCTGCGCCGAGCCCGCGGCTACGCACCGGAGTGGATAGTCCTGCCTAGGGGATTCGAGGCAGCGCCAGATGTGCTGGCGATGGGCGGCGAGTTGAAGTCGACCTTCTGCCTCCTCAAGGATGGTGCCGCTATCCTTTCGCAGCATCAGGGCGATCTCGAGGATGCGAGATGTTTCGATGATTACCGGACGAATCTCGTGCTTTATGCTCGCTTGTTCGATCACTCACCGGCCGCTCTGGCCGTCGACTTGCATCCCGAATATCTGCCCTCGAAATTTGCCCACGAGCGTGCCGTCGCCGACGGGTTGCCCCTGATTGCAGTTCAGCACCACCACGCCCATATCGCCTCCTGCCTGGCCGACAACAAATATCCGCTGGATGCCCCCGCGGTGCTCGGTATTGTGCTCGACGGTTTGGGTTGGGGGGGCGACGGTACGCTGTGGGGCGGCGAATTCTTGCTCGCCGATTACAGGGACTATCAACGGCTTGGCACGTTCAAGCCGGTCGCGATGATCGGTGGGGCTACTGCAGCCCGCGAGCCTTGGCGAAACCTGTACGCGCACCTGATGGCCGAGATGAAGTGGCCGGAATTCTCCATGAATTTCGATCAGCTCGCAGTTCATGGCTATTTGTCAGCCAAGCCGCGCGGCACCCTCGATGCCATGATCAAGAAGGGCATCAATGCGCTGCCGGCGTCATCATGTGGTCGGCTGTTCGATGCCGTTGCCGCGGCGCTGGATGTTTGCCGCGAGCGACAGGCCTACGAGGGCGAGGCCGCGGCGCGATTGGAAGCCATGGTTGACCCCGATACGATGCTGAATGAGGGGGATGAGCTCGGCTATCCCTTGACTATTCCGAATCTGCCCGGTTCGGGACTGCCGTACATTGAGCCGAGAGCAATGTGGGCCGCGGTGTTGGGTGATCTGATCTTGAACACGCCAGCGCCAGTCATGGCCGCACGCTTCCATAAGGGCTTGGCGATATCGATCGTCGCCATGACGAGAAAGCTCGCCGGCGGCGAGGACGATGCGACGCAACCGCGTTTCTCGACGGTCGCCTTGTCGGGCGGCTGCTTCCAGAACAGGGTTCTATTCGAGGAAGTCAGCCGTCGTCTTGAACAGGCGAAATTTTCGGTGCTCTCGCATGCTCAGGTTCCCGCCAATGACGGTGGACTTGCACTGGGGCAAGCGGCCATCGCTGCCGCGCATCTGATCGATAAACAAAGGCCGTCAACAGAAGGAAGCAGGTCATGTGTCTCGGCATTCCCGGACGCATCGTGAAGATCGACGATGTGACCAAGCGCCTCGCAACGGTCGATGTTGGTGGCGTCAAGCGACAAATTAACATCGCCTGCATCGTGAACGACGACCATCCGGTCGAGTCGTGCGTAGGCGACTGGGTGCTGGTTCACGTCGGTTTCGCGATGAGCCGGATCAACGAGGAAGAGGCAGCCCAGACCTTGAAAATACTGATCGAACTCGGCGAAGCCCAGGCCGAGATCGAGGCAATGAAGCTGTCGGCGGCCCAGTAAGGAGGGTCTCACCATGTCCAACGAGAGCGATCTCACGGCACTTTACCCATTTTTGCACGGACAACCTCAGTCACCGGAGCGGTTAGACGTGGCACTCCTGCATTCCGTCAATGAGAAAGCTCGCGATTCCCGCGAGACCAACTCCCGCTTCTTCGACGAGCAGGGGCCGGTTCTGGTTGCCGCCGCCAAGGCCCTGGCCCACGTCTACCGGCAGGGCGGTCGGCTGTTCTCGATGGGCAATGGCGGGTCGAGTTGCGATGCTTCCCATGTGGCCGTGGAATTTGTTCACCCCATCACTGCAGGCCGGCCGGCACTCGCCGCGACTAATCTCGTTGCGGACCTCGCAATGATCTCCGCCGTTGGCAACGATCTCGGCTTCGAGCACGTCTTTGTCCGTCAGCTGCTGGCACAGGGAAAAGCCGGTGACGCGCTGGTTGGCATCTCCACGAGCGGCAATTCTACCAATCTGATGGCTGCGTTCGCCAAGGCCAAGGAAATCGGCATTCTCACGATCGGTCTTGCCGGGGGCGAAGGCGGCAAGATGAGATCATCAGGTCTGGTCGACTTCTGCCTGGTGGTGCCAACGACATCCATCCACCGCGTCCAGGAATGTCACGTGGCGGCGTATCACATCTTGTGGGATCTCGTGCACACCCTACTGGCGGACGATCGCGGATCAGCCACCACGAAGGGGGCCGCAGCATGAAATATGTCGATGAATTTCGCGATTCTGAAAAGGCCGGCTTCCTGGTCCGGGAAATCGAAGCGCTAGTCTCAACCATGACGCTGCCGCCCGACAGGCCAATTTATATCATGGAGGTCTGTGGCGGTCACACGCATTCAATCTTCCGCTACGGCCTCGAGGGCATGTTGCCCAAGGAGATCGAACTGATCCATGGACCGGGCTGCCCGGTTTGCGTATTGCCCATGGGACGCGTGGATGATTGCGTGTCGATTGCAGAGAACCCTGGCGTCATCTTTGCAACTTTCGGCGACGCCATGCGGGTTCCGGGTTCGAAGAAGAGCCTGCTGCAGGCGAAGGCCGATGGTGCCGACGTCCGGATGGTCTATTCGCCGATGGACGCGCTTGCGCTTGCCCGCAAGAACAGGGATCGCGATGTCGTTTTCTTCGGGCTCGGGTTCGAGACCACGATGCCATCGACGGCGCTGACTGTCCTGCAGGCGGAAGCCGAGGGAATTACCAACTTCTCCGTGTTCTGCAATCACATCACCATTGTTCCCACAATCAAGGCGATCCTGGACAGCCCGGGCCTCCAGCTCGATGGCTTCCTTGGACCCGGTCACGTCTCAATGGTGATCGGCACAGCGCCCTACGAATTCATCGCCAAGTTCTACCGAAAGCCGATGGTGGTGGCCGGTTTTGAGCCGCTCGATATCCTTCAGTCCATCTGGATGATGTTGAAGCAGATCAAGGACGGCCGCAGCGAGGTCGAAAATCAGTACGCCCGCATCGTTCCGGATGGCGGAAATGCAGCCGCGCTGCAAGCGGTCTCACGCGTCTACGAACTGCGTGAGTTCTTCGAATGGCGCGGGCTTGGCTCGATCGACCACTCCGGTGTCAAGCTACGCGAAACGTACGCTGGCTACGACGCTGAGCAAAAGTTCCCCATCCCCAACTTAAAGATCGCCGATCCGAAGTCGTGCCAGTGCGGCGAGGTGCTCAAGGGCGTTATCAAGCCGTGGCAGTGCAAAGTATTCGGCTCGGCATGTACGCCGGAGATGCCGCTCGGGTCGCTGATGGTCTCGTCCGAGGGCGCCTGTGCAGCTTATTACCAATATGGCGGCCAGAAGAGCTACAAGGAGGCAGTATGAACGTCGCGCCGTTCATTCATGCTCGCAAGCTCGGCAAAGTCAGTGTCGATAAGGTCACGCTTGCCCACGGTGGTGGAGGCAAGGCAATGAAGGATCTGATCGACGACGTGTTCGTCGCGGCTTTCGACAATCGTTCGCTCGCGCCCCTCGAAGATCAGGCTCGGTTCAGCCTGGCCGAACTGGCTGGCTATGGAGACCGGCTCGCTTTCACGACGGACTCCTTTGTGGTTGATCCGTTATTCTTCCCTGGCGGCGACATTGGAGAACTTGCGGTTTGCGGCACGGTCAACGACCTCGCGGTCGGTGGAGCGAAGCCGCTATATTTATCGTGTGCAGTGATCATCGAGGAGGGGACGAGCATCGATCTCTTGCGCCAAGTTGCGCGCTCGATGGCAACGACCGCCCAAGCAGCCGGCGTTGTCATCTCCACCGGCGACACCAAGGTGGTGCAACGTGGCGCGTGCGACAAGCTGTTCATCACAACGACGGGGATCGGCGTGATCCGCAGAGACCTCGAACTCGAAGTCGGCAACGCCAGGCCAGGCGATGTGGTGATAGTCAATGGTCTGCTCGGCGACCACGGCGCAGCGATTTTGTGCGCTCGCGGGGACATGGCGCTTGATACAACGATTGAAAGCGATTGCGCTTGCCTTCACGGTCTGATCGAGACTCTTCTAGAGGCGGCGCCCGAAGTTCGATTCATGCGCGATGCGACACGCGGCGGATTGGCGACCGTACTCAACGAGATCGCCGAGGCCTCCCAGGTTGCGATAGAAATCGACGAGCGTGCCACTCCTATTCGCGAGGAAGTGAAGGCGTTTTGCGAAATACTCGGCCTTGATCCGCTTTATCTCGCAAATGAGGGGAAGATCGTGGTGATCGTACCTCCGGAAGAAGGCGACGCAGCACTTTCAGCTATGCGGGCGCACCCGCTGGGTGGGAGAGCAGCAATCGTCGGCCGGGTCAATCGCGGAGAACCAGGGCGCGTCACCATGCGCACCGTTTTTGGCGGACAACGAATCGTTGACATGCTGGTGGGCGAGCAGTTGCCGCGGATTTGTTGAGGCCGCTCATGCACGAGTTAGGCATTACCCGAAACATTGTCGCAATCGTGGGCGACGCCGCGAAGGGCCGTCGGGTCCGCCGCGTCAATCTTGATGTAGGCGAATTGTCCGGCGTGATGCCGGACGCAATCGCCTTCTGCTTCGAGACGGTTGCCCGGGGAACGATGCTGGAAGGCGCAGCGCTGGAGATCAGAAAGATTGAGGGACGCGCCCGCTGCGATTCCTGTGGGTTGGAGCTGCCGACTCCGACGCTGTTCACTGCCTGCAGATGCGGTTCGCGACGCCTGACGCGATTGCAGGGGGAGGAATTAAACATCAAGAGCATGGAACTGGGAGAGGAGGTCGCCTGATGTGCGGTCATTGCGGATGCGGGGACAAGCGAGGCGCCACCGTCCTTAACCTTCAGACCGGGAAAGAAATCGATATGAGCGGCCATTCACATGATGGCGATCACGGCCATGAGCACGCGCATCACCACCAACATGATCCTTTGCCTGGCGATGGTGTCAGGCACAGTCGCGATCACCATCATGCCCATGACGATCTCCAGGGCCATGACCATGTCTACGAACATGTCCACGCCGATGGCACGCGTCACAGCCACAGTCATGCAGCCCACGATGATCACAGCGGGCAGCATCGACACGATCACGCTGGGAGCAGTGTGATCGAGCTGGAAACACGTATCCTCGCCAGGAACGATGGGCTGGCTGCTAAAAACCGCGCATGGTTTGCAGGTCGCGAAATCCTCGCGCTCAATCTGGTCAGCTCGCCGGGTTCGGGCAAGACGACGCTCCTGGAGCACACCATTCGCGACCTACACCTCGCGCTAAAGATCTACGTCGTCGAGGGCGATCAGGCGACCGCCAATGACGGCGAGCGTATTCGGGCGGCCGGAGCGCCGGCAGTGCAAGTCAACACGGGCACGGGATGCCATCTCGAGGCCGACATGGTTGCGCGCGGGTTGCGCGAACTGCAACCCGCAGCGGGATCGGTGGTGATGATCGAGAATGTCGGCAATCTGGTTTGTCCTTCGATGTTCGATCTGGGCGAGCGTGCCAAGGTTGTAATCCTCTCGGTGACCGAGGGCGAAGACAAGCCGCTGAAATATCCGCACATGTTCCGTGCTGCGGAGATCATGATCTTAAACAAGGTCGATCTGTTGCCGCATGTCGACTTCGACGTCTCGCAGGCGATTACCAACGCCCGGACTGTCAACCCGGACATCACCGTGTTTCAGGTTTCAGCACGAACTGGCGAGGGACTTCCCGAGTGGTACGCTTGGTTGCGGGTCGAACTGAATAAGGCCGGAGAGGCCGCTTTCGCTTAGGTCCAGGAGAGCCGGACCCAGTCTGCGGTAACTTTCATTGTTGTGCGAGCGCGGGCCGGGTGGAACGCGACTGGCTACGTGTGCCGGAAGAGCAAGGGGGGCGCGGATGTTGGGGATTCTAGGGCTGGGATTTATCCTCGGGATGCAGCACGCGCTCGAACCGGACCATATTGCGGCGGTCTCCAGTATCGCAGCGCGGCGCACTCACGTTGGCGATATCATCAAGCACGGGCTGACCTGGGGGCTTGGACACACGCTGGCCCTGTTCATCTTCGCCGGCTTGGCCGTCCTGCTGGGTCACGCAATTCCAGAAACCCTCGCGCGACCGCTCGAAAGCGCCGTCGGCGTGATGTTGATCGGCCTCGGGCTCAATGTGCTCTGGAAGCTTTGGCGTGATCGCCTTCACTTTCATCACCATGGACATAGCGACGGAACAAAGCACAGCCACGTCCATAGCCACCGGCATGAGACCTTGATCCACCAAAAAAGCACGCACACGCATGTGCACGGGTTTCGCTGGCGTTCCTTGCTGGTAGGCCTTGCGCATGGAATTGCCGGTTCAGCGGCATTGCTTGTGCTTGCCGTGTCGCAGATCGCAAATCCGGTCTACGGAATGATGTATGTCGGGCTCTTTGGCATCGGATCGATGTTTGGAATGGGTTGCCTGTCCATAGTCATCGCGGTGCCGCTTGCAATTTCGGCTCGCTGGCTGACCTGGACCAATCATGCGCTCCAAGCCTTTGTCGGCGTCGTCACCACAGCGATCGGAGCACTGACAATCTGTACAACGGCGTTCGCCTACAATTTCGCGATGAGCTGACAGTATTCACTTTTTGACTTTGCGCGACGGGGCAGGCAACGATGCGGGGATTGCGAACTTGTCTCCCGCGTGTCCGCGCTTCCAATCGTGATCGATCGATCCTTATCGCAATCCTTAGGGAATGCAGAGACGCTCGTTGCGCCAGGGCTGCGCAGGATCTCAGCTCTGCCAGAAGGAAACGCGTCTTCAAGTCGCCATGGACGTTGCTCTGCTGTGGAACCCTCGCTGCCATGATTGGGCAGGCCGAACCATCAGCCGCGCAAGAGCTTCCGGCCGCGCAGCTCACCCAGCTTCCACCGGTCACGGTGACATCGCCGGGAGTTGCACCGGCGAAGCGAACCGCCGGGCCAAATCCGTCGCGCAACAGGGAGGCGCGGATCAAGCGTGCGATCGGCTCCAATCAGACGGAAACGACGACCGCCGGCAGCAACCAGATCATTCCTGCGGCATCGTCCGAGGGCGCCGCTCTTCAGCCTGCCGCCGCGAGCGCGATGCATTTCAGCGGCGAGCAGGTAAACGCGATTCCATTTTCGCGGCCAGGCGAGGCGCTGGAACTCGTACCCGGACTGATTGTCACGCAGCATTCCGGCGAAGGCAAAGCGAACCAATATTTTCTTCGCGGCTTCAATTTGGATCACGGCACTGATCTCGCGATCAGCGTCGATGGCATGCCGGTCAACATGCCGACGCACGGCCATGGGCAGGGCTACGCCGACATCAATTTCCTGATTCCCGAGCTAATTTACTCGGTGAATGTCCGCAAGGGTCCATACTTCGCCGACGTCGGCGACTTAGGCTCCGCCGGCGCAGTCGGGATCGACTACATTAACAAGCTGCCAAGTAACATCGCTGAGATGACGTTCGGCAGTTTCGGTTACCGCCGTGCACTGGCTGCCAGTTCGACCGCGGTCGGGGACGGAACTCTGCTAGCGGCGGTCGACGGCAACAAATACGACGGCCCTTGGGACGTGCCGGACAATGTTCGCAAGGCCAACGGCATGCTGCGTTTTAGCCAGGGCACCTCAACCGATGGGTTCACCCTCACTGGAATGGCCTACTCAAATGGTTGGAATTCGAGCGACCAGATCGCGCAGCGCGCCATAGATCTGGGAGTTATCGGCCGCTTCGGCTCACTTGACCCAACCGACGGCGGCACCTCAAGCCGTTTCAGCCTGTCCAGCAATTGGGCCCGTTCAAGCGAATTTGGGCAGAGTAATATCAGCGCCTATGTGATCCGCTCCGACCTGCAGCTCTTTAACAATTTCACGTATGTCCTCGAAAACCCGCTCAATGGCGACCAGTTCAGCCAGCGCGATCGCCGCGTGTTGGCCGGCTTCGATGCCCGGCACGCTTTCGACTGGCGTTTCTGGGGGAGCGAGACACAAACTCGGATCGGTGTGCAGGGCCGCGAGGACGATATCCAGGTCGGCCTGTTCAAGACCGAGCAGCGCGCATGGCTTTCGACCGTCCGGGCGGATCACGTGCAGCAAGGGAATGCGGGCGTCTGGATAGATAGCACCACACGATGGACCGATTGGTTGCGCACCACGGTTGGAATTCGCGAGGATATCTTTGCCGGACGCGTTCTCAGCGATACGCCCCAGAATTCCGGCAAGGCGCAGGCCTCAATGATGAGCCCGAAAGCCGGTGTTGTCTTTGGCCCGTGGTTCAAGACAGAGTTCTACGGGAACGCCGGGTATGGGCTGCACAGCAATGATGTCCGCGGCGCGACCATTACCGTCGATCCAAACGACAAGGTAAGCCCCCTCGGTCGCGTGCCCCTTCTTGTGCGCTCGCGGGGCGCTGAGCTCGGTATCCGCACAAAGGCGATCGACAGGCTTACCAGTTCGCTCGCAGTCTTTGTGCTCGACTTTGATTCAGAACTCCTGTTCGTCGGGGACGCGGGCACGACCGAACCGAGCCGCCCCAGCCGCCGCGCCGGTGCGGAGTGGACCAATAGCTATAAGGCCGCGCCCTGGCTCACCCTCGACCTTGATCTTGCCTATACGCGAGCGCGCTTCACCGATTTTGATCCTGTGGGCGACCGCATTCCCGGTGCGCCGGCCTGGATCGCTAGCGGCAGCGTCACCGCGGGCGGTGAGACCGGCTGGTTCGGCGCGCTGAAGCTACGCTATTTCGGTTCGCGGCCATTGATCGAGGACGATACCGTTCATTCAGCTTCCTCGCTGATCTTCAATGCGCGCGCCGGCTACCGATTTAACAACGGCATGCGGCTAGTGCTGGACGTACTCAATCTGTTCGACGCCCAGACTAACCAGATCGAATATTACTATCTGTCGCGTCTGCCTGGGGAACCGATCGGCGGCCTAGCGGATCGTCACGTGCATCCGGCCGAACCTCGCGCGATGCGGATAACCTTGGCTGGGCGATGGTGAACGCTGCATTGGAAGTTGCGCGGTACAGAAAGCACCAAGACCATTCAACGCACGATCCCGCGGATAAGTTGCCCCTGGATAGATGCCGGAACATCAGGCCGGGCTCATTTGAGCGCCGGCTAAACGGGCGTCCCATGGTCCACGTCATTATAGGCGCGCGCCCAGCGCGAGGTGTCAGGCGGTAGGACATACCGTCCCCCGTCAGTAAGCTTGACACCTTAAGCGCGCACGCCGTGAGCGCCACTATTGCAATAGGTCAATTGACTCTCGATTACCATATTGTACCATGCCAATATTGATACACTGGACCCGGCGGGTGGCGATAGGAGACATCATATGGCTGAATACCGCACGGTTGCAGTCATCGGCGGGGGCGTCATTGGCGTGAGTTGCGCGCTCATGCTGGCGCGGGAAGGGCACCGTGTCACCGTAGTCGAGGAGAGCCGGATCGGTCATGGCTGCTCTTGGGGCAACGGCGCACAGTACAATGCGGGATCGGCTCTGCCGATGGCTTATCCCGGCGTGATGTGGCGTGCGCTGCGGTGGTTCGCCGATGCCGATGGTCCAGTGCGTCTTGCCCCGCGAGAGTTGCCGCGCACGCTGCCTTGGCTATTCAAGTTCCTGCGCACTGGACGCGCTCAGGCTTGGGAGACGGCGTATGACGCCCTGCACGCTC
Source organism: Bradyrhizobium sp. MI1.10 (assembly GCF_055811035.1). Taxonomy (NCBI): domain Bacteria; kingdom Pseudomonadati; phylum Pseudomonadota; class Alphaproteobacteria; order Hyphomicrobiales; family Nitrobacteraceae; genus Bradyrhizobium; species Bradyrhizobium sp. MI1.10. Next base: position 107,537 of record NZ_JBVVPN010000017.1, read on the forward strand.
TCAACCAGCCATGCTCCGCTCTCTACCGCGACGTGCTCGGCGAGACCGAGTGGCAGAGATTATTCCGTCCAAGCGGTGCCCTGCATGTATGGCGTGACGTATCGCCGAGCTCGCTCGATGAGCGGGTGGACAGAATGCGGGCGAAGCATGGGGTGCCTTTTGAGAGGCTGAACCGGGAGCAATTGCGGGAGTTGGAGCCGGCTTTGTCCCACGGCTACAAGCGCGGGATCTTCTTCCCGGGCAGTGGCTATGTGACTTCACCTCCGGCGCTGGTGGAGGGTCTAATGGCTCGAGCCGCAGCACTCGGAGCTTCCATCTGGGCGGGGCGGGTTCTAGCCATAGAGCCCTGCACCGAAGGTGTAACGCTGCACACGAGCACCGGCGCTCACCGCTGCGACACAGTGGTTATCGCGGCGGGTATTGCCAGCCGCAATCTGGCGCACGCTCTGGGAGTTTCCCTGTCGCTGGCCAGCGAGCGTGGCTATCACATCACCATCCCTGGCACTTCAGGCGGCATCAGCCGCCCGGTCACAGATGCGGCATCCGCCTTCGTTGCTACACCGCTGCAGGAGGGTCTGCGCATCGTTGGCATCGCCGAATTCGATGCCCCAGGCGCGGCGCGCAATCCGAAGCAAAACAAGAAGCTGCAGGCATACGCGCGCGCGATGCTGCCGGACATTTCCATTACTCAGGTGTGTGACTGGATGGGCGTAAGGCCATCGACCCCCGATAGCCTGCCGATCATCGCTCGCCATCCGCGGCACGACGCCGTCCTGTTCGCCACTGGCCACGGTCACATGGGTATCAGCGGCGCCCCCATGACAGCAGCCATTATCTCCGACCTTGTCGCGGGCCGCCCTGTCCGGATTTCAAACGCGCCTTATCGCATCCGATAATGGTCGAGTCGCGCAGTTTGACCTTGCGCCGTCCGGCACAGATGATATGGTCCAATCTGTGAATTGACATAGGTCAATATGAGGAGATCCCAATGAGTCGCTGGATATGTGCTGTCATCGGTGCTGTTATTGGGGCGGCCGCGCTGTTTGGGCCAGCCTCGGTGCCGGCTCGAGCCGAGAACCCGTCCCTGGTGCTCGAGCGCATCAAGGCGAGCGGCAAGCTCAAATTTCCGGTCATGGTCGCGGAGGAGCCTGGCTACATCAAGGATCCGCGCACCGGTGAGTGGAGCGGATTCTTCGTAGATTGGGGCAAGGATATCGCCAGTCTGTTGGGCGTGCAGATCGAATACTACGAGACAAGCTGGGGTAATCTCGCAGCCGACTTCCAGGCCGGCAAGATTGACCTTGCTGTGGCACTGAATCCCAATCCTCGCCGCGGCCTCGTCATCGACTATGTGCCCGGCGCTATTGTCGAGGGCGTTTGGGCGCTTGTTGCGCGTCCTGGCTTCGCGCCCAAAACTTGGCGCGAGATGGACAAAAAGGAAGTGCGCGTCGCCGTGCAGAAGGGCGGCACCATGCAGGTGATCGCCGAATCGGTGATCCCAAACTCCACAATCGTGGCCGTGCCCAGCCGCGACCAGGCGGTGCTGGAATTACAATCAGGCAAGGTCGACGCCATAATCATTGCTGACCAAGACGCTGCGCTCCTCGACTCCAAGGGGGTTGGGAAAGCCGTGGTGCCCACGCCCGTGCTGCGCAACCCGGCGACGATCGGTATCCGCCGCGAAGCCGGCAATGAGGGCTACGCCAATTTCCTGGCCAACTGGATGTCCCAGCAAAATTCATTGGGCTTGGCCTGCTCGCGCATTACCCGCTACATGCTCGATCGCGGCATCGACATGAAGGTAGTTCCTCAGTCCGGCAAGTATTGCTGACCATGCGTACAAGCCGTCTGTTCACTGTCATTGACAGCCATACCGCGGGGCATCCCACTCGCACAGTGACCGCGGGCATTCCTTCGCTACGTGGGCGCAGCGTGCGCGAGCAGCGGGACTATTTCCGCGATACTCACGATGACTTGAGGACGCTACTGCTACACGAGCCGCGCGGGCACGCCGCAATGGCGGCGGCAATTCCCGTGTCCTCCCGCGAGGCAGATCAGGGACTGTTCTTCATTTTCTCTTACGTCTACGCGGACATGTGCGGTCATGCCACCATCGGCTACATCGCAAGTCTGGCGGCTGTAGGAGCGCTGCCGCCAGGCTTTGAACAGAACGGCATGTCAATCGAGACTCCGGCAGGTGTGGTCCATGTGACCGGCACGTTCGAGGCAGGGCGGCTAGCTTCTGTTCTGTTACGCAACGTGCCCTCATTCGTTCTCGCCCGCGATATCGTTTCAGAGGTCGAAGGACTCGGCACGGTCATCTGCGATGTTGCTTATAGCGGAATCACCTATGCCCTCGTCGAGGCTGACCAAATCGATCTTCCCTTCCACATTGGACATGCCAGCAGGTGGTGCGGCGCGGGAATTGCGATCAAGGAAGCGCTAAATTCCGGGAGCACCGTTCATCAGGTTGACAGCGTTCTTTTTTATCATTCTGTCGAAGGCGGCGCGCAGCATCTGGTCGTTTTGGCAGGCAACAAATTCGACCGTTCGCCTTGTGGGACCGGCACGTCCGCCAGGCTTGCGCAGCTCAGCGCCCGTGGGCAGCTGGCTGTAGGCGCCTCCTACCGGGCCGAAAACGTCCTGGGCGTGCCCTTTGAAGGCAGGATAGCAGGCTTGACCACGGCTGGTGACGGCATGCCCGCCGTAATTCCGGAGGTTCGGGGCATGGCCCATGTCACGGCCTTTTCCACCCTTGTCCTGGAAACAGGCGATCCGCTGCCCGCCGGCTTCCTTCCCATTTGACGGAGAGAGCGCCATGAAATTCGACCCGTCCATCGTCTTTGCGAATTGGGACATTCTAGCCTACGGCCTGCTCGTCACCGTTAAATACACGGTTTACACCTGCGCCATCGGGCTCGCGATGGGTCTTTTTGTGGCGCTCCTTCAGCTCACGCCTTGGCCGCTCGTGCGCTGGGCCGGCCGAATCTGGGTCGAGTTCTTCCGTAACATCCCGCTTCTGGTCTTGCTGATGTGGACCTATTATGCGCTGCCAATCTTTCTTCAGATCCAGATCGGCAAAGAGACTGCGGGCATCCTCGGTCTAGGGTTCTACGCCAGCGGCTTCTATGCCGAGATCCTGCGCGCCGGAGTCCAATCTATCGACCGTGGCCAGACTGACGCCGCGATTGCATTGGGTATGGGCTATGTGCAGCGCATGAAGAGGATCATCTTGCCGCAGGCACTGCGCCGCATGGTGCCGCCGCTGATGGGACAGACCATCATGCAGCTCAAAAACACGACGCTTCTGTCAGTCCTGACGATTCCTGATCTGCTCTATCAAGCCGGCTATATTGCGAGCTTCACCTACCGGCCGATGGAGGTCTACACTGTCATCGGCGCCGTTTTCATCCTCATGCTGTTCCCGCTGAGCGCTCTCTCGCGCCGGTTCGAACGCAAGGAGGCCGCGTGATGAGCGCAACATCCACCGAAATCGTATTGAGCGTACGCGGGATCGAGAAGTCCTACGGGAATAATCATGTGCTACGCGGCGTCGACCTCGACGTCCATCGCGGAGAGGTGGTCTGTCTGATCGGCGCGAGCGGCTCAGGCAAGACGTCGCTGCTGCGCTGCATGAACCTCTTGATGGAGCCAGACCAGGGCGAGATCATCATTGAGGGCGCGCCTCTTTTCCGCAGCACCGGCGGCGAGCGGCTGAAGCTCTCCGGCAGGCAGGTCAGCGCCGTCCGCATCAAGACCGGCATGGTGTTTCAGAGCTTTAACCTCTTTCCCCACCGCACGGCTCTGGAGAACATTATCGAAGCCCCGGTGGTGGTGAAGAAAATGCCCCGCCCCGAAGCCGAGGGGAGGGCGCGCGAGCTCCTCACCCGCATGGGCCTTCCTGACGCCGAGCATAAATACCCTTCTCAGCTGTCTGGCGGGCAGCAGCAGCGGGTCGCCATCGCGCGTGCACTCGCCATGCAGCCCATCATCATGTTGTTCGACGAGCCGACATCGGCCCTGGATCCGGAACTGGTGGGCGAGGTGCTCGCCGCAATTCGCCAGCTCGCCGCCGAGGGCATGACCATGGTCATCGTTACGCATGAGATCGGCTTTGCCTATGAGTTGGCCGATCGGGTGGTCTTCATGGACGAAGGCGTTGTTGCTGCCAGCGGCGCGCCCCGTGAGCTCCTGCTGTCGAAGGCCAATCTGCGGCTCGCAGCTTTCGTCGGACGCTTCACCGAACAGGCTCGTCTTCTTGGTCCGCTCGCAGCGCCGGCAGCCGTACCTCTCACCACATCTTCCAACCAGGGATAAAAGCTCATGGCCGATACAAAGTGGGGCGGTATCTTCCCCGTTCTAGTCACTCCGTTCGGAGCCGATGGCTCCATCAATGAGCCTCGCTACAAGGCGCTTATCGACGAGGCTATTGCCAATGGCGCGCAGGGCGTCGTAGCGGCGGGCAGCACCGGGGAATTCTATGCGCTTACCAAGGCTGAGCGTGCGCGCCTTTACAAGTTGACGGTGGACCACGCGGCTGGCCGGGTGCCCGTCCTTGCAGGCGTCGCCGACCTGCGTGTCGAAGATGTACTGGAAGCGTGTCAGTCGGCCGTCGCTGCGGGCTGCGCGGGCGGCATGATTCTTCCACCTATCTATGCCATGCCGAGCCCGCGTGAGATCGTGGCCTTCTTCGAGCATATTTCCCGCAACACCTCACTGCCGCTGATGCTCTACAACAGCCCGCGTCGCGCGGGCGTCGACATAACCCCGGCTCTCGTGGAGCAGCTGTCCAACCTGCCAACGGTCGTCGCCATCAAGGACAGCTCCGGAATCATTACTCAGGTCAGCGAACTCGTGCAGCGCGTCGGTGATAGACTTCGCGTCTTCGTCGGCTACGAGACCATGATCGTTCCAGCCCGCGCTGTTGGCGCGCATGGGGTGGTCGCCATGGCGCACCAAATCGCCGGGCCCTTGATCCGCGATTACTGGGACAAGGCCATCACAGGCGATAAGACGTTAAGTGTCCTGGGCCGTGACGTCTTCGCCTTCTATCGATGCTTCCAGTCGGGCTCCTACTATGCGGCGATCAAAGAGACAATGAGCCAGCTTGGCCGCGACGCGGGCAGCCCGCGCCTGCCGCTGCTGCCGCTGGCAGACGAACAGAAGGCGGCCATCGCCAAGATCATCGCCGAGGCCGGTCTTGCCCGCTGGGCCAAACCTTAAGGTGCGGCAACATGCGATCCCATTCCAACATTCAAGGGATCCACGATTTCCTGGTGAAGCCCACCATGGAAGGCGCGGGTTTTCCGATGTTGGGATGACCAGCAGCTGCAGGGCACTCGCATGCACAGCTGGTAACCGCACCAATATCAACGAGCCCGTAAACGCAAGGGCCTGTCCAATCGGGCCTCCGCCTGCTGGCATTTGAGCGCAGCCTTCCAAGGAATAGAAGATGTATACGAAACTTGCACTCCTTATCGACGGTGAATGGGTCCCGGAAACTGGCGCTGGGAGTGAAGTCGTTCTCAATCCTGCTACAGAACAGCCTCTGGGCACACTGCCGCACGCCGGAAAGCCAGAACTTGACCGCGCAATCGCGGCGGCAAGCCGGGCATTTGAGAGCTGGAAGCGTACCTCGCCTTACGAACGCGGGCAGATCCTGCGACGCGCCGCTGATCTCATGCGCGAGCGTCTGGAGCACATCGCCACGGTGCTAACCCTGGAGGAAGGTAAGACTCTGGCGGAAGCGAGAGGCGAGATCACGGCCGCGGCAGAGTTCTTTGATTGGTTCGCAGAAGAGGGGCGGCGCACCTATGGCCGTGTTATTCCCGCGCGCCTGCCCGATATGCGCCAGACGGTGACACAAGAGCCGGTTGGCCCCGTCGCTTGCTTCACCCCCTGGAACTTTCCGGCGGTGACGCCCGCGCGCAAGATCGCCCCAGCTCTTGCTGCTGGTTGCAGCTGCATCATCAAGCCGGCCGAGGAAACGCCGGGGACGACGCTAGAATTGGCACGGGCCCTAACCGATGCAGGACTGCCCAAGGGCGTTCTGAACGTGGTGTTCGGTGCACCGGCAGACGTCTCCGAGTATCTCATTCGTTCGCCCGTGATCCGGAAGATCTCCTTCACCGGATCGACGGCAGTCGGACGCCATCTTGCTCGCTTAGCAGGAGAGACGTTGACGCTGGCGACAATGGAGCTCGGCGGCCACGCGCCTGTTATTGTCGCGAAAGACGCCGACGTCCCGCGTGCGGCAGAGCTCTCCATGACTATCAAGCTGCGCAACACTGGCCAGGTTTGCACCTCGCCGACACGCTTCTTCGTCGAGCGTTCGGTCTATGAAGAGTACCTCGAACACGCTCGTGCCGCCGTGGAGAAACAAGTCGTGGGCGATGGGATGCAAAAGGGCACCACTGTCGGCCCTGTCGCCAACGCCCGCCGCGTTGCTGCGATGGACGACCTGATCTCCGATGCGTTATCGCATTCGGCCCGCCTTGTCGTCGGAGGTGAACGGCTGAAGGGGACCGGTCTGATGTACAGGCCAACTATCCTGGCGGATATGCCCGACAAAGCGAGGGCCATGCGAGAGGAGCCGTTCGGTCCCCTCGCGCTCGTACAACCTGTTGACGATCTAGAACAGGCCATCGCACGGGCGAATGCGTTGCCTTACGGTCTGGCCGGATATGCCTTCACCCGCTCCGCCGCGACCGCCAACCGCATAGCGGAGAAGCTGGAGGTCGGCGTCATCGGCATCAACCAGATGGTGGTGACGATCCCCGAAACTCCGTTCGGCGGCATCGGCGACAGCGGCTGGGGTCGCGAGGGCGGCGTTGAGGGTTTAGAATCCTATACGGTACGAAAATACGTCGGCCATCTTCATGTCTAGCAGCCGATGAGACCAAAAAGAAAAGGAGCGCGGGACGTGAGCTTGGGTGGGACATTTTCGGGTTGGCGGCCGCGGAAACTCGCCTCCGAGGGACCGCGCTACCTTGCCTTGGTCAGTGCTCTGGAGAGGGACATCGCTGACGGCCGGCTGTGCGATGGCGACCGCCTTCCGCCGCATCGTGATCTGGCGCGAGAGCTCAGCCTGTCGGTCGGCACCGTCAGCAAAGCCTATCAGGAGGCCGAACAACGCGGCATCATCAGCGGACATGTCGGGCAGGGCACCTTCGTCCGGCGCCGTTCCGCCGCGCAGGCCGAGGCGGCCACGGTAAGACATGAACCGGTCAATTTAGCACTGAACGTACCTGCCCAAGGAAGCGAAACGCAGGTCCTCTCCGCGTTGTTTGGCGAGGTGGTGCGCGAGCCGGATCTTGCGCCCTTGTTGGGCTACCATCCTCACGGTGGCGTTCCCCAGCATCGTGAAACAATCGCAGCCTCGCTGTCTGACAACACCTTTGCGGTCGAACCGGCACGGCTGTTTCTGTGCAATGGCGCCCAGCACGCGATCGATGTCGCCCTGCGCCTCGTCGCAAAGCCCGGCGACAGTGTCTTGGTGGATGCTTTGACTTATTCCGGCTTCAAGGCCATCGCCGCTGCCAGCCACCTCAATTTGGTGCCCGTGGAGATGGATGAGGAGGGGATGGACCCTGAGGCGCTGAAAAAAGCCTGCCGGGCGTCCCGAGCGCGAGTGCTCTATTGCATGCCGACGTTGCAGAGCCCCACGGCTCGCACAATGAGTCCTACCCGCCGGCGGCGCATCGCTGAACTCGCCGAGGAGCTCGATCTCGCCATCATAGAGGATGACGTTTATGGCTTTTTCTTCCCCGAGCGTCCTGTACCGATCGCCTCATTGGTGCCGGCCCGCACATTCTACGTCACGTCCTACTCCAAATGCCTTGCGCCAGCCTTCAGGCTAGGGACACTGACAGTCCCGCCGGCCTACATCGCTCAAACCGAGCTCCTCCTGCACGCCTCTGCGTGGTTTGTCGCTCCGATGCTAGGCGAGGCTGTGGTGCGGTTGATTGAGAGCGGAAAGCTGGAAGAACTTCTGCGTGAGCGCCGCGTCCAGGCGCACGAGCGTTACCGGGTGTTCCTAGACGTTTTTCCCAATGCCGCAAAACTTCAGTTCCCAGCCTTCTACGGATGGTTGCCATTGCCGCAGGAGTGGTCCGCAGATCGATTTACGGCGGCGGCGCGAGGACGGGGGATACTTGTTACCCCCCGCATCGCCTCAGCGGTGGGAGAGGGGGATCCTGGCGCAATTCGCGTCTGCCTTGGCGCCCCTAATGATCCTAAGGAACTCTCCAATAACCTTCAGATACTTCGGGACATTATGGCTCGCCGGCCAGTAAACGTCGCTTCGGTCGCGTAGGTGTCCGTCTCGTTTCGGTACGCTCAGCGAATCCCTTAGAATGACAGCCCATTTCTTGGCTGCGAGGATAGGTCGGGCTGCCACCAAGCAGGAGCTGCCGAACTAAAGAAGATCACCGATGGAAATTCTCGGCCAGGTCTCGGTGCACCGAGCGGCTTTGATCTTCACCGACCAAGCGTCGATCAGACTGCCGAGGACCAATCGTCCATTGCCACGAGTATCCGGCCATTTCATCGTTGGTGTCCCCAGTGGCAGCGAGATCACCCCATGCGCCGCCGATAGCAGGGCGGTCGCGAGGCGCTCCGTCAGCCTTGGTGTCGCCTCCACCCCTAATTCGGAAAGATACTCCGCCATCGAGGTCACAAATAGCCCGTAGCCCTTTCGTGCGATGTCCGTTTCACCGAAATAAACCCCGTCGGGAAAACGCCTGTCCTCAACTGTCCCGGCCATCGAATACAGCGATCGAAAATGATCGGGGTTGTCCACCCAATAATCGATATAGGCCTCCATGACACGCCGCAGCCGGACCTCACCGCTGGAATGGAGCGCGCGGACTTGGTCGAGCCGATCCGCCATTTCCTCGAGATTCCTCTCCTTCACTGCCAGCAGCAGCAGGATCTTGGTCGGAAAGTATTTGAGAACCGTGCCCTTCGAGTAACCGAGGGCATCCGCGATCTTCTGGATCGAAACGGTTTCAAGTGTGCCGCTCGCGAACTCCTTTTGCGCTGTTTCAAGGATTCGAGCCTGCAAAGCGCGCTTGTCAGCTTCTTGGCGCGCGCGCTTCTGAAAGCGCCGCAACCCCTTGGAGTTTCCTGATCTCTCGGCCGACATCCAATCTCCGCCTGGTCTGTCCTGCAGCTACATGACTGTTATCACGAGCAAAAAGACGCCACTCGATTCGTAGCTTGCCATTTTCTGAAATAAATGACTATAGTCAATTAAGTTGAAGCGACCAAACGGAGGCAAGCAGTGGCAACATCGGCACGCGAATATGCCTGCAGCGATTTCGATCCGTTCGACTGGGACACTCGCATCGACCCCTATCCGGCCTATTCCGAGCTTCGTGCGAAGGCACCCGTCGTCCGGCTCGAGAAATACGGCGTCTTCGCCGTGCCGCGCTTTGCCGAGATCAAGGCGGTCTTTGCTGACCATGTGAACTTCAGCAATGCCGGTGGTGCTGGCATCATCAATTATTTCAAGGAGAAGCCGTGGCGTCCGCCGAGCATCGTCCTCGAAGCTGACCCACCGCTACATACACGCACCCGAAAGGTGCTGGCGCGGATCATGTCGCCGGGTGCGATGCGGGGCCTTGAGAACAGCTTCAAGGCCAAGGCCGCCGCGCTGATCGATGAACTGATCGAAAAGCGATCGTTCGACGCAGTCCGCGATCTTGCCGAAATATTTCCGGTGACCGTGTTTCCGGAAGCCCTGGGCATCGACAATGAGGGCCGCGAAAATTTCCTGACCTACGGCGCAATGGTGTTTGCCGGCATGGGGCCGGAGAACGATTATTTTCGAACTCTGATGGCCAAGGCACCTGAGGTTTTGCCTTGGGTTGCCGCGAAATGCCAACGGGACGCCTTGGCTCCCGGCAGTTTTGGCGCGCAGGTCTACGAGGCCGCCGATAGCGGCGAAATTACCCATGACGAAGCGCCTCTGCTCGTCCGGTCCTTTCTTTCGGCGGGACTGGATACGACTATCAGTGCAACAGGCATGGCCCTCTTTAGTTTGGTCCGTCATCCGGAGCAGTGGGCCATTCTGGCTGCCAATCCTTCGCTGGCGCGCGGCGCGTTCGACGAGAGCCTGCGCTACGATTCCGCCGCACCTTACGTCTTTCGGACCACACCGCATGAAACCGAGATCGCAGGGGTGCCGATCGGTAAGCACGAGAAAGTATTGCTGCTGATTGGTTCTGCAAATCGCGACGAAACGCGGTGGGAGCAGCCCGACCAGTTCGACATCACCCGGCGCGTCTCGGGCCATATCGGCTTTGGCACCGGGATCCATGGCTGCGTGGGGCAAATGGTCGCGCGGCTCGAAGGCGAAGCCGTGCTGGCCGCCCTGGCGGCGAGCGTGGCATCAATCGAGATGACCGGCGAGCCGGAATACCGCGACAGCAGCGGATTGCGGGCACTCAGCTCGCTGCCGGTACGCGTTACGACGAAATAGCGGCCGGGCTGATCAGAGCGGCTCGCACTGCGGGTCGATGGCGGAAAATACCGGTCCCATAGAATGCAACCGATATATGGAAGGCGGCTGTGACCGGTGAAGAATGCATGGTCCAAGATTCTACGCCGCGTGAACGCCCCGGCGGCAAGGTTTCCTGTTCAGCGCCACACAAAGGTTTGTCCTCAACCAGACTCCAACCAAACACGCAGATCATTGCGAGGAGCGGGCGTCGCCGCTGTCGAGTTGCGCCAGCAGCCAGTCTGCAAAAGCTCGTACCGCCGATCTCTGCCGGCTGGCGCGCGGATAGATGAGACGGTGACCGACATAACGGATGTCGGTTGCGCGGCCTGACAATGGGGCGACCAAACGCCCGCTAGCCAGTTCGCGTTCGGCCAGGAGGGTTGATTCCAGCGCAACGCCCAGTCCCTCCGCAGCTGTCGCAATCGCCAGAAAGCTGCGGTCGAACCTCATGCCGTGAAGCGCGGGGGCTTCCAAGCCGTTGGCTGTGAACCATTGGTGCCACTGCACCTGCTTCACGTCCGAGCGGATCAGCGTCTGATTGAGCAGATCGGCGGCCTTCCTTATCGATCTTGCAAGGACAGGGGAGCAGAGCGGGGTGACCGTCTCTTCCGGTAGAGGAACAACCTCGACCCCCTCCGCGCGCGGCGGACCGTAGACGATATCGATATCGAAATCATCGTTGCTGAAGCGCGCATAATCCGTGCTCGCGGCCAGTCGAACTTCGAGCTTCGGGTACGCAACGAGAAACTGTGCAAGGCGCGGTGCCAGCCATTGCGCAGCAAAGCTTGGGGCGGAGTGGACGCGCACCAGTTGCGGTCCGCGCGCGGCGACTTCCTCAAGGCCGCGGCGGAGCTGATCGAACGCCGCCCCCGTGTGACGCATCAGATTTTCGCCGGCAGGGGTGAGCCGCACAGAGCGCGCACTGCGCTCGAACAGAACGGTCCGTAGCGTGGCCTCCAGCTTGCGGATCGCGTGACTGACGGCGCTCGGCGTCAGGTGAAGCTCATTCGCCGCATCGCGAAACGATCCGGTCCGGGCTGCGGCCTCAAAGGCTCGAATCGAGGATATCGGGATCTTCGAGAGCATCCGATAAGTGAACCAGATTCATCGATCCGTGACAACTGTGCGTTTGTACGGCAGGCCTCCGCGAGTCATTGCTAATCCAGCAAGGAAGAATAATTTGCGGGAGGAATTGATGCTGCTCAGCGGTAAGACGGCAATCATTTCGGGCGCGGCCTCGCCGCGGGGCATCGGGCTCGCAACCGCGCGGCGGTTCGCCGCCGAGGGCGCTCGGGTGGCCATTCTGGATATCGACGCGGGCGCCGCGGCGGACGCTGCGGCATCGCTTGGAAAGTCCCACATTGGACTGGCGTGCAACGTCGCCGACAAATCGCTCTGCGAACAGGCAGTCACCCGAGTAGTCGAAACCTTCACAGGCATCGATATCCTGATCAACAATGCCGGGATTACACAGCCGGTCAAGTTCCTGGACATTTCGCCGGCCGATTGGGATCGAATTCAGGACGTCAACCTCAAGGGTATCCTGTTTCTGTCGCAGGCGGTGATCCCGCATATGCGCGCACGAAAGTCCGGGTCGATCGCGTGCATGTCGTCCGTCTCGGCCCAGCGCGGTGGTGGCATTTTCGGCGGCCCACACTACTCGGCTGCGAAAGCGGGGGTCCTTGGCCTCGCCAAGGCGATGGCGCGGGAGTTCGGCCCTGACGGGATTCGCGTCAACTGCGTCACGCCCGGCCTGATCGGCACGGATATTACGGCAGGCAAGCTGAACGATGAAATGAGAGCGAAAATTCTGGAAGGCATTCCGCTCAATCGCCTCGGCACGGCAGAAGACGTTGCCGGTATCTACACCTTCCTAGCGTCCGATCTATCTGCCTACGTCACGGGTGCCGTGATCGACGTCAACGGCGGCATGCTTATCCACTGAGCCAGCGAGATAAGGTCAGATCGATGGAAACGCCCACCAATACGCTTATCAACGCGCCCAAGCTGGCGGACCGCGCCTACAACATCCGCCGCAATGCGCTGCGCATGGGCGAAGTCCAGGGGCAGGGTTATATCGCGCAGGCGCTAGACATCTCCGATGTTCTCGCCGTGGCCTACTTCCACGCCATGCGTTACCGGCCTGAAGATCCGTCATGGGAGCGCCGGGACCGCTTTCTGCTCTCCAACGGACATTATGCCATCGCACTCTACGCAGCTTTGATCGAGGCGGGAATTGTTCCGGAGGAAGAACTCGAAACCTATGGCAGCGACGAGAGCCGCCTGCCGATGTCAGGCATGGCTTCCTACACGCCCGGAATGGAAATGTCGGGCGGATCGCTTGGCCTCGGGCTGAGCATCGCCGTTGGCATGGGCCTAGGACTTAAGCGCAAGAGATCCGAGGCGCGGGTATACACGTTATTTTCCGATGGCGAACTCGACGAAGGCTCCGTCTGGGAAGCGATCCAGTCGGCAGGCCACTACAAGCTCGACAATCTGATCGGCATCGTCGACGTCAACAATCAGCAGGCGGATGGTCCTTCCACGCAGGTCATGGCCTTCGAGCCGCTGGTCGACAAGCTTCAGGCCTTCGGCTGGTTCGTGCAGCGGATCGACGGCAACGATCTCGATGCCGTGGCTGCAGCGTTCGACGCCGCCAAATCCCATCCCGAGCCCAAGCCGAGGATGATCGTCGCCGACACTCTGATGGGGAAGGGCGTTCCTTTCCTGGAACAGCGCGAGAAGAGCCATTTCATCCGCGTCGAGCAGCACGAATGGCAGCTCGCGCTTGCCGCGCTCGAAGCCGGGAGGCAGGCATGAAAACCGTCAGATCAGCACCTCAGCCTGGCAAGCCGCGCCTGACCACCTCCGCCATGATCGCGTCGATCGCGTCCGAGGGACAGAAGACGAAGCCTGCCCCCTTTGGACACGCGCTCGTCGAGCTCGCACGCCACCGCCCTGAGGTGGTCGGCATGACGGCCGACCTCGGCAAGTACACCGACCTGCACATCTTTGCGAAGGAATTTCCGGACCGCTATTACCAGATGGGCATGGCCGAGCAGCTTCTGTTCGGCGCCGCCTCCGGCCTCGCCGCCGAAGGCTTCATGCCATTCGCCACTACTTACGCCGTGTTCGCATCGCGGCGGGCATACGACTTCATACACCAGACGATCGCGGAGGAAGACCGCAACGTGAAGATCGTTTGTGCATTGCCCGGCCTGACCTCGGGCTACGGCCCTAGCCATCAGGCCGCAGAGGATCTCGCGCTGTTTCGTGCCATGCCGAACATGACGGTCATCGATCCCTGCGATGCCCACGAAATCGAGCAGTTGGTGCCAGCCATCGCGGCGCATGGAGGGCCAGTCTACACCCGCCTGCTGCGCGGCCAGGTGCCGGTCGTTCTGGACGAGTACGACTACAAATTCGAGCTCGGCAAGGCCAAGCTGATCCGTGACGGGAAGGACGCCCTGGTCATTTCCTCCGGCATCATGACGATGCGTGCGCTCGAGGCCGCGCAAACCTTGAGGGGCGACAGCGTTGATATCGCGGTGCTGCACGTTCCGACCATCAAGCCGCTCGACGCCGAGACGATCTTGCGTGAAGCCGGTAAGTCGGGCCGCCTCGTCGTCGTTGCCGAGAACCATACAGCGATTGGCGGTCTCGGCGAGGCGGTTGCCGCACTTCTGATGCGTTCAGGCGTTCATCCGCCTTTCCGCCAGATCGCATTGCCGGACGAATTTCTTGACGCCGGCGCACTTCCGACACTGCACGACCGCTACGGGATTTCAACTGCAGAGGTCGCAAGGCAGATCAAGCAGTGGCTTTAGAGTACCGGCGCTAAGCGCCATCGAGCCAAGCCCAGGTGAGGAGCTACGCCCGTCGCATGTTGCGGCGGCGAGTGATGGCTCCTGCCCAAGTGCCCGGTGGTCGAGAGCCGGAAAGCGAAGAACCCGGAAAGCTGCACGCCAGCATGCGCTGATGCAGCAGGCAGCAACGTCAACGGACCAGGAGGAAAACATGACACTCTCGAAGCCCGGAAGCATCAGCCGCCGTTCGCTGTTCATGGCGGCTACGGCCGTCCCTCTCTGCGGGATTCTCTCCCGCCCAGCGTCTGCCGCCGAGTTCGTGTACAAGTTCGCGACCGGACAGGATCCGACGCACCCGGTGAATATCCGAGCCCAGGAGGCCATCGACCGAATCCACGAAGCGACCAGCGGCCGGTTGGAGATCAGGCTGTTTCCGGCCAACCAGCTCGGCTCTGACACCGAGCTCATGACCCAGGTTCGCAGCGGCGGGGTCGAGTTCTTCAATCAATCGTCCTCGATCCTTGCCACGCTGGTCCCAAGTGCGGGCATCGTGAACACCGGCTTCGCTTTCGCCGACTATGACAGCGTATGGAAGGCGATGGACGGCGACCTCGGCACCTATATCCGGGCGCAGATTGCCAAGACCCCGATCATGGCGGTCTCGAAGGCCTGGGACAACGGCTTCCGTCAGGTGACCTCGTCCAGCCGTGAGGTGCGGACGGCGGACGACCTGAAGAATTTTCAGATCCGCGTCCCACCAGCGCCGCTCTTGACCTCGCTGTTCAAGGCGCTCGGCGCCGGGCCGACGCCGATCAACTTCAACGAGGTCTATTCCGCGTTGCAGACCAAGGTCGTCGACGGCCAGGAGAATCCGTTGCCGATCATCGCGACCGCGCGCCTCTATGAAGTGCAAAGCACGTGCAGCCTGACCGGGCACGTCTGGGATGGCTACTGGATCCTGGGCAACAAGCGCGCCTTCGACCGCCTACCCAAGGACGTGCAGGAGATCGTGACACGCGAGCTCGACCGCTCTGCCGTCGATCAGCGCGCAGATATCGCGAAGCTCAGCCTGTCATTGCGAGCCGATCTCTCGGCCAAGGGCCTCAAATTCATCGACGTAGATCGTACTGCCTTCCGCCAGGCCCTGTCCAAAACCAGCTTCTACGCCGACTGGAAGGGCAAGTTTGGCGAGGAGGCGTGGTCGCAGCTCGAAAAAGCCGCGGGCCAGCTATCATGAGCAGCACGAGCCATACGCCGCTCGATGCCGGCATGGCGGCCCGCAGGTCTCAAGGGAGCTCGCGCAGTTGGGTGGTGACAGCGAACAGGATACTCGGCCACGTCGTCGCAATCCCGGCGGCACTGCTCGTCCTTGCGGAAATCGCGGTCCTGTCCGCGGGCATCGTGGCCAGATACGTGTTCCGCTCGCCGATCGTCTGGTCCGACGAGCTCGCCGGTATTCTCTTCCTCTGGCTCGCCATGCTCGGATCCGTGATCGCATTCCAGCGCGGCGAGCATATGCGAATGACCGCCATCGTGGGCGTTCTCAGTGCGGAGGCTCGCGCGTTCCTGGACGTCGCGGCAGCCGCGGCGTCGCTGGCATTTCTCGTGCTCGTCGTTTGGCCGGCCTATGAATTCGCCGCCGACGAGGCGTTCGTAACGACCCCGGCGCTCGAGATCGTCAACACCTGGCGTGCGGCGGCTCTGCCGATCGGGATCGGGCTGATGCTGGTCGCTGCCGTCCTCCGACTCATCCGCATCGCGAGCTTGCGCAGCTTACTGGCCTCCCTGGTGATCGTCGCAGGCATCATCGGGACGTTCGTTCTGCTGGCACCGGTCTTGAAGCCGCTTGGCAATCTGAACCTTCTGATCTTCTTCGTTTTCGTGGTCGGCGCGATGGTCTTTGCCGCCGTGCCGATCGCGTTCGCATTCGGCCTCGCCACTGTCGGCTATCTCGCCCTGGCAACCAGCACACCCGACGTGGTGATGATCGGACGAATGGATGAGGGCATGAGCCACCTGATCCTGCTCGCCGTGCCGCTCTTCGTCTTTCTCGGCCTTCTGATCGAGATGACGGGAATGGCGCGCGCCATGGTCGGCTTCCTGGCCAGCCTGCTGGGCCATGTGCGCGGCGGATTGCATTATGTTCTGGTCGGGGCGATGTATCTGGTGTCGGGGATCTCCGGGTCCAAGGCTGCCGACATGGCGGCAGTGGCTCCGGTCCTGTTTCCCGAGATGCGGCAGCGTGGGGCCAAGCCCGGCGATCTTGTTGCGCTCCTGGCCGCAACGGGTGCGCAAACCGAGACAATTCCCCCGTCGCTGGTTCTGATCACAATCGGCTCGGTGACCGGCGTGTCGATCTCGGCGCTGTTCACCGGCGGGTTGCTTCCGGGCGTCGTGCTCGCGGTCATGCTCGCGGCCGTGGTGTGGTGGCGATACCGCCGCGAGGACCTGTCCCACGTCAAACGGGCGACGGGGCGGGAGATCGGTCGCGCCTTTGTGATTGCGATTCCGGCCATCGCGCTGCCATTCGTGATCCGGACCGCTGTCGTCGAGGGCGTTGCGACGGCAACAGAGGTCTCAACCATCGGAATCCTGTACTCAGCCTGTGCGGGTCTCTTCATCTATCGGCAGTTCGACTGGCGCCGAATCTATCCGATGCTGGTCGAGACGGCCTCGCTGTCGGGGGCGATCCTGCTCATCATTGGCGCGGCGACCGGCATGGCTTGGGCGCTGACTCAGTCGGGATTTTCTGCCTCTCTTGCAAAGTTCATGACCAGCCTTCCCGGCGGAGTCCCCGTCTTCCTGGCGGTGACGATCGTGACCTTCGTGATCCTGGGCAGCGTGCTGGAAGGGATCCCCGCCATCGTCCTGTTCGGCCCCCTCCTGTTCCCCATCGCGCGGCAGGTCGGGGTGCACGACGTCCACTACGCGATGGTCGTCGTTCTCGCGATGGGCATTGGCCTGTTCGCGCCACCGTTCGGCGTCGGCTACTACGCGGCCTGTGCCATCAGCCGCATCAACCCGGATGAGGGCATGAGGCCGATCGTGGGCTACATGATCGCGCTCTTGATCGGCACACTGATCGTCGCAGCCGTGCCCTGGCTTTCGATCGGCTTCCTCTGAGTCTCGAGGGAGCGCCTCGCGGCGACCAAATCGCGCGGCTCCTCGTCAGGCGAATTTCGGTATGCAGCGGCAGGCCTTCGCAGGGCATATCGATCTCCTCGACCTGCCCCTTGCCGATTTCAGTGACTTGTCGCCGCCGCTTGCTCACAGAGGAGGTTCACTTCGCTCGCGGCTGCGGCGCCGGCGGATGTCCTCTTCAATCAAATAGGTTGGAAGCAGGGCAACGCCGAGGTCGGCCAACACAGCTGATAAGATCATCGAGAATTGGTCAGAGCGGAGCCCCCGATATGGATCCGCGCTGGCGGCGAAGGGCTCTGGACTGTCGCGATGTCCGATGCACGAGGAGATCGTCAGGTCAAGACACCTCGTCCCTTCCCGCAGAAAGGCGAGGTCGCCTGCGTCGCGTCAGCGGCCGGGCTGGCGCAACAGGGTTCAACGTCGGCGATCGATTGCCGCCCGCGTCGGAACGCTTCGACCAATACCGGCCGCCTGCTGTCGATCACAGAACCGTGCGGCGACCGGCTTGGCGTGTTTTCGGCCTCGTCACACATCCCGGCGGCGGTGATGCTGATGGGTGGCTTGGGCTGGTTGGCTGGTCCGGCCTGCATTGCTCCCCGACAGAGTGTCCAACTCTACGAATAGTGCAAGAGTGGGCGCTGGGACCAAGCGATGGAGCTGCAGCGGCGGCTGTGGCACCTCAACGAAGCGTTCACTCGCTACAATCTAGCAGCCTGCATCAAGGCAGGCCTTTCGATCCAGGGATTTGATGTCGGTTCACCAATCGCGCCACAGTTGCCGTTGTCGCCTGACGATAGGCGCGAACTGGCGCAGATTCTCGGCAGGTTCGTCTGAGAACCCGACCGTACAGAGTGTGGCTGAAGAAGATTGAACGGAGCCAGTACTTACCGGGCGACTTGCCCGCGCGAACACCATTGGGGGATGAAATGGCAATTACTAGCGTGGAGACGATCGAGTTCGAGGACGTTTCGCTAAAAAGAGGCAGATGCTGAGGGCGATCATAGCATCATGCCTCGGCTGGGCTCTCGATCTATTCGACCTTTTCATACTCCTGTACGTGGCGCCCGTAATCGGTGCGCTGTTCTTCCCCTCCGATTATCCGACCCTGTCGCTTGCCGCGGTCTATGGTTCGTTCGCAGTGACGCTCTTCATGCGTCCGGTTGGTTCGGCCATCTTCGGTCACTTCGCAGACACGCACGGACGCAAGGGCGCTATGACAGTGGCAATGATTGGCGTGGGTGTAAGCACGGCGGCCTTCGGCGCCTTACCAACGATCCAGCAAGTCGGACTAATTGCCCCCATCCTCTTTCTTATCTTGCGACTGGTGCAAGGCGTGTTCGTGGGCGGTGTCGTGGCGTCCACGCACACAGTCGGAACCGAGTCCGTTCCGGCGAATTGCCGAGGCTTCATGTCCGGACTTGTGGGCGGCGGTGGTGCGGCGATCGGCGCGCTCTTCGCCTCCATCGTGTACTTAGCGACCTCCTGGATCTTCCCGGGAGGCGCGTACGCGCAGTGGGGTTTGCGTTTCATTTTCTTCTCCGGCCTGCTCAGCAGCGTCCTAGGATTGTATATTTCCCTCAACCTCGAAGAGTCCCCGTTCTTCAAGAGACTACAGCACGACAAAGAAGCGAACGCGATCAATACGCCTGCGGCGCCTTTGAGGACGTTGTTTTCGGCCGCCTATCGCAAAGTTCTTCTGGTAAACCTTCCGATTACTTTCGGCAGCGGGGCTGGGTACTACCTGAGCTCGGGGTACATGCCGACCTTCCTGAAACTCATCAACAGGGTTCCCAACAATGTTGCCGCCCTCATCCTCATGGCCGCAAGCGTTGCCGCGTTCGTCTCATCCGTGCTAATCGGGACACTGAGTGATCGGCTTGGGCGCAAGCGGACATTTATGATCGTCGGGCTGGCGGCCATCGTGCTACTGCCACTATGTTATCTCGGAATGGCGAAGGCGACGGATCTGACCGAGATCGTCCTCTACGCCCTCGCAATCGCCTTTATCGGCAACGCCGGCTACGCACCTGTCCTCATCTTCCTAAACGAACGCTTTCCAACCGCGTTGCGGGCCAGCGGCACGGGATTGTCTTGGAATATTGGCTTTACGCTCGGCGGCATGACCCCAACCTTTGTCTCTCTTGCTAGCCGGACGCCGGCAGATATTCCGACGTCGCTCGCAGCGTTCACGGTAAGCGCCTTCGTTATCTACTTGATCGGGAGTTTCATCGTGCCTGAGACCAAGGGCCGTTTCACTTGAGCAATGGCGCGCGGCCGGCGCAACGATTGACTTACTTATGCTCCCTCGCGCCGCGCGAAGTTCGCATGCGTTTTGCCTCCTCTAGCACGATCTTCCGCAGCCAGACGCTCGCGGGATCGCTGTTAAGAAGCGCCGGCCACTGGATCGCCTCGGTGAAGGCGGGAAGCGACATGGGTAAGTCGACGATGCGGAGCGGCATTGCCGTAGCGAAATGCCGCGCCAAACGTTGGTGCATGGTCGCGACACGCTCGGTTCCAAGCAGAAGCTGGGGAATCATGCTGAAATTCTGCACGGCGACCTCGATCCGGCGCTTAATGCCGTGCTCGAGCAGTAGCCACTGTTCGATCGAGGGCTTCCTTGTCCGTCCGAATTGCGCCGTAACATGTCCCATCGACATGTATTTCTCGAACGTTAGCTTGCTGGACAATTGCCGGTTCGATCGGCACCCGACGCAGACAAGACGCTCCTCGAACAGCCTCTCCTTGGGATGAGCGGGCGACATGAAGATCTCGGGAAAGATCAGGAAGTCGATCTCACCGCGCCGGACTGGCTCGTCTGGCTGATCGTCGAACTGCAATAACTCGAAGGTTACCCTAGGCGCCTCCCGCGCTACCCGCTCTACAATCTTCCTGAAGAAGACAATCGTCATGAAGTCCGACACGACGACCCGAAATCGGCGGTCGGACTTTGTCGGATCGAAGGCGTCGCGCGCCGTGATTGACAATTGGATGTGCAGCAGCGCCTCCCGCGTCGGCGCAGCCAGGGATGCAGCAAACGGCGTCGGAACCAGCACACGCCCACGCATAACAAAAAGATCATCACGGAAATAGGCGCGCAACCGCGCCACGGCCGCGCTCATCGCTGGCTGACTAAGATTGACGTTGCGCGCCGCCACCGAGAGATTACGCTCGGTCAACACGGCGTTGAGTGCAACCAGGAGATTCAGATCGAGACCATTGAAACGCACCCGACTGCTCCATCCACCGCCTGGATATAACTTATCCGACCATCAATTCTAATGATGACATCAATATCATTGGGGTCTCGGCAAAACCAGTGGGAGGATCATCGTGGCGATATTGCTGTCATAGGCTAACCCTACCAGCCTCACGATGTTATCACTCCTAGCCAGCTCGAGACCGGGCGGCCGTAATCGGCTTTGGCCGACGCTCTGCGG
The DNA here is from genome assembly GCF_055811035.1 of Bradyrhizobium sp. MI1.10. Classification (NCBI taxonomy): domain Bacteria; kingdom Pseudomonadati; phylum Pseudomonadota; class Alphaproteobacteria; order Hyphomicrobiales; family Nitrobacteraceae; genus Bradyrhizobium; species Bradyrhizobium sp. MI1.10. The sequence goes on from NZ_JBVVPN010000017.1 coordinate 128,425, forward strand.
CTTGCCGGGGCTGACTCATATGGACACTGAGAAAGTCCACTTACACTTGCCTGCGATATCGACGAAGCTCTGCGTGCCCCCACCGATCGGCTCGCAGTCTTTTTGCGCTAAGAGCAAGCCGAGCAAGCCACTCACAGGCATCGGCATCAATCCGGGTTTACCTAAGGGTTTCCCGGGCACATCCGGCCGGGCCATGCGACGCGCGACTCTGATCGGACCACGAGTAGCTCTCCGGAAACAGGATAAGACGACTCTTCGGGTTACCCCCATGGCGCACTTCGCAGCTTTGGTTGCCCTGCGTCTGTCCAGGCCGAGAATTGACGGAGGCCCGAAGCCCAGCCGCGACGAGAGCCGACCCATCCACGACGTGGATGGCTTATATCAATTCAATCGATTTCCCAAACATGAAGCGGTGAGTGATCCTGAAGATCACGTAAGGGAGGGAGACTCGTGCACGAAGAGCGCTTCGACGTCGCTGTGGTTGGATATGGCCCAACTGGTCTCGTACTAGCATCATTGCTCGGACAAATGGGACATCGGGTTGTGGTCGTCGAGAGGTGGCCGACACTATATGGACTACCACGCCTCACTCATATCGACGGCGAAACGGCGCGAGTGCTGAGCTTCGCTTGTGACATCGACTACGCACTGAGAGATTCTTCGCCCCTGACTTCGTACTTATTCTTGGATGCGAACGGCAGAACACTGGTTGATTCTTCGGCTAGGCCGGAACCTTCCATGGGTTTTCCGGCTCATATCTCGATCCATCAACCCGATATCGAAGATGCGATGGACAAGCAAATCCGGCAACTTAACAACGTCACGCTGAAACAGGGAGTAACGTTGGTCGGAGTGCGGCTCGAACTAAACGAGGCATACCTTACAGTCCGCACACAAGACAAGAACGAGACCCTAAGAGCCAAATTTGTCTTCGGCGCCGACGGCGCACGCAGCCAGGTCAGGAGCAGTCTCGGAATCGGGCTGGAGGACTTCGGGTTCAATGAACGCTGGCTCAACGTCGATTCCGAGCGAAAACGTGACTTGCCGGCGAAGTTCAACAGGACGACGCAGTTCTGCGACCCACGTCGCGGCTACATGTTCATGCCGATCGGGAAGACGCGTCAGCGATTCGAATTCGCGCTCCTGCGGAATGAAGATATGGACACCATGCAGAGCCCTTCCACTGCCTGGAGGCTTCTCGGGCAATATCACGGGATCAGTTCTGACGATATTTCGATCATACGGCAGATCGTCTACACGTTCGAATGCAGGCTAGCGGAGACCTGGCGCCAAGGTGTCGCCTTGCTCGGGGGGGGATGCGGCTCACACCATGCCGCCCTATCTTGGACAGGGTGCATGCTCCGGAATCCGCGATGCGGCGAATATCGCATGGAAACTCAATCTTGTGTTGACGGGCCGCGCCTCTGTCGATCTGCTGGACACTTACGAGGCGGAACGCCGTCCCCACGTCACCAGCCTCATGAAGACGGCGGTGAAACTTGGGAAAGTAGCGAACACGCACAGCCGGCTAGTCGCCGCCCTTCGCAATGTCGCATTCCGCCTCAAGCTCGTGCCGCCACCACCACCGTTCCCGTCGCTTTCAGCGGGCGTGATCGAACGCGGAAGGCAAGGTCCGGCGGGGCTCCAAATCGGACGCGTGCCGCCCCAGTCGCAGGTGAGGGTGAACGGGCGGCTCGGCAGGCTCGATGACTATGTCGGCTACAATTTTGCGCTTATATCCGTCACGAATCCGCACAACATCCTTTCGCAGGTGGAGACTTCCTTTCTAGAGAATCTAGGCTGCCGAATCCTCACGTTAAGCGACGATGCAGATACCAATGTGGCCTGGATTGAGGAGGCCGGTGGGAGCTACCTGGACTACCTTCGGAGTCATGGAGCGGTCGCGATGCTTACGCGGCCCGATACGTATCTCTTCGGCTTCGCCAGCGAACCCACAGATTTGTCGCGACTGGTGAACGAACTGAAGGATCGGCTCTGCTGGCGCTCTGAGGCGCAATCAATCGCCGCCTGATTCAAAGCTGGACCAACACATGACTTCAGAACCACCGAAACAGACTTGCCGCCGTGGTAAAAGCGAGCCGCTCACCCGCATGTTAGACTACGGCATGAGGCGCGAGGCAGCAGAGCAGGCCCACCGAGCACTGCAGGAGGGCCAGCCGTGGGACCAAGCTCTCGTCGATATTGCCGAGGCGGAGCGACTCAAAGCGCGTAGCGCAGAGGAGACGACCGATCTGACTGCAGCCCGCGAATATTGGCTTTCGGCGGCCACCGCGCTCAACTTTGCTCAGATGACGTTTGCACTCGATGGAGAGCGAAAAGCGCGCTTGTACCAACAATTGATAGGTTGCTTTGCAAAATTCGCAGGGCTGGTCTCACCGCCTGCGCGAAAGCTGGAAGTGCCGTTTGGGTCCGGCGCCTTGCACGCGTGGCACTTTCCCTTGGCGTCTGACGGCCCGTCTCCAGTGGTGATCGTGTTCGGCGGTTTGAACGGTTGGGCTATCGCTTACTCCAGCATGGCCGAGGCACTCCGCGCCCAAGGAATTGCTTGCCTACTCGTCGATGGTCCCGGCCAGGGTCAATCGAGGCTCGACGGTAGGGTCTATCTCGATGCACAGGTCACGAAGGCATTCAGCCGGTTCGTCGATGTTGCACTTGATCTTGCCTCCGGTTCCGGTGCCGTGGGACTTTGGGGCAACAGCTTCGGTGGGCTGTTCGCCGCGCTTACCGCAGCCGCCGATCCGCGAATTTCTGCTTGCTGTATCAACGGCGCCCCAACGCGCTCTCGACTGCAGACATCTCCAGACGCTGCGAAGGAGCCTCCTGCTCTTCGCACCGCCAAGGAGCAGCTTGCGGCGATGTGCGGGCGTCGCGAACTCGCCGGTTTGGAGGATACAGTAGAGGCGCTATCCTTCCAGCCAGACGTGGCGCCGATCCTCTGTCCTCTTCTCGTACTCGAGGGAGGCGCAGATCCGCTGGTGCTTCCGAACACACAGCAGGCGTTTCTCATCGGAAACCGGTCCCCGAGCTCGCGTCTTCTCACGTGGCGGGACGGTGAGCATACGCTGTACAACTATGCGTCCGAGCGCGACGCGACGGTCTCGGGCTGGTTTGCGGAACGGTTGGCCGAAGCAATCGCTCGCAACGCCGCTTAATACCGCGTCGATAATAACATCTGATCCCGCAAAGCAGTAGGGGCGGGACTCGAAACGATTGCTGCCACGGACTAATTCTCATTCGTTTTGCTCACCTCTCTTAGAACAGCATTTTCGGGACGCTCCGGATCTGTAATCGCCAACCTACCCAAATCCACACCTCGCCTCCGACCAGTTCGACCGCGATGTCGGTGACACGCCGTGACGAATTCGTTTGTCCGCCAGTCGAAGGACGTGAGCCACCATCGCCGACGAGGTCTCGCGGGACGAGCCGGTCCTTCGGTTCCATTGATCGTCGCGCAGGCGAGCACAACAAGCAGCGTTCGACCAACACAAAGGGGAACTGAGACAATGCGAGATGGTGGGTTTGCCTCAATTGATGTCGTCAGCGCAATCGATTCTGCTCCGATCAGCCAGCGTCAGCTCTTCACGTTCGTTCTTTGCGCCCTGATCGCGCTAATCGACGGGTTCGATACTCAGGCGATTGCGTTCGTAGCCCCAGCAATCTCCGAACAATGGCACCTCGACGCTGCAGCGTTCGGGCCGGTCTTTGGAGCGGGTCTCGCCGGCCTTGCATCCGGTGCTTTCGTGCTAGGTCCCATGACCGATCGTTTCGGTCGCCGCCCTATCCTGATCGCGTGCACATCGATCATTGGTGTATTTACCTTGCTCACCGTCTGGTGCGAAAGCTTCACTCAATTATTGGTGCTTCGGTTCTTCACGGGAATCGGGCTTGGCGGAGCCATGCCCGGCATCATCGCGTTGACGTCGGAGTACGCCCCTTCGCGCGCGCGAGCGACAATTCTGACCATCATGATCACCGGCTTTCCCTTCGGCGCCTTTGCCGGCGGAATTCTCGCGGCTTATTTGGTCCCCGCCCATGGGTGGGGTTCGGTTCTGCTGGTCGGTGGCTGTGTTGCACTGGCCCTCGTCCCTCTGTTGTTTTTCGCACTGCCCGAATCAATCGGGTTTCTCGCCCGGCGCGGTAATGCGGGTCCAGAATTGGCGCGTTTGCTGAACCGGATTTTGCCCGCTTCTCCATTTAGCGGAGACGAGCAGTTCGTTCTTCCTGAAGCGCCTCTTCCGAGTTTTCCTATTCGCAATCTGTTCGCGCGAGGTCGCGCGGCGTTGACTATTCTTGTCTGGGTTGCATTCTTCTCGAACTTGTTGGTGATGTACTTCCTGCTTAGTTGGATGCCCACGCTGTTCAAGCTGGGAGGTCTCGGGATAGAAACAGCGATTAAGACAACTGCTGTTTCGAACGTTGGGGGGATCGTCGGAGCGATTGCGCTCGGTCGGATCATCGATAGATTTGGGCCCATTCGGGCGTTGTCGCTGGCCTATATCGGCGCGGGATGTTGCCTTGCCTTCATTGCCGCAATCGACCGATCACGTTGGCAATTGCTCGCGCCAGGTGTTTTCCTCGTCGGGTTCTTCATCGTTGGCGCACAAATCGGAATAAACGCGCTCACAGCTGAAATATATCCAACCGGTATGCGCTCGACGGGCGTCGGTTGGGCTCTCGGAGTCGGCCGTATCGGCTCCATCGTGGGGCCGATCGCTGGCGGCGGCCTTTTAAGTCTCGGATGGTCGATCGCGCTGATCTTCTGGCTGATGGTCGGGCCAATGCTGGTCGCTGCAATGGCGATCTTCAGCGTCGGGTTGCTTTTGGCGGGTTCGATGCGAGCTCGTCATCCACCGGAGTTGGTGCCCCCCGGACTCGCCGCCCGAGAAACTGCGGCCTCTGATTGGCGCTCCAATCGGCCACGACGGTGAGAGGTCCTAGGCGCAACTGAGCGCGCGGTTGGGATACCAAGCTGGTTGGAGCCGGTGCTTGGGACCGGGGTCGGAAGCACGGAATCGTGCTGGAAAATGTTGGGGCCGCAACAAGGTTGCACATTCCAGGGATGGAGATCAGGTGTTCCAGGCGATGGTGATCACACATTCCAGCGATCCTGATCAGGTGCGTAGGCGAATACGGCTGACGGGTTTAAGTGTGCTGGAAAATGGCCTCCAAGGCTGGCGGGTTCGTTCGAAGATGGTCCCGGCGGTCCATGGGGGCGACGGGGCGATCGGGGGTGAGGTGCTCACGGTTTTTTCTTTGCGCCAGCCTGACGGCGCAGGCGGTCGCCACAACGCCTTCCCTTGGATTGCCGCCTCAGCTCCACCTTGTGAGTTGTGCGGTACCACCCCAGCGGCGGCTGTATTTAGATGGCATATGGCATGCGACATCGCGGCCCATTCTGGCAATCAATCCGTGTCATAGCGAGACCGCAGTTCGGGCCCGTATCCCATATTGACAATCGCAGGACGCCTGCGATAGTTATCTCAGGACGCCTGATACGCAATGTGCTCGGAGGGGTCGGAAATGAAGTCGCTTTCTCAGGCGAAACATGCGGATTCCGTCTCCTGTCTCTCTGTCTGTCCGACGCAGCGGGAGCAGAGCGCTGCCGGCGTCCTGTGGATCGTGCTCCGATGATGGCGGCTGACGAATTCGTCGCCGTTCCATTTCTGCCGCGTGAGGTCGATTTGGTCCGAGGAGGCGACGGCGCGCTCATCGTAAGAAATCTAACGCCTCTTGGACCGATTCCAAGTAGCGTTCCAGCCTTGTTCAGGGAGACCGCGAGCCGCTATCTTGACAAAATATGGTTGGCTCAACGCCGCGGCGTCGATCGTGCTTGGAAAGTCGTAACGTATGGAGAAGGATTGAAGCAGATCGACGCGCTCACGCAAGCGCTAATCGACCTGGATATGAGAGGTCGCACGATCATGGCCTTGAGCGGCAACTCGCTCGAGCTGGCCGCCCTCTCATTGGCCGCGATGCAGGCCCGTATGCCGATTGCACCGATCACGCCGGCTTACTCTTTGGCGAGCCAAGACCACGCGAAACTCAAGGAGATGGCCCGGGTGCTAAAGCCCGGCTTGATCTTCGTTCAAAGTGGGGAGCGGTTCGAACGCGCGCTGCGCGCCCTGCGAAGCATGCCGGGATTCGATGCGAGGGTGCTGACGGCCGGCGAGCCGAACGACGAGACCCACTACCTGCTGGATGACTTTCTGCGCACGCCTGTTCGCGTGCGGATGGAGCTGGAGATCAACGCAATAGTTCCCGAAACACACGCAAAGTACCTTTTTACGTCCGGTTCAACGGGCTCGCCAAAGGCGGTTATCACGACTCAGCAGATGATGTGCGCAGCGATCTCGATGTTCACGCAGCTGGTCAACGATCAGGGTCGCCAGCGGCAATTGGTGCTCGATTGGCTGCCCTGGAGCCACGTGATGGGCGGAAGTGCCCAGTTCAATCTCGTCATCGCAGCTGGAGGATCGCTCTACATTGACGACGGTCGGCCAACGCCGACCGAGTTCAAGGAAACGATCCGTAACCTTCGCGAAATTGCGCCAACGGTCTTCAGCAACGTTCCTATCGGCTACGCGATGCTGGCGCAAGCGCTGGAGGGCGATCCGGATCTCGCTTGCAAGTTTTTCTCTCGAATGACCCTGTTTGGCTATGCGGGAGCGCGTTTGCCGGACGAACTATACACGCGTATCCAGCGCCTAGCGGTGCGGCACACGGGACGCAAGATCCCGTTCACGTCGGGCTATGGGGCGACGGAAACGGCTGCAGCCACGACTTATGTCTATTGGCCGACTGATCGCGTCGGATTGATCGGTCTGCCGCATCCCGGCGTCGAGCTCAAGCTCGTACCTGCAGGCGAGGGCCGTTATGAGGTGCGCACGCGCAGCATCGCCGTGACGCCGGGCTATCTCGGAAACGAAGAAGCAAGCCGAGCCGCGTTCGATGACGAAGGCTTTTACAAGATGGGGGATGCTGCCAGTTTTGTGGACGAAAGCGACCTGACCGCTGGCTTTCTGTTTGCGGGTCGTCTGACCGACGACTTTAAACTTTTGAGCGGCATATTCGTACATACGGAAACGCTTCGCGCCGGCTTGCTCGAAGCACTATCGCCGCTCGTCTGCGAACTTGTGATCACAGGCGCCGACCAGGCGTTCGTTGGCCTCCTCGCCTGGCTAAATCTGGCGGCGTGTCGTCAGTTCATTGAGCGGCCGGAAGTCTCGGCGGAGGAACTCATCCAATCGCCCGTCATGCAATCCGCAATTCGCGACGCGCTCATTGCGTTCAACAAGACACATGGCGCGACCAGCATGCATGTCAGGCGAGCTCTCCTTTTGGCCGAGCCACCGTCTTTCGATCGTGGGGAGGTCACGGCGAAAGGTAACATCAGCGCGAAAGCGGTTCATTCGAACCGCACCGCAGCCATAGCCCGCCTGTATTCCGATCATCCCGACGAGAGCATCATCCGGGTCGACTAGGATAGCCAATGTCATCATCTACGCAGTCCCTCGAGATCGAGTATCGCGATAACATCGCAATTCTGACGCTGAATCGTCCTGACAAGCGCAACGCCCTCGACGATCGGACGGTTGACGCGCTATCGGATTTCTTCGCCTCGCCGCCGGAGCACACCGCCGTGGTGATCCTGCAGGGCGCAGGCGAGCACTTCTGCGCCGGACTCGATCTGTCGGAGCTGATCAGCAAGAACCGCACACCTGAACAAGTCATCCGCCACTCGCGTGGCTGGCACCGCACCTTCGACCTCATTCAATATGGCGACATTCCCGTCCTCAGTTGCCTCAAGGGAGGAGTGATCGGAGGCGGACTGGAACTCGCGGCGGCCACTCATATTCGCATTTGCGAGCCTTCCACCTTCTTCCAGCTGCCGGAAGGGCAGCGCGGCATCTTCCTCGGCGGCGGCGGCTCGGTTCGGATTCCCCGGATTATCGGGACAGGGCGTGTCGTGGAAATGATGCTGACCGGCCGACGTTTCGACGCGAACGAGGGGATTCAACTCGGGCTCGGACACCGAACCGCTCCAGCCGGCAGGGGGCTGGACTGTGCGCTCGAGCTGGCCAAGATCGTGGCGGCCAATCTGCCCACCTCCAACTATGCCATCATCAACGGAATCGCCCGCATAGGTGAGATGTCTACCACGGAGGGACTTTTCGCTGAGACCATGACAGCCCTGATGACCGGCTCTGCGCTGAAGAGCCGCGACCGGATACGCGAGTTTCTTGATAGAAAGCGTGAGCCGAATGCGACGGCTGCAGCCGAACCGTCCTTGCAAGGACTTGGCGAGTCATGAGCGGTCCGCACGCGAGCTACATCATTGGCGCTTATGAACATCCCACTCGCCGCGCAGACGGCATTTCCTCAGCAAAGCTGCACGCCGATGTCGCTTTGGGCGCCCTTGCCGATGCGGGACTGTCCCTCGATGACGTCGACGGGTACTTCTGCGGCGCTGATGCCCCCGGCCTCGGGCCCATGTCGGTCGCCGAATATATTGGCCTCAGAAAACTCAGATATCTCGACAGCACGGAAACCGGAGGCTCGTCATACATTCTGCACCTTCACCACGCGATGCAGGCAATCGCGCAGGAGCGATGCAACGTAGCCCTGGTAACCCTCGCCGATCGCCCGCTGGCGGCTGCCAGCGGGACAGGCTTGGCAGGCGTTGATTTTAAATCAATGCCGGCCCTGCCGTTCCTGCCTCCGGTCCCGATGCCGCCTGTATACGGCTACGCGATGGTCGCCAGGCGGCACATGCATGAATTCGGCACGACCTCTGAGCAGCTTGCCTGGGTGAAGGTTGCCGCCTCCCATCATGCCCAACACAATGAGCAGGCACTGCTGCGCAAGGTCGTGACAGTGGAGGACGTGCTGAACTCGCCGATGGTGGCGGATCCCTTGCACCGGATGGATTGTTGCGTGATGACCGACGGCGGCGGTGCGATCGTGGTTGCTCGCAAGGAAATCGCTCAGTCGCTGAAGAGACCACGCGTGCGCGTGGCCGGTGCTGGTGAGTCCTTGAGGCATACGAATGGCGGTTGGTTCGACATCGTTTCCTCGGCCGGCGTGGACTCGGGCAGGGCGGCTTTCGAACAAGCCGGCGTTTCGCCCGCAGATATCGGCTATGCGTCCCTCTACGACAGCTTCACGATAACGGTCGTCGTGCAGCTGGAAGACCTGGGGTTTTGCAGGAAGGGCGAGGGCGGGAAATTCGTTGCCGAGGGCAACCTGATCTCCGGCGTTGGGCGGCTGCCCTTCAATACGGACGGTGGTGGCCTCTGCAGCAATCATCCGGGCAACAAGGGCGGAATGACCAAGCTGCTGGAGGCCGTGCGCCAATGCCGCGGCGAGGCGCATCCCGCCGTTCAGGTCAAAAATCATGACTGGGTGCTTGCGCATGGAACGGGCGGCGCAATGGCCGGACAGCATGTCGCTGGGACCGCAATTCTCGCAGCGGAGTGAGCAAGTGTCGCAGATGATCGCTCCCGTTCTGGACGGGTTGGACCCTTACTGGCAGGCGGCTTCAGAGGGCAAGTTGGCTGTCGGCAGATGCCGCTCCTGCTGCAAGGCTTACTTCTATCCCCGGCCGCTCTGCCCGTTGTGTGGCAGCGCGTCGACTGAGCTGAAGGTCGCGAGTGGTCGAGGACGGATCTATTCATTTTCGATCGTTCGCAATGCAAAGCGACCAGCGGCGGCTGCGATCGTGGAATTGGCAGAAGGCCCGCGTGTCCCGACGGCGCTGCTCGACTGCGACGTCTTCGACCTGAAGATTGGAGATCAAGTCGAGGTTTTCTTCCAGCAAACGGACGGGACTGCGACTTTGACGTTTACCACCGAAGCCGCCCAGGCGGCCCGGAAATACGCGCGGGCTGCTTTGCGAGAGTCCTCGGTCGTTCCCGGATTGCCGTCGGACGAAGTCGCTCCCGACGTCCAACGCGCGGCCGTTATCGGAGCCGGTACCATGGGCAGCGGCATTTCCATTGCATTGCTTCAGGCTGGGATCTCAGTCCTGCTCATCGATGCGAATGCGGGCGCCCTGGAGAAAGCAAGCGCTCAGATTGCCAAGGTATTCGAGACGTCCGTGTCGCGCGGTCGCATGACCCGGGAGCAAGTCTCTGGGTGCATGGCCGCCCTGAGATGCGAGACGCAGATCAGCGCCGTGGGTGCAGCGGATTTGGTCGTCGAAGCCGTCTACGAGCAAATAGCACTCAAGAAGCAGATTTTCGGAGAACTCGATCGCTACTGTACGCCGGGCGCAACGCTTGCGACGAATACCTCGACCCTCAATGTCAACGAAATCGCCCGGTCCACGAAGCGGCCGGGCGACGTGATCGGTCTGCACTTCTTCAGCCCGGCGCACGTGATGAAGCTGCTCGAGGTCGTCAGAGGGCCAAAGACAGACAGCCGCACGATCAAGCGCGCGATGGCCTTGGGCAAGCGGCTCGGAAAAGTACCTGTACTGGTCGGAATTTGCGACGGGTTCGTTGGCAACCGTCTGATGATCGCCAGGGAACGGCAGGCCGGCGAATTGCTGCTGCACGGTGCGCTTCCTGATCAGGTCGACCGGGTGCTCCGTGAGTTTGGGCTGCCGATGGGCTCGTTCGAGCTTCAGGACATGGCCGGCGGCATCGAACTCAATTATCGCTTCCGTCAGGCAACGGGCGGCAGGGATTTCATCATCGACCGCCTGTTCGAGCTTGGCAGGCTGGGCCAGAAAACGGGCAAGGGCTATTACGCGTATGACCCGTCCAGCAGGGCACCGCGGCTCGACCAGGAAGCCATTGAAGTCTTCGAAGCCGGGTCAAAGCACCACAGAATCGAGCGACGGACCTTTTCAGACGCCCAACTGAGAGATCGTCTCATTCTGCCGATGATCAACGAAGCGGCGAAGTTGATCGAAGAAGGCGTTGTCATTCGCCCCAGCGACATCGATGTCGTCTGGCAGAACGGCTACGGCTGGCCGACATGGAAGGGCGGTCCGGTGTATTGGGCCGACCGCGTTGGACCGGCGTTGATCTACGACCGGCTTAGTGCCCTTCACAACGAGTTCGGCGAAGCTTTCAGGCCCGCGGGCCTCTTGAAGCGGCTCGCTTCGACTGACGGACACCTCTTGGATTGGAGGCCTGGCACCTGACCGCAAAGCCCGATGCGGCGAGGGCGAGGCACGCTGTCCATGTCAAAGACAACACTTTGGGAGGGGAGAGATCAATGAGTAAACGAGCATTGCTTGCCTTGTTCATCGCGATTGAAGTGGGGAGCTCGTGCGCAATAGCTGGCCCGAAGACCTACGACCCCGGTGCGAGCGACACCGAGATCAAGATCGGACAGACGATGCCATATTCTGGCCCCGCTTCGATCAACGGCATCATTGGCCGGACCTACGAAGCTTACTTTGGTATGGTGAACGAAAAAGGAGGCGTCAACGGCCGGAAGGTCAGCTTCCTCTCCGAGGATGATGCGTTCAGCCCGCCGAAAACGGTGGAGGCAACACGAAGATTGGTGGAGCAGGAAGAGGTGCTCGGTCTGGCAGGTTCTCTCGGTACAGCGCCCCAGCTTGCAGTCCAGAAGTACCTGAATGCGAAACAGATCCCGCAGATCCTGCTGAACACCGGATCAAGCAAGTGGAATAATCCGAAGCAGTTCCCCTGGACCACGCCTGGGCTCCCCCTCTACACGACGGAAGCGCGCATTGACGCAAAATACGTTCTCCAGGCGAAGCCAAGTGCGAAGGTTGCAATCCTCTATCAAAATGACGACTTTGGGCGGGACTTCGCAAAATCATTCAAGGAAGTACTGCTCGCCAGTCAAAGTGGGGCAAGCGTTGTCGCAGAGCTGTCCTACGATTTGACCGAGCCGTCGATCGAAGCCCAGATTGTGAGACTTTCGCAGTCCGGCGCAGATACGTTTCTCAATGTCTCTCTCGGCAAAGCGACGTCTCAGGCTATCAAGAAAGCAGCAGAGCTTGGATGGAGACCGCTCCATATTCTCGCCAGCGTTTCGGCGTCGTTGCCGGTTCTGCAGGCCGCCGGCACCGAAGCGTCGAAGGGGATCGTCGCGGCCGTGTATTCGAAGGATCCCAATGCTCCGAGATGGTCCGGTGACCCCGCCGTGAAGGAGTTTCAGGAGTTCCGTGCAAAGTACCTCCCGAACGTTGCTCCCGACAATTACTATGCTTTCGCCGCATGGTCGCAGGCCGTGGTCCTCCGGCGCGTTCTGGAGAACTGCGGCGACGAACTGACACGCGAAAATCTGCTCAAGCAAGCAACGAGCTTGCAGGGGGTCGTTGCGCCGGCCTTTCTGCCGGGCGTTGCGTTCGCAATGACCCCGACCGACTATTCGCCAATCCGCACGCTGTACATCCAGAACTTCAACGGCAAGGATTGGGACTTGTCGGATAGTGCCGTCAGCGAGTAGGCGCCACATCGGAAGTTGCGGAGACATCGACGCGATTTGCGCATTGTGAGCGGCGGAATTCCGCGGTCGGTTCGATCCTAGGCGACATCGTCGCACGCCGTTCGTGAGCGCTTCCGGTCGTCGGCTGCGGCGGCTCGACTGGCGCTGACGATCCGCCGCAGTTGCATCCGGAACGTCTCGAGCTCGTCGTTAGCCAGAACTGCGAGCATCTTCGCCTCGGCCTTGTCCACCTCTCGATCCAAGTCCGAGAGCGCAACCCGGCCCTTGGCCGAAAGCATGATCAACTTGGCGCGTGGAACATCTGGATCCGGCTTCTTCAGGATAAGTTTTCTGGCATACAGCGACGCCACCGTCTCGTTCGCCGATTGCGGTGTGATTCTCAAGCGCCGAGCCAGACTCGCCGAAGAATGCGGGGCCCGAGCGTTTTCGATGATGCTCATCGCCGTATATTGGGTGGTCGTGAAGCCGTGGATTCGAAGGATCGAATCCATCATCAGGCGAGTCTCTGTCTCCAGCAGCTTTATCAGGTAGGTGGTTCGGGCGCGGTCGGTCATTCGTAGCCTTTGACCTGGGAATCCCGAGTTCTTTACACATCGGGCCAAGCAAAGGCTACCTCAAACCGGACGTGCCGGGAGGACCTGATAGGCGCTACGGCAGGATGGTCACACGGTCAGACCGCGACCGGCCCGTCAGACCCACGGCGCGGGTCAGAACTCGCAGCCGAGTTCTCTGAGTATCTTGTCGATCGAGCTCCTGTCCCAGCCATTGCCAGACCGGATATCGCGCAACCTCGCGGTCTCCGCCTCGCACTTGGCCATAACGGTCGGAAGCAGGCTCTCGGCGAGCGCACAGGGGACGCAGACCAATCCATCGGCGTCTCCCTCGATGAGGTCGCCCGGCCCGATCACCATGCCCTCGATCGCAATGCTGCAGCCGATTTCACCAGGACCGCTGCGCAGGGGCCCCGGATGTTGTGCCTGCGGCACAAAGGGAAACTGCGCCTGCCCGATCAAATTCGGAATCGCGCATGGCCCCATTAATGGCCACACCTGCGATGCCGCGGCCGGCGGCGCAGGCCGCCATCAGCTCGCCGAAGATTGAATTGGTCAGGTCGCCGCCGGCATCGACGACGACGTCCCCGGGGCAGGGTGAGATCGAGCGCTTTGTGAACCAGGAGATTGTCACCCGGGCGCGTCTTGACCGTGGATGCCGGAGTTGCCGGCCCGCCTGCATCGGGCGCAGTCAGGCTCCCGCGGCCGCCATGCGCGACATGCAGTCGCTGATATTTTGCCGTCCGCAGACCTCTGTACCGGTTGGCCAGCTCCGCCGAGACGCGGCCGGTTAGGGCGTGAATCGCAAAACCGATCATCGTCTCTCTTGCGACCTTGTGTCTGAGTTCAAGCCTTGGCGCCGCTTTCTCGCGTTTGCAGGGCATGGTAGCGCATCTTCTTTCGCGTCTCGTCGAGACGTTCGCCGTTCAGCACGGCTTTACGGATCTTCTCCTCCGCGGCTGCGATCTCTCCGGCGACCTTAATCACCTCTTGCAGTCGGTTCGCGTGGATGCAGATCACGCCGTCGCCATCCCCGACCAGCCAGTCGCCAGGCGCGATGCGGATGCCGGCGATTTGCACCGTCACATTGTAAGCGTCGGCGGTGACGCGATCCTTGCCGGTCCGCATCGTATTGGCCCGGGCATAGATCGGATAGTCGAGTTCGATGCTGCGGTCGATATCCCGGCAGACGCCGTCAATAACGGTGCCGCCGATGCCGCGGCGGTCGGCGACCAGGGTCAGAATGTCGCCCCATACCGTGGCGTCCATGCGACCGTCATTGTCGATGACGACGATCTGGCCAGGCTGTACATCATCGATATAGTCGCCGACTGAACCGCCGCTCTGGCCGGTCGGCATCATCCGGATAGTAAAGGCCGGGCCGGCAAGACGCATCGAGCGCGCAAACGGCATGATTCCGAGACACTGCCCCTCAATGCCCAGGCGGTCCAGTGCATCTGACAGGGTCGTCACCCCGAATGTCTTGAGCTTTTCAGCTGTATCCTGTGTCATCTGCCACGTTACCTTTTCAGCATATCTTCGTAGTTTCCGGCCATGACGTCGCCGATCGCCGCGCCGCGATCAATGGCTGCCGCCATCACCTGCTCGCGCCTGAAAATGTCCTCGGCGGTAGCGATGATGTCCTCGGCGCGGGTTTGATCCACGAACACCACGCCACTCCCATCAGCCAAGACATAGTCGCCCGGCTTGACGGCTACGTTGCCAAATGTGATCGGTTCCTGGAACGCGTGTTCCGCGATACGGCCGCGCGCGGTCACGGGTACGGCCGCGCGCGCGAAGACTGGCAGCCCAAGCGCGCGACTTTCGTCGATGTCGCGGCAGGCACCGTCGACGAGAACGGCTGAGACGCCCTTCTTCACCGCGCCGCGGCTGAGCAAGCCACCCCAGCCAGACACGTCGCTTCGTCCGCGATGCTCAACCACGATGATGTCGCCACGCTCTGCGGCCATCACCGCCCCCGCGCCGAGGTGGCGTTTCGGCAGGTTCGGCAGAGGTGCGCCGAGCTTCGTCGTGACCGCCTTTCCGGCGACACGTGTCAGCACGGTGAGAGCGGATAGCCCGATGACGGCGCCCGGCAAGCCGTGCTTGTCAAGCGCGTCGGATACGGCGCAAGTGTCGAGCGCCACGAGTCTCGCGACGATGTCAGTCATCCTTGGAGTGGTCACTCGAGAACCGCCATGGCGTCGCATTGGACCAGCATGTTCGCCGGCAGATGATCGTTCTGGAAGGTGTGCCGTGCCGGACGCGAGGCTGCATCGGGGAAGGCCGCGACCCAATGCTTGTTGACGGCCGGCCGGGCTTCCGGAACCTTCACGTAAACCGTCATCTTGACGATGCGATCCATCGAGGTTCCGGCTGCCGCCATGATGCGCTTGAGATTGTCGAACATCAGTTCAGCCTGTTTCTCGAGGTCGTCGGGAATGTTGCCTGTCGCGGGATCCAACCCATAGACGCCGCCGGTCATGACGATATTGCCGACGCGAGACGCTGCGGGTATCGGCTGGGCGCCATGGCTGAAACCGTCGATTTCGATGCTGCGGCGTGCAGTCATTTCTGCTCCTCCCCCAACCGGTCAGACGTCAAGCCGCGCGAACAGACGGCGCGCGTTGCCTTCGAAGATACCCTTCTTGTCCCCTTCGCTCATCTCGGTGATCGATTCGATCACCGGGCGGATGTCGTCGTAGGGTTTGCCCGAGGTCGGATCGATGCCGCCGCCGCTGCCGGGCCGCTCGGTGCCGAAGACGCATCTGTCGGCACCAACCACGTCGAACAGTAGCTCGAGCGATTTCTTGTAGTGCAGCACCGTATCGAACCAGAAGCGCTTGAGCGTCTCGTCGAAGGTCTCGGTTTTGGCGCCCGAGGCGGCTGCGAACATCTGGCGATTGGAGCGCCAGCGTCCGACCTGATACGGGATCGAGCCTCCGCCGTGGCTGACGAGGAGCTTCAACTGGGGAAAGCGCTTGAATACATCGGATCGCGAGATCGAGGTGATGGCGAGGCTCTCCTCAGTAATGAAGTGCTCGTCATAAGTCTCGCGACCGCAGCAGGCGCAGCTGTGGATGTGACCGGGAATGTCGTGCTCACACAGGAACTCGTACAGGGGATACCAGTACGGATCGCCCATCGGCGGTGACTTACCGGCGCCCTCCGACGGGTCCGGATTGATCAGCACGCCGAGGAAGCCGAGATCGTTGATGCACCGTTTGATCTCGTCGAACATCTTCTCGACGGGCACGCCCGTGGCTTGAGGCAGGCCGCCGACGCCGCGGAACCGTTTGGGGTGGAGCTTGATCGTCCGCGCGATCATATCGTTGTTGTCCTGCGCCCAGCTGACGACGTCATCCCAGCGGTTGTCGCCATGCAGCATCATGAACGGACGGGGTGAGAGAACCTGGAGGTCGGTGCCCACACCATCCATGATCTGCACGTTCTGAGCCGCAGATTTCTCGAGCTCCGCGTCAGGGATTCTTGCGTGATAAACGCCGTATTGTCCGCGTGCGACCTGAAGGTTCCCGCGGTGCGCGTAGAAGCTCGGCGGTGCGACGAGATGAGCGTGGGCGTCGATGATCATGCGGACGTTGCTCCCTTGATGGTTCTGCGTTGGTCTTGGCCGGCCACTAAATAATCCACATGGTATATTTAAAAAAGAGCCATCGCAAGCCCGAAGGATTGCGGCGAGGCGATTGCCATTCGCGCTCACTCGGTACAATATGGTCCATCTGGTAAAAATAATAAGAGGAAGTGTCCAATGGCGAAAATCGTTCTCGGCCTGGCCGCATCGCACACCCCCATGCTTGCCCTGGAGGGAAAACGCTGGAGTGAGCGCGCTGCCGACGATCTAAAAAACAAGGCCCTCAATCTCTCCGATGGCCGGTACGTGTCCTATGATGAGCTCGCCCGCGAAAACGGCGCGCCCTATGCGGCTCTGGCGACCGAAGCGAAGTTCCTGGAGATCGAGGCCGCATCGCAAAAGGCGCTCGATCATATGGCCGACCGTCTGGAAGAGGCTGCGCCTGATGTGGTCCTCATAGTTGGTGACGATCAGGCCGAATTGTTCAGCCTGTCCAATATGCCGGCGATCTCCATTTTCTATGGAGAGGAGATCCTGACGCACGAGCGCCATCTCACGCCGCAGACGCCGAATTGGGTCGGCACGGTCATGAAGGGATATGCCATGGATGCAGTCCATTCGTTCCGGGGCTGCCCGGAGCTAGCCCGGGAACTCATTCACGGTCTGATCGAGAACGACGTGGATATGGGCGCCGCAGCGAAGGTGGATGATCCCCATAAGGCGGGGTTTGGCCACGCCTATGGGTTCATCATCGAAAGATTGTTCAAGGGAAAGTCCATTCCGGTTCTGCCGGTCCTGCTGAACACCTACTATCCGCCCAATGCTCCGACCGCGCGGCGCGCCTATGGCGTCGGACAAGCGATCGCGAAGCTGATTTCGCAGTCGAAGCTGGATGCCAGGGTTGCTGTGGTGGCTAGCGGCGGTCTGAGCCATTTCGTCGTCGACGAGACGCTCGATCGCAAGGTCCTCGACGCCATCAAGCGCAGGGATGCGGCCGTCCTCAGGTCACTGACCAGGGGCGAATTGAACTCCGGCTCGTCCGAAATTCTCAACTGGGTGATGGTCGCGGCCATGTCCGAGCATCTCGTCAACGATTGGGCGCAATATTATCCCGGATACAGAACCCCCGCGGGGACAGGCACGGGAATCGGCTTCGCGGCCTGGTCATAGTGTCCGCCGCAGCTAGCAGCGGCGACTCGGAATTGATGCCAGCGGCTCACGCCAGGGTCGCGTGGCTTCGTTCCCTCGAGCCCTCCTGGTCAGTGGTTGACAAACTCGGCGCTGCGGCGGATAGGCTTCAGGTGGAGATGGTATGCCACGCGGAGCTGCTTTGGCGACGGATCTGACCAAGGAGAGTTTGGACGAGGTTGTCAACCAGCGTCGACGCCAACAGCGCTCGCTTGACACGCGGGAACGGATCCTCGAGGCGGCCTTCGAGGAATTTGCTGAGCGTGGATTCGAGGGAGCCTCGACCCGGACGGTTGCCGCTAAGGCCGGCGTTCAGCATCCGCTCGTGACCTATCATTTCAAGAACAAGGACGGGCTTTGGCGGGCCGTTCTCTCGACGACCAGCCTGAATTTCGGGCGTTACTTCCAGGACCGCCTCGCGGGCATTTCGGAGAAGGACGAGTTGGGGCAGCTCAGGATTATTCAGGAGCAGTTCGTCCGCTTCGCCGCGGCCAATCCGAACTTTCACTGGCTGATGTCACATGAGGGCAAACGGGAGAGCGAGCGGCTGACCTGGCTGGTCGAGGACCGGGTGCGTAACTATTTCAACGTCGTGGCGAAGTTGATCCGGGCTGCCCAGAAGCAAGGGCGCTACGTCGAGGGCGATCCCTATCATCTCCAATATCTGTTCATCGGTGCCGTGACGCGTATCTTCATGCTTTCGGCTGAAGTCAAGCAGGTGATGGGCCAGTCGCCGTTTTCCAAAAAGTTTGTCGATGAGCACATTCGCGCCTGCTGCGCGTTATTCTTTCGCGAGCCCGCGGAGGACCTTGGGCGGCGCAAGACAACGGCTCGCAGCAAGGCCGCGAAACGGGTCACCAAGCGAGCGGCAGGCTCCTGAAGCCGCGCACCATCAGGTGGCGCACGCGAACAGCTGCCGCGAGGTCGATCTCGAAGTCACCGAAGGTGTTCAGCACCTTCGGCAGAATCGTGCGGAGCACGGCGCGGGTTGCGGTGGCGCCCAGGCAAATATGCGGGCCGGAGCCGAAGCCGAAATGGCGTACCTTGCCGCGATCAATGTCGAAGCTGTCGGCATTTGCGATCGCGCTCTCGTCCCGATTGGCCGAGCCATAGAGCAGCACGACCCGGCTCCGCTCTGGAATCTCGGTTCTACCCAGCGTAACCGGGCCGGATGTGATCCGCGCGAAACACTGTGTCGAAGTATCCCAGCGCACGCCCTCTTCGATGGCAGTGTCGACCAGGCTCTGGTCGGCCAGTACGCGCGATCGCTGCGCGGGGTGGCGCCAAAGCGCGTGAATTAAGTTTGGTAGAAAGTGGCCGATCGAGGCATTGCCGGCCAGGAGCACCGTCATCATGTTGGCGATGATCTCGGCATCTTCCAGGGGGGCTCCGTCCTCCTGAACAGCGATTAGGGTTGAGAAAAGATCATCTCCGCGTTCGACGCGCCGGCGTGCAAGCTCGTCCGTTAGCAGGGCGACGACCTTGGCACGTTCTTCCTCGGAGAGCGCGGGACCCGCAGGACCGGAATCCTGCTGGAACAATCGCTCCGACAGCTCGGCTGCGCGCTGCGCGGAATCCGGCCCCAGGCCGAGCATCCTGCCGAGTGCGCCGAACAGCACGGGACGGCTGACCTCACTGACGAAGTCGCATTGGCGGCGGGTGCCGAGCTCTTCCAGGCGCTCTTCCAACGCGGTACGCATCCACGGCAGAACCAGCTCGATGCGGGCCGGGGTCAGCCCTTTCATGATGATCCGACGAAGCTCGTCATGCCGTGGCGGGTCGATCGAGCCCAGAGTCTTGCCGACGCGCAGCGGAGAGTCGCTCAGCGCGTTGCCGGCGGAAGACGAGAACAGCGCGGGATTGCCGAGCGCATGGGCGATATCCGCATGCCGGCTCACGAACCAGAGACTCGTGGCATGGCAGTAATAGACCGGACGTTCGGCACGCAAACGCAGATACGTCGGGTAGGGGTCCTTGACGAAGGCATCGCCGACAAGGTCGAAAGTGCTCACCCCCGTCACCAGCGGATCGTGAGCTTGTAGAAGCCGCGTACCATCATATGCGCGACCCGTTGAGCGTTCGCGATGTCGAGCTCATAGTCGCCCAGCGCCGACAGCAAAGGCGTCATGACGGTTCGTATCATCGCCCGCGCTGCAGGCGCGCCCAGGCAGATGTGGGGACCGGAGCCGAAGCCGAAATGCCGCGTTTTTGACCGGTTGATGTCGAAGCGGTCTGGGTCCGGAATGGCGCGTTCGTCGCGATTGGCGGCCGCGAAGCAGACCACGAGCCGGCTGTCCGCCGGAATCACAGTGCCATGCAGCTCGAAGTCCTTCGTGGTCTGCCGTCCGAAAGCCTGCGTGGAAGTATCCCAGCGAACACCTTCGTTCACGGCCGCATCGAGCAGACCGGGGTCGGCCTGCAACTTGCGCCGCTCGCCCGGATTGGACCACAGCGCGTAGATCAAATTCGAGAAATAATGTCCAATGGACGCATTGCCCGCGAGCAGTACCGTGGACATGTTGCCCAGGATCTCGCCGTCGGAAAGTGGCGCGCCTGCCTCCTGCGCTTCAAGCAGGAACGAGAACAAGTCGTCGCTGCGGTTCTTGCGGCGTCGCTCGAGCTGCTCGGTGAGCAATTCAAAGACGCCTTCCATCAAGCCGGGCCGGGCCGCGGGTCCCATCGGTCCCGTATCGGTGTGGAAGATGTCGCGGGACAAGACGGCGGCACGGTCGGCGGCTTCGCCATCCAACCCGAGCATCCGCCCAAGTGCGCCGTAAAGAATTGGTCGGCTAATATCCGCCATGAAGTCACATTCACGCCGGCTGCCGAAATCGTGGAGCAGTCGAGCCACGTCCCGCTGAATCGCGGGCAGCATGGATGCGATACGCGCAGGCGTGAAGCCCTTCATCACGACGCGGCGAAGTTCGTCGTGACGAGGCGCATCGGTCGAGCCGAGCGTCCTGCCCACCCGCAGGGGCGAATCGACCAGTGCATTGCCACGCGCCGAGGAAAACACCTGGTGGTCGTTCAGGATGCGCGCCACGTCCTCGTTGCGCGTGACGATGTAGAACCCGCTCGGATCGTGCAGGTAGACCGGATAGTCGTCCCGCAACACCTTGTAGGTGGGATAGGGGTCGTCGACGAAGCTGCGGTCCTCGGGGTCGAAACGAAAGCCCATGCGGTTCTCCCAAGCACTTTTTATCCTTCGTCTAAATATACCATATGGACAATATAACAGGCAAGCTCGTTGACTTACGCGGCGCGAACGGGCTTCCGGATGCCGACATATTGTTCGAGGGCGACTCGATCTGCCGCCACCCCGCTGCTTGCTCCCTGACGAACCGCGATACCGCGCTCCAGGATGATCGCCTGTCGAGCCAGTCTGAGCGCGAATCCCGCATGCTGCTCGATTAGAATGACGGCCATGCTCTGCGTCTCGGTGATCTCGGTAATGCAGCGCGCGACGTCCTGGGCGACCACGGGGGCGAGGCCTTCGAGCGGCTCGTCAAGCAGCAGCAAGCGGGGGTTTGTCACCAGGGCGCGCCCGATCGCCAGCATCTGCTGTTCGCCGCCCGATAGTTGATCGCCGAAATTGGTGCGTCGTGCTCTCAGGCTTGGAAACATCCCATAAACGCGCTCGATCGTCCAAGGACCGTCGGTCGCAGCAATCTGTAGGTTTTCCTCAACCGAGAGGGGAGCAAATATCTCACGGCCTTGCGGCACCCAACCAACGCCCATTCGGCACCGTCTGTGTGGAGGGACGGTGGTGATCTCCTCTCCACCGAAGCGGATCCGACCCGAGCGCGGCGTGAGGTGACCGGCAATGGCGAGCATCAGAGTTGATTTCCCGGCGCCGTTTCGTCCCAGGACTGCGAGCGAGCCGCCGGCCTCGATTGCAAGGGACAGTCCGCTGATGACCACGCCTTCGCCATAACCGACATTAAGTTGACCGACCTCGAGCAGCGGCTCAGTCACGGTCGTCTCCCAGATAGATCCGCCGCACCTCGGGATCGGTTGCGATCTCGTCCGGCCTGCCTTCGCAAAATACCGAGCCGGCCACGAGAACCGTGATTCTCTCGGCGAACCGGAAGACGAGATCCATGTCGTGCTCGATGAAGAGAACGGCGGTCTCGCCTGGGAGCGCCTCGATAGCCTGCATCAGCTCGAAGCTTTCCCCGGCTGGAACGCCCGCCGCCGGCTCGTCAAGTAGCAGGACGCGAGGGCGGCCGGCCAGGGCGAGAGCAATCTCAAGGAGACGCTGTCGACCATAGGGCAGTTCGTCGGTCCGCCGCAGACAGTCGCGGTGAAGGCCTACGGAACGGGCCAATTCGAATGCCTCGTCCGTGGTATCGGACTGCCGATGTAAGGCGAGGAGAGGTTTGCCGAGCCGCCCTCTGCGTCGGGCGACGGCGAGCATGATCGATTCCAGCGGCGTCAGATGCGGGAATAGGGCATTGATCTGAAAAGTTCGTCCTAGGCCGCGCGCGACGCGCTGATCGGTTGTCAGCCGGTCGATCGGCTCACCCTCCAACAGAATGCTGCCGCTGCTTGGCACCAGAACGCCGGTGAGCAGGTTGATCAGTGTGCTCTTGCCTGCGCCGTTCGGCCCGATCAGCGCGTGTCGGCCTCCGGACCTCAGCCGGAGACTCACGGCATTGGTCACCTTCAACGCACCGAATTGCTTGCAAAGCGCGCGGGTCTCCAGGGCCGCAGCCGTCATCCTGTCCGCCTCCACCGTGTGACCGTGCTCGCGAACAGACTCAAGATGCCAAGCAAGCCTCCTCTCGCCGTCAAGACGATCGCAATCAGCATCAATCCTAGCCAGAACATCCAGTAGACCGGATTGACCGTTGAAAGCAGGTCGCGCATCCAGAGGAACGCCGCAGCCCCGACAAAACCGCCGATGAGCGTGCCTATTCCGCCGACAACCAGCATGATGAGGGCTGAAACAGACCGTTCGAAGCTCAGCGTCTCCAGCGCGACGATTTGTGTGGTCTGTGCCAACAATGCACCGGAGATGCCGGCGATCGCTGCCGATATCGTGAAAGCGATCATCTTGCGGCGTGCGAGGGAGACGCCGAGCATCGGAACGCGAGTTTGGTTCTCGCGAATACCCTGCAGCGCGAGACCTTCCGGCGAGTGAATATAACGCCGGGCCACAAGGTAGAGAAACAACGCGCTGCCATAGGCATACCAGAACGCAGTGCGGCCGAAGAGATCAAAATCAAAAAGGCCAAGGAGCGGCCACATCTCGATGCCTTGCAGGCCGCTGTCGCCGCCAGTGAGCCAAGGCAGGCGGCTCGCGCCTTCGTACAGGAGGAGCCCGATGCAAAGCGTCACCATGAGCACCGCAGCGCCTCGGACCTTTGCAATAAGCGCGCTGAAGGCGAAGCCAAGCGCGCCGGCGACGAGACCAGCGGCAAGAACACCGGAGATCGGCTCGCCCCAGCCATGCGCCCCGAGGAGACCCGCCGTGTAGGCTCCAAGCCCGAAGAAGGCGGCATGTCCGAACGACGCAATCCCGCCGTAGCCGAGCAGCAGATCGAGCGACATCGCAAACAAGCCGCCGATCAGGATTTGCGTCAGCAGAACGAGTTTGCCGGGGAACAGGATATAGCAAGCCGCAGCTGCGACCCAGAAGCCAATTTCGAGCACAGTCCATCTTGCGCGGAGGCGTACCGCAGCTCGCGCGAGGTCGAGAGTGACATCACTCATTGCGAACGGCCAACCAAGCCTTGCGGCCGCACCGTCAGGACAGCAAGCGCTGTAGCATAGATGATGAACGCCCCGATTTCGGGAAGTAGGTACTTGCCGGCAACGTCAAGCACTCCGAACAAGAGGGAGGCAGCGAAGGTTCCGCGCAGCGAGCCGAGCCCGCCCACGCTGACCACGATCAACAGTTCGGTGAGAAATTTGACGGGGAAGTTCGGGTCGAGCCCGAGGAGCTTGACGCTGAGGGCGCCACCCAAACCGGCAAGCGCGGAGCCGAGGGCCAGGGCGAGAGCGTACAATCTTCCGACGTCGATGCCGCAGGAAGCGGTCATGCGCTGGTTGAAAACGGCAGCCCTTATCCTGGCGCCAAAATTAGTGTGATCGATCAGGCCAAGAAGCGACACAAGCAGCACGCCCCCGGAGCCGATCAGGAACAGGCGGTAGCGGTTGACGTCGAGAGCGCCGATATGGAGATTTCCGTCCAGCCATGAAGGCACCGTGATCGCCATCTGCTCCGGACCCACTAAATACGTGGCTGCAGCAATCGAAACGTACACGACGCCGATCGTCAGTAGGACCTGTTCCAGCTCGGAGGCGTTATAGAGCCTCCGGAAAAGACTGCGCTCGAGGACCGCACCCATGGCGGCGGCGGTAGCGGCTGCCGCTGCGACCGCCGCAAGGAACGGCCATCCTGCCTTGCCGATCAACAAGGCCGCAGTATAGCCTCCCACCATTGCCAACGCCGCATGCGCCATATTGGCGAAGCCCATCAGGCCGAGCGTAACGGATAGGCCGCTAGCCATCAGAAACAGCACGAACCCATATGCGATGCCGCCGATCAGGACGTTGACAAGGCCGAACATGATTACCCCTAGCGCGCCGAACCCGGATCCTTGACGTCGGGAATCGACGCGAACTCCGAGTTGATCATCTGTCCGTCGCGTTTCTCGACCTTTCGGAAGTAAACGTTCTGGACGATCTCGCGGGTCGTGGGATCGATCACGATCGGGCCGCGCGGACTTTCGAATTTCGTTTGCTTCAGAAGCTCGATCGTACGCTCGGGATTGAGATCACCTTTCTGCACGTCAACCGCATTATAGATGGCCCGCAGCACGTCGTAGGTCACCACCGCCATAAACCCTAGCGGTCGCTCTGGGGCGACAGCCTTAAACGTTTCTGCGAACTCCCGGTTCACTGCCGAATCATGGGTCGGGGTATAGTGGAAAGCTGTTACGACACCGAGAGCGGCGTCGCCAGCCGCAGGAAGCGACGACTCTTCCGTGATATCGCCGATGCCGATGATTTTGGCCGGATCCAGACCCGCTTCCTTGAACTGGCGGAGAAAAATTGGCGTCAACTCACCGGCCGCCATGAACACGAAGACACCGTCCGGATTCGCGTCCTTGATCCGCTGGATGTAGGCCGAGAAGTCCGTGGCTTTGAGGGGTGCGCGCACGGATCCAGCGATCGTGCCGCCGGCCGTCTTGTATTCACGGATGAACATCGCTTCCGCATCGAGACCTGGCTCGTATTCATGCACAAAGGTGTACACGGATTTGAGCTTCTGCTTGGCCGCGTAGAAGGCGAGCTGCTGCGCCATCTCGGTGGTGGTGAAGCCGAACCGGACCGCGAATGGATGCTTGGCAAGGATGCCGGAGGTCGCCGAATTAACGATGAGGAGGGGCACCTTGGCGCTGGTCGACAGCGGCGCAACAGCCATCGTATTGGGCGTGTAATCCATTCCCGCAAGGAATTCGACCTTATCGCTGACGATCAGTTCCTGGGCAAGTCGGCGGGCGACGTCGGGCGCAGGCCCCGTCGTGTCGCGCTTTATGATCTCGATCTTGCGACCGGCGACCGTTTTGCCAAACTTGCGGAAGAACACTTCGATGGCTGCATCGGAGGCAGCGCCAGCAGCAGCGCCCGGTCCGGTATAGCTCATCAACCAACCGATCTTCAGCGGTCGG
The DNA here is from genome assembly GCF_055811035.1 of Bradyrhizobium sp. MI1.10. Lineage (NCBI taxonomy): Bacteria > Pseudomonadati > Pseudomonadota > Alphaproteobacteria > Hyphomicrobiales > Nitrobacteraceae > Bradyrhizobium > Bradyrhizobium sp. MI1.10. The sequence continues at coordinate 153,885 of NZ_JBVVPN010000017.1, forward strand.
TCGTCTGCCTTTGCCTGAACGCTGACGGCCAACATGGCCGCGGCCACGACTGCGATCCTGGCGATCATGCCACTCATCCTCCCTTGACTGGTAAGGCAGGTCTCTATCGGACCCTCTTGATACAAATTAGACCATGTGGAAAGTATATGAAAGATGTCCGGACCTGGCGGGCTCGACGATTTTCCCGGACACATTTTGGCAAAGCGACCTGAAGGAGCAGAGATGACCGGAGATATTGCAGTTACCGTTGCGAACGCCCGCTACCATTCCATCGGTGATCTTTTGCGGCGGTCGGCGCGGCGCGAGCCGGCCAAGCTCGGCTTGAGCTCCGGCAGCGTGAACTGGACCTTCGCGGAGATGGACGCGATCTGCAATCGGCTCGGTCGCGGCCTTCTTGGCCTCGGCGTGAAAAAGGGGGACCGCTTCGCCGTGCTCTCGCGCAACTCGCACGCCTTTGCGGCGCTCCGGTTCGCGCTGGCCCGGATTGGCGCGGTGCTGGTGCCGATCAACTTCATGCTCAATCCGGACGAGATCAACTTCATCCTGAAGAGCTCCGGCGCAAAGCTGCTCGCGGCCGGCCCTGATTTCGTCGAGTCCGCGCGCGCGGCCAGCGCCAGAGATTGCGCGGTCGAGAAGATGATCTGGCTGCCGGGCGAGGATCCCGCCACGGCGCCCGCGGGCCTCACCACCTTCGACGATCTGCTTCACGTCGACGGCTCGTACCTCGATGCGTCCGTCGATAGCCGCGATCTCGCCCAGATCGTCTACACCAGCGGCACGGAGTCGCTGCCGAAAGGTGCGATGCTGACCCACGAAGCGGTGATGTGGCAGTATGTCAGTTGCATCATCGACGGCGGCATGAGCGCGGACGACAAATTCCTGCACGCGCTTCCGCTCTATCATTGCGCGCAGCTCGACGTGTTCCTGGGGCCGCAAATCTATCTCGGCGCGTCCGGCGTGATTACGGGCAAGCCGACCGCCGACAACATTCTGTCATTGATCCAGGCGCACAAGATCACATCGTTCTTCGCGCCGCCGACGATCTGGATCGCGATAATGCGCTCGCCCAATTTCGACAAGACGGATTTGTCGACCTTGCAGAAGGGTTATTACGGCGCCTCGATCATGCCGGTGGAGGTGCTGCTCGAGCTCCAGCGCCGCCTGCCCAGCGTGAAGTTCTGGAATTTCTACGGCCAGACCGAAATCGCGCCGCTCGCGACCGTACTGGGTCCCGCGGACCAGCTGCGCAAGGCCGGCTCGGCGGGCAAGCCCGTCCTCAATGTCGAGACGCGCGTGGTCAACACTTCGATGGAGGATGTGAAGGTCGGCGAAATCGGCGAGATCGTGCACCGCTCGCCGCATCTGCTCTCCGGCTATTACAACGATCCGGTCAAGACGGCGGCGGCGTTCTCCGGTGGCTGGTTTCACTCCGGCGATCTCGCCACCGTCGATGAAGAGGGCCACATCACCGTGGTCGATCGCGTCAAGGACATGATCAAGACCGGTGGCGAGAACGTCGCGAGCCGCGAGGTCGAGGAGATGGTCTACCGCATCCCCGCCGTGTCGGAGGTTGCGGTCGTAGGCCTGCCCGATCCGCGCTGGATCGAGGCGGTGACTGCGATCGTCGTGGTCAAGAGCGGCGAGAAGCTCGACGAGGACACGGTCATCAAGCATTGCGCCGGCCAGATGGCGCACTTCAAGGTGCCCAAGCGCGTCATCTTCGTCGATGCCCTGCCCAAGAACCCGAGCGGCAAGCTGCTCAAGCGCGAGCTGCGCCAGCGCTTCGTGGGCGGCGAGACGCTCGACAAGGCGATCCAGAAGACGTTTGAAGTTTGAGTCGGCCGGCAATTCGACCGTTCGCTCGTCTTCAGGCCTTAGTTTAGCATTCTTACGCATTCCTCTTTCCGCAGAATGCATCACCACACCAAACCCAAGATCGTTGAGGCCAATTATGCTTAAAGGTCAAAAGAGGATTCCGAGTTCGATCCTCATTTTCGGTGCGGCGGCCCACATCGGCAGCCCGCTTGCACGTTTCTTGAACCAAGAAGCGCCGCAGATTCACTTGCGGCTTGTGACGAGCAAACCCGCAAATCGAGATGTCCTCCGCCGCGAGCACCCACATGCTGAGGTCGTCGTTGCCAGCTACTTGGATCTTCCCTCACTCGAAACAGCAGTCGAAGGCATGGAGGGGGTCTTCGTTCTAACAAGAAGCGGCGCAGACGAGACCGAAGCGATGACCAATCTCGTCGTGTTGCTGAAGAAGGCAGCGGCTGCCGTTCACGTGATACGCCTTCTCGGAATGCAGCCCGAAGCAAACCAGAGGCGAATCCCTCGATCGCTTCGCGAGCATGGTCTTGGTCTTCCCATCCAGCACCCCATAGCAAAAGAAATTCTCGACGAGAGCGGACTGCCCGTCACTTATCTGAACATAGGGGCGACATTCATGGACAATTTCCACTGGATGAAGGAGGGCCTCCGGAGAGAGCGCAAGCTTATCTGGCCCGAGCGTCTGATCCCTTACATTGACCCGCGCGACATTGCGGAAGTAGCCGGACGTCTTTTCCTTTCAGACAATCATCGGCACATTGGTCAGTTTCACACCCTCAACAATGGACAGGATATACTCAGGTTCGCTGAGGTGGCGGAGCTCATGAGCGAGGCTTTTCAGGAAAGGATCGTACATGACGGCACAAAGGAAAGCTTCTTCCAGGCGTACCAAGAACTCGGAGTGGTTCGGCTGAAGTATCTTTGGGATTTCTTCCAGTATGAGGAAGACAATGAAGTGGTATGGGCGCGCAATGACTTCGTCGAACGCACCCTGGGACGGAAGCCTATCTGCTTAAGGAATTGGCTTGCCGAACATCGAGAACGGCTGATGTTCGCGACTTGAGGCGTCGTTTTCGCCTGCGGTCTTGCGCAAGGCAACATCGATCGTGCGGATTACACTCTAGAGCGAGACTAGCTGGACATGGAATACAGACGATTCGAGAGGGGCCAAATCGGGGTCGGCCTGACGGAGGCGAGCGCTTCCGTATCCGCTTGGAGTGGCTAGAGAGAATGTCGGAAACAATAGGAAATCGGCAATGGATTCTGAGGGGGCGGCCGACCGGGCGGTTGCGTCCAGAGGATTTTGACTATCGAGAGAGCTCAGTTCCGGACGCCGCTCTACAAAACGGCGATGTACGGGTTCGTAACGTTGCGTTCAGATGTTCACCGACGATGCGCAACTGGATGGAGGCGCCCGGAAACAGCCTGTACCCGTCGATGCCTTTGGGTGAACCGGTCATGGCATCGGCTGCCGGACGAATTGTTGCGTCCGCGAACCTCAACTTCAAGGTAGGAGATCGCGTGCTGGCCCGGTCTGGCTGGCAGGATTACGCCATTCTTCGTGCAGCGGATCTGGACCGCGCGACTAAGATTCCGATCGGGATGAGTTATCTCGACGCGCTAGGGCGGTACGGTCTCAATTCGTTGACGGCCTATTTCGGACTGCTCATGGTTGCCCAACCCAAACTCGGGGAAACCCTCGTCGTGTCGGCAGCCGCAGGATCGACCGGATCGATCGCCGCCCAAATTGGCAAGATCAAAGGAATGAATGTGATCGGTATCGCTGGAAGCCCAGAGAAGTGCCAATGGCTAGTCCGTGACTGTGGTATCGACGCAGCCATCGACTACAAGACAGAACCCGTTGCGGAGCGCTTGAGAGCTCTCGTTCCGCAAGGCATAGACATCTACTACGACAACGTCGGGGGGGAGATCCTGCAAACAGCCGTCAACAACATGGCGCATTTCGGACGCATCGTACTGTGTGGACAAATCGCGAGCTATGACACTGACAAGCAGCCGGACGGACTTCGCAATATGATGCGATTGATCTATGGAAGCATCCGAATGCAGGGGTTTCTCTGCTCAAATTATCAAGACCGATTCGCCGAGGCGATCCAGGATCTCCGCGCGTGGACGAATGCCGGTAAGTTGGTGCACCGAGAGCACATCCACAAAGGTTTTGAAGTGCTGCCTCGTGCCTTGCTCTCCTTGTTCAACGGCAGCAATGAAGGTACCGTTCTCGTTCAGGTCGATGACGAAGCGTCCAGCGAAGTGTAGCGGCGGAAAGCGTACCACGAAGTTGACGGCGCAGGCCGCTCTGCTCAACGTCCCGCTGGGCTAACCGACACACTCGCTTTACAAGGCAGTCGAGAGCCAAACCGCTGACGCTTCGCAAGTGCAACTGTCAGGAACATATTCCATAATGAAGGTTATGCGAATCGATAAAGCATAAGTAAATCAATTCCTTAGCATGGATCCAGCTTGCTCCGCCTGTTGCACGTCAGTTTGAGCACCTGGCTTCCAACGCGTCGATGAAGGAGCGGTCCCACCGGCCGGCACGCATGGCTTCCATCGTCGCTTCTTCGCGGGTCCGCTGGCTCTGCGCCTTCTCGATCAACGCGCGAGCCGTGCCGGGAGCGAATGCGAGCAGGCCGTCTTGGTCACCGACGATCAGATCGCCTGGATGCACGACCATCCCACCGACAGTGACTGGCACATTGATCGCGCCAGGGCCGTCCTTGTAGGGACCGCGGTGGTTGATGCCGCGTGCATAGATCGGAAAGGTCCGCTCGCGGATTTCCGCTACGTCGCGGATTGCGCCGTCGATCACCATGCCGGCAAGCCCGATCGTTGCCCCATAAAAGGATAGAATACCTCCGATCACGGCGTTCGTGGTGTCGCCACCGGCGTCGATCACCATGACATCGCCGGGGCGGCAAAACTCGAAGGCACGCAGGATGGCGAGGTTGTCGCCGCCCCGCGTGAGCACGGTGACGGCCGTTCCGGCGAGCGAGGCAGGCTTATGATACGGCGTGAGCCCGACGGAGCCGCGGTTGCGCTGCATATTGTCGCTTAGGAGCGCCACCGGTATATCGCGCAGCGCCGTGATGATGTCGGCCGACACCTGTGGTGCGGAGGCATTCTTCGTGAGACCGGAGATCTGCATGATTTCGAATCCTATGTGGAGTGTTAGCGTAAATCCGACACGGCCCGCGCGATGCGCGCGACGCCATCGGTCAATGTTTCAATGTCGGTGGCGATCGAAAGCCTGAAATAGGGAGAGAGCCCATAGGCCGTTCCGGCAACCAACGCGATGCCGGCACTCTCGAGAAAATACAGAACCACGTCGCCGTCGGCGTCGAGCCGTCTGCCGTCGGGCGCGGTCTTGCCGATCAAGCCTCCGCAATTGACATAGAGGTAGAAAGCACCATCCGGCGCCCGGCAACTCAGGCCGGGAACGGCGTTGACGAGCGGCAGAATGGCGTCGCGTCGTTGCCGGTAGATCGCCACACTTCGCTCGACGAAGCCCTGGTCGCCCTCGAGGGCCGCCGCGGCTGCGGCCTGGCTGACCGAACAGCAGTTTCCGGACGATTGGGACAGAAACGTGTTGATCGCCTGGACGAGATCGCTCGGGCCTGCGATCCAGCCGATCCGCCAGCCCGTCATGGCGTAGGTCTTGGAAACACCGTTGATGGCCAGCGTGCGATTGCGCAGTTCGGGCGCGACCGTGAGAAGGTGTGGCGCGCTGACACCGTCGTAGCGAATGTGCTCATAGATGTCATCGGTCATCACCATGACATGCGGATGCCTCGCCAGCACGCCAGCAAGCGCGCGATATTCGTCGGCCGTATAGCTTGCGCCGGTCGGATTGCTCGGTGAATTGATCACGAGCCAGCGCGTGCGCGCCGTGATCGCGCCCTCCAGTTGCGCTGCGGTCAACTTGAAATTCTGCGCCTCCTCGCACGGAACAAAGACCGGGGTACCATCACAGGCAATCGCCATATCGGGGTAGGAAACCCAATAGGGCGCCGGAATGATCACCTCATCGCCGGGCTCCAGCGTGGCCGCGAACGCGCTATAGATCGCGCTCTTTGCGCCGTTCGTTGCAATGATCTCGTCGAGCGCATAGGTCAGCCCGTTTTCGCGCTTGAGCTTGGCCGCAATCGCGCGCCTGAGATCCACGGTACCAGCCATCAGGGTGTATCGCGTCGCACCCTTATCCATCGCGTTCGCCGCCGCCTGGCGAATGTGCGCAGGCGTGTCGAAATCGGGTTCGCCGACCACCAGACTGACGATCTGTCTGCCCTGCCGGCGCAATTCGTTGGCGCGATCGGCGGCCGCCGTGCTGGGTGAAGGTTTAATTCGCCTGACGCGCTCTGCGATGCGGGATGAGTTCACCATGGACCTCGATCATACTGTCGGGTCGCGACGCTATCTTTTGGTGCGGGGTAAGGCCAAGACGAGTTCGGTCTTCCTCGATATGAATCTCTTATAGATGATGGCGATTTCGGCTAACGTGGCAGAGTTCTTGCTGGCGCCGAGGCCGGCCGAGCAAGCAGTAGAGGGCGACGGCCCGGTGGGAGTAATCCGTGAACCTGAGGCGCTTGCAATATTTCGTGAAAATCGTCGATATCGGCAGTCTTACACAAGCAGCCGACATCCTGCACGTGGCGCAGCCGGCGCTCAGCCAGCAACTGGCGACGCTGGAGGGCGAGGTCAAGCAGCAATTGCTGCTTCGAACCAAACGCGGGGTCACGCCGACGGAAGCTGGCAAGGTACTCTACCGACACGCCCAGCTCATCCTGCGCCAGTGCGACCAGGCGAAAGTCGACATGAACGCCGCCGGCCAAGGCCTGTTGGGTGCCGTCTCCGTCGGACTGGCTCCCGGCACGGCTGCGGCCAGATTGGCGTTGCCGCTGTTGCGGACGGTGCGCGCCCGCCATCCGGGCATATTGCTCTACCTCAACGAAACCTATGGCAACACGCTGTCCGAACTTGTCATGAACGGGCGCATGGATATGGCCGTGCTCTACGGTGGGCAAACCGCCGTGCACGGCCTGTCGTTCGTTCCCCTGCTGAAAGAACAGCTGTTCCTGGTCGGGTCCGACCAGATGGTCGCTCCGCCCGAGCAGGTGCCCCTGCGCATGATCGGCGAGTTGGAGCTGTTTCTTCCGCGCCCCTACAATGTCGTGCGCCGGATGGTGAACGAGGCTTTTGCCGCTGCCGGAATGACGCCCAGGGTCGTCGCAGAGATTGAATCCGCCAGCACGCTGACGGCCGCTATCGCCGACGGTCTTGGAGCCACGATCCTGCCGGAATCAATGGCTCGCGAAGTTGCCGCATCGTGCAATGCCTGGCAATCACGAATCACCGACCCGGTGATCGAAGCGCCCCTCGCCCTCTGCCAGTCCGACCATCTGCCGCTCTCAGAACCGGCGCAAGCGATCAGGGATATTCTTCTGGAACTGATCGCCGCGCTGCACGGCAGCGAGATCGCATCGGGATGAACGACTAAGCGCCCGGCTTCATAAGCGCGCCTTATCGGGACAAAGCCATTATGTCTTGGCGCCAGTGCCCAAGCATCGCTAGCCTTTCGTACATTGGCTGCGTGTCCGCGCGAGGGCCCGAATTGGGTATACGCCCATGGAATTGAAGCAGATCAAGGCTTTCATCGATGCCATGGCATCGTCCGAGCTCACTGAAATGCAGGCGACCAAGGACGGCTGGACGCTCAGGCTGGTGCGGGGCGCGGCTGGCTCGCGCACCCGCGTTTCCGGATCGCCTCTCTCGACTTCCGCCCAAGGCATCCGGCGCGAACCAGGCGCCGCCTCGGCGATCGCCGGCAAAACCGACACCGAAGTGAGTGCACCACTATTCGGGGTCGTCCATCTTACACCGTCTCCCGGCGCATCGCCGTTCGTCGTCGTTGGTCAGGCTGTCAAAGCCGGCGAGACGCTATGCGTCATCGAAGCGATGAAGGTGTTCAACAACATCTGCGCCGGGCGGGACGGCGTCGTCGAAGCCGTGATGGCGACTTCTGGAAGCGAGGTCGAGGCCGGACAATTGCTCATGCGCATTGCTTGATGCCATGTTTCAATCCGTTCTCATAGCCAATCGAGGCGAGGTCGCGCTGCGCATTCAGCGGGCGTGCCACAGTCTGGGCCTCAGGACCATTGTGGTCTATTCCGAAGCAGATCGCCAAGCGCCTTATGTGCACCGTGCGGACCAGGCTCTCTGCATCGGGCCGGCGGCGGCCGGTGAAAGCTATCTCAATCAGGCCGCTATCATCATGGCCGCCAAGGTCACCGGCGCAGAGGCGATCCACCCGGGCTACGGTTTCCTCTCGGAGAATGCGGTATTCGCTGAACGGGTCGCAGAAGCGGGCATGGCCTTCATCGGCCCCAGCGCTGCTTGCATTCGGGTCATGGGGGATAAAGTCGCCGCCAAGCGCGCCATGCGGGCGGCCGGCGTACCTTGCGTGCCCGGCCCGGACCACGCACTGCCCGACGCTCCCGACCAGATCCGCGATCTCGCGCGCGAGATCGGCTATCCCGTCATCGTCAAGGCCGCTGGCGGTGGTGGTGGACGTGGCATGCGGGTGGTCGAGCAGGAGACTGCCCTGCTCGGCGCACTGTCTGTCACGAAAGAAGAAGCCCGTCGATCCTTTGGCAATGCCGAAGTTTACATCGAAAAATTCCTTGCGCGGCCCCGACATGTCGAGATCCAGGTGCTGGCGGACGGCTACGGCAATGCGGTTTGGCTCGGCAGCCGGGATTGCTCGCTGCAACGCCGTCACCAGAAAATCCTGGAAGAAGCGCCGGCGCCGGGAATTTCAGAAGCTCTGCTGGCGGAGGTCGGATCTCGCTGCGTCGAAGCCTGCAAGCAAATCGGCTATCTGGGGCTCGGCACCTTCGAATTCCTCGTCGAGGACGGCGCCTTCTACTTCATCGAGATGAACACGCGACTGCAGGTCGAGCATCCCGTTACCGAGATGACGACCGGCATCGATGTCGTGCAGCAGCAGATCCGCGTGGCGAGAGGCGAGCGGCTCACATTTACTCAAGCCGATATCCGCTGTCGGGGCCACGCGTTCGAGTGCCGCATCAACGCAGAAGATACCGAACGTTTCGTCCCCTCGCCCGGCACGATAACACGGTGGGATCTGCCTGGCGGCTACGGCGTGCGCGTCGATAGCCACGCCGGCGCCGGGTATCGGGTATCGCCTTACTACGACTCGATGATCGCGAAATTGATCGTGCACGGCGACACGCGCGAGGATGCACTCGGCCGACTGCGTATCGCCCTTGATGAGATGCAGGTCGAAGGCATTGCCACCAATCTGGCGCTGCACCGCCGGTTGGTGCGGGACCAGGCCTTCGTCGCCGGAAGTGTTGACATCCATCATCTGGAGCAACGATTGCGCGAAGGAGGACTGATGTGATCTCCGGTCAGCCACGCATCAGCGTCCTCGGAACAAGCGCCCTGCTGTTTGAGGCGCCCGGCGAAACCGACCTTGCCACGCAAGAGCGCATCTGGACGCTTGCGAAAGAAGCGGAGGGTTGGCCGGAAATACGCGAAGCAGTCCCCGGCATGAACAACCTCATGCTGAGCTTCTCGCGTCCCCCCGCACGCTGCAAACCGATCGAGGACCGGTTGCACGCGGCCTGGACTGCGGCCGTGCCGATGCGAATCGAGGGACGCCTCATCGAGTTGCCGGTCGTCTATGGCGGCGACGGTGGTCCGCACATGGCTGACGTGATGGCTCACACCGGCCTCGACATTGATCGAATTGCGGCGATTCACAGCGCGCCGACGTATGTCGTCTACGCGCTGGGAAGTCATCCCGGCTATTGTTACTTGGGCGGCATGGACCAGCGGCTCGCAACGCCGCGGCGCAAAACGCCGGTCGTCAGTATTCCGGGCGGAGCGGTTTCGATCGGCGGAGCGCAAACCGGCGTTTCAGCCTCGGCCGGTCCGAGCGGCTGGAACACGATCGGCAGCACGTCCATGCGTTTCTTCGATCCTGCACTCGACCCTCCGGCGCTGCTTCGTCCAGGCGATAGGCTGCAGTTCAAGATCGCCAAGGTGATCCGATGATCGAGATCATGAAAACCGGCGCGCTCGCGACCGTGCAGGATCAAGGTCGTGGCGGTGCCCTTAAATGGGGAGTTGGAGCGTCAGGCGCGCTTGACAATCTCGCACTGGCGGCAGGAAACATCCTGCTGGGAAACGATGAACACGCGGCCGGTGTCGAGATTCAGATTTTTCCGTTCCAGGTCCGCTTTCTGGAAGACTGCGCTTTCGCGATCACCGGCGCCGATTGCGGGGCTTCTCTCGACGATCTGCCGCTGCCGCCATGGTGGGTACAGACGGCGTCGGCCGGCCAGATTCTGCGCCTGGGCATTCCTCGTCAGGGAATATGGCGCGCCAGCCGTGCCTATCTTTGCCTCGCCGGCGGAGTCGACGTGCCGCTGGTGCTCGGTTCACGCAGCACACAACTCCGCGGCACGTTCGGCGGTCTTGAAGGCCGGCCGCTTCGCAGCGGTGACAGGCTGCGGGCCGGAGCGAGGGCCAACGGTGCTGGCCGGGGAGGCTTCGGACTTAGCCCACCCGCCCTGGATCTACCTCTGACGGAAGGCGGTCTGCCGGCCGTCAGAGTCCTGCCGGCCGCCGAATACGCGCAATACACCGAAGCCGCACATCAGGCCCTGTGGAACGAGCCCTGGCGTGTCACGCCGCAGAGCGACCGCTACGGATATCGTTTGGATGGCGCGCCGCTGCACCTCATTGCGCCGATCGAAACCCGCTCCCATGGAATTGTGCCCGGGGTCATCCAGGTGCCACCAAACGGACAGCCGATCGTGCAGATGCGCGACGCACAGCCTTCCGGCGGTTATCCCAAGATCGGCGTCGTGATCGAAGCCGACCTCTGGCGGCTCGGCCAGGCGCCGATCGGCAGCCGTATCCGCTTCAGGCAAACTTCCTGGGACGAAGCGATCGCCGCTGGCGAGCTGAACGCGCGCTGGCTGGCGGAGGCGCGCCGCCTGGCGGACCTATATCGCGACCGCACGGGGAGCAGCTGACATGTCCTTCGATGATCTCAGCGATCTCTCGGCATGGATGGCCCAGGCCGGCATCGACGAACTCGAATTGACCGGACCGTCGTTTCGGCTGCGACTGGACAGTGGTGGCGTGCACGCGCATGACGATCTGGCTGACGACCGGCAAAGCGACACCAGGTTGGACCAGATGCTCTCCAGCAAAGTGATCGCGGCATCCACGGTGGGGATATTCCTGCACCGCCACCCCTTGCATGAAGCTGCGCTCGCCCCCGAGGGAACTCAGGTACGCGCCGGACAGGCCCTCGGATTGCTTCGGATCGGACCTCTTCTGGTTCCGGTGATCGCGCCGCTAGACGGAATCGTCGGCGCCCTCCTGGTTGCCCACGCGACCCCCGTCGGGTTCGGAACCCGCCTTGTCGAACTTCACCCCGCCAGCGCCAGGTAGCACCGACCATGGACATCGATCTCAACGCCGATCTTGCCGAAGGCTTCGGCCCGTGGCTCATGGGAGACGACGAAGCGCTGCTGGACGTGCTGTCGTCAGCCAATCTGGCCTGCGGCTTTCACGCCGGCGATCCCCTGATCATGCTCCGCACGGTCAGGCTGGCATTGACCCGAAACGTGGATATCGGCGCCCATGTCGGTTTCCCCGATCGCCAGGGCTTCGGACGCCGCATCATGCACATCGATGCCGCCGAACTCGCCGCGATGGTGATCTATCAGCTCGGCGCCCTCGACGGCATCACGCGCTCAGTCGGCGGCCGGATGACGCATATGAGTTTTCATGGCGCGCTTGGAAATATGGTTGCAGCCGATGAGGCTCTGGCCGCGATACTGGTCCGGGCGGTTGCCGAATTCGACCCACGACTGCTGATCGTCTCATCTAGCAGCCGTGCCATCGAAGCGGCGGCTGCGGGCTGCGGCCTGAAGGTTGCAACAACCTTCCTCGCCGACCGCGCCTACGACGATGACGGGTTGCTCGTTCCACGCAAGCTGCCGGACTCGGTGATCCATGACGAAGGCGCCGTGATCGAGCGTGTGCGGCGCATGCTGGACCGTGGAGAGGTTGTCACCTACTCCGGCAAGCCATTGACGATGCGGCCGCGAAGCATCCTGCTGCATGGCGACACGCCCGGCGCGCTCGACCTCGCCCGACGCATCCGGCGGGAGATCGAGGCCATCGGCGGCAGAATCGTTCCGGTCTCGCGCCTGCCGGGATAGGCCGGCGGCAGGATAACGCATAAGGCGGTCTTATCCCGCCACAGACATTCCATCTTATCGCGCCGCCCCGCGGCCCGGTAAGCTCCCGCAACGATCTGGAAGCCAGCGATGCCTTTTTCGGATTACAAGACAGCTCTCGTGACAGGCGCCTCGTCCGGCATCGGTGCCGCCGTGGTCGAGCGCCTGCGGCGCGAAAATCTCGAAGTCCACGCGCTGGCGCGCAGTGCGAAGGCGCTCGGAGAATTGTCCGAACGAACCGGCTGCATCGCCCATGCGCTTGACGTGACGGACCTCAAGAGCGTGACCAGGCTCACACAAGAGGTCGCGTTCGACGTCCTCGTCAACAATGCGGGCGTCGATCGCCCCAACCCGTTTCTGAAGGCAGAAGCCGAGGACATCGATCTTCTCATCGATGTCAATTTGCGCGCCGTGCTCCATTTGTGCCGCCTGGTTGTGCCGGGAATGGTCGCCCGCGATCGGGGCCACGTGATCAATATCAGCTCGATCGCAGGCGCCTACAATTTCGGCGGAAACTCCACCTATCATGCGACCAAGGCCGCCGTCAGCATGTTGTCGCGCCAATTACGCATCGATGCCTTCGGTCGGCGTGTGCGCGTGACCGAGATCTGTCCGGGCCGGATCGCTACAGATATTTTCGCGCATGTTCATGGCGCTTCGGCAAACACCTACGAACGGTTCATCGAAGGATATGAGCTTCCACAAGCCTCTGATGTCGCCGATGCGATCGCTTTTGCGATTGCCGCCCCGGTAGCCGTCAATATCGGCCACCTCGAGATTACACCGACCCTCCAGGTACCCGGCGGGCTTTCGACCGCGAAGCCGGCCGCGCCGGCCGCTGATCCAACTTCTTGAGCAGACGATGCAGGGTTTCGACGTCAGCGCAATCCTGCTCAATCCCCAACTGGCCGGGATGCTGGTCGACGGCTTCTGGGTCACGCTCATCATCGCGGTAGGGTCATGGATCCTTGCGATGGGCCTGGGCATCCTGTTGCTCGTGATCCGGCTGATGCCAAGCCGCATCGCGGAGCGTGCCGTCCGCGTCTATGTCTCCTACCACAGCAACGTACCGACCCTCGTTCAGTTGATGATCTGGTACTTCGGCATCTTCAGCCTGCTGCCGTCCGCCTTCCAGAGCTGGCTCAGCGAGCACTACGCCGAGGCGACATTCGCGATCATCGGCCTCGGCCTCTGTCAGGCGGCATATTTCAGCGAAGACCTTCGTTCGGGCTTGCGGTCGGTCGTGGCCGGACAGGAGGAAGCCGCGCGCGCGCTCGGACATAGCTACATCGGCACCATGCGCTATGTGCTGTTGCCTCAGGCTTTCTCCAACGCCCTTCCCGCGCTGGTCAACCATACCGTCTCTCTGTTTAAGAACAGCACACTCGCCATAGCCATCGGCGCGGCCGAACTCACGCACGCGGTCAAGGAGGTCGAGAACCAGAGCTTCCGCACCTTCGAGACGTTCCTGATTGCGACAATTGTCTATCTCACCTGTTCGCTCGTTTTGATGGGAATCGGCGCGTGGCTCGGCCAACGCGCAAAAACGGTCGGAGCACGCTGAGCGATGCTGACCGAGGTCTACCATATCATCCAGGACGATTGGCTGCTTCTGCTGATCGGACAATATCCCAACGGACCGCTGGGCGGTATCGCGGCGACGCTGCTGCTCTCGGTGCTCGGCATCTCGCTGGCATTCCCGCTGAGCGTTGTGGTCGCCCTGGCGCGGATTTCGCCCTGGCTCTTGTTGCGCGCGCCAGCTACGGCGCTGGTCTACACGATGCGTGGCGTGCCGCTGCTCGTGATCATATTCTGGGGGTACTTTCTCGTTCCGCTGTTGATCGGGCGGGTCGTTCCCGGCTTCGTCACGATGGTTTGCGCCCTGGTGATTTACGAGGCCGCATTCCTGAGCGAAATCGTGCGCGCCGGGATCCAGGCGCTGCCCTCGGGACAAACCGACGCCGCCAGAGCACTCGGCCATAGCCACCTCGGCGCAATGCGATACGTCATCCTGCCGCAAGCGCTCTACAACATGATGCCGAGCATACTCAGCCAGTTTGTTTCCACGATCAAGGACACGACCCTCGGTTATGTCATCAACGTTCCGGAACTCACATTCGCGGCGAACCAGATCAACAACCGGCTGCTCACCAAGCCGTTCGAGGTCTTCTTCCTGCTCGCAGTCATCTACTACGTAGTCTGCTGGAGCCTCACGCAGCTCGCAAACTGGCTTGAGCGCCGGATCGCTACGAAGCGAGCCGGCAGCGGAGGCGCTCGCGGAAAGGACTTGGCGGTGCAGGACGGCCAACCTCTGCCGGCGGAGCTATGAACATGTTCGACGCAGCAGTTCGGGAGACCCGCACATGATCGAATTCTCGCACGTCAACAAGCGATACGGCGAATATCATGCTTTGGTCGACATCAATGCGCAGGTTCGCAAGGGCGAGGTCGTCGTCGTATGCGGGCCGTCGGGATCGGGGAAGTCTACCCTGATCCGCACGGTCAATCGCCTGGAGGAGATCCAATCCGGAACGCTGACGTTCGACGGCCAGAATGTTCATGCCAAGATGAGCAGCAAGGAACTCAATCGGATCCGAAGCCGCATCGGGTTTGTTTTCCAGAGCTTCAACCTGTTTCCGCATATGTCGGCGCTCGAGAACGTCATGTTCTCGCCTATCCGCCTCCGCGGCCTCAGGCCTGCCGACGCGCATGACAAGGCCATGCTTCTCCTCGATCGCGTCGGGCTGGTCAACAAGGCGCGATCCTATCCGGCGCAGCTTTCCGGAGGACAGCAACAGCGCGTCGCAATTGCGCGTGCACTCGCCATGGAGCCGCCGGCGATGCTGTTCGACGAACCGACGAGCGCCCTCGACCCCGAAATGGTCGGCGAGGTCCTCGCGGTCATGCGCAGCCTGGCAGGAGACGGAATGACGATGATGTGCGTCACGCACGAAATGGCATTCGCACGCGAGGTCGCTGACCGCGTCTGGTTTATGGATGCGGGAAGCATTCTGAGCATGGCCGAGCCGAAGAGTTTCTTCAGCAATCCAGAACACCCCCGCGCGCAACGCTTTCTTGCCGACCTTCGCGCGCGATAAGCCGCTATCAACCATCGACCGTAGGAGTCCAATCATGTCAGTCAGACGTTTCGCAAGTCATTTCGTTCTTGTTGTTGCCAGCCTCTCGACAATCTTCGCCGCCCGTGCCGACCAATTACAGGACATTATTCAGCGCAAGGAGTTGCGTTGCGGAACATTTGCTGACGTGCCTCCGTTCGCCGCGCCGGATTCCAAGACCCGAGAGATGGTTGGCTTCGATGTCGACTTATGCGGCGCGATTGCGAAGTCTCTCGGCGTCGTCGCCAAGATCACGCCATTGTCGGTCGATGCGCGCGTGCCCGAGGTGAAATTGGGGCACGTGGACATCACCGTTGCCAACCTTGCATATACCCTTAGCCGCGCAGAACAGATCCAGTTCAGCGACCCCTACTACATCGCGAAGGAAATGCTGGCCGTCAAAGCCAGCGACCCCGGCACCAAGAAGGCAGACTTCACGGGCAAGCGGCTTTCGTCGACCAAGGGATCGACTTCCGAGTTGTCGATCAAGCTCAACGGCTCTGATCCTCTCACTTTCCAGGATACCGGCTCGGCTTTCATGGCGGTTCAGCAGAACAAGGCGGTCGGAATGGTCGCCAACACGATGACGATAACCAAGCTAGTCAACGAGTCCAAGAACGCGAACGTCCAGCTGAAAATGATCGATGAACCCATGATCCTTCAGCCGATCGGCATCGGCATGAAAAAGGCCGAGCCGGCCCTTCTCGCAAAGGTCAACGAATCCCTCGCGGCACTCGACAAGAGCGGCGAGATCAATCAGATCTGGGAAAAATGGCTCGGCCCCGCCACGGAATACAAGATGGTACGGACCGACAAGGTCGCGCCGCTTGGCGAGCTAAAATTCACGCCCATTCCCTAGGCCCATTCCGCTAGAGAGAGTAGAGGCAAGCAGGCTTGTTAGCCCCTCGCCCTCTTAGGATGGGGTCAGTCTGCCGAACTGAAACGACAATAGCCGCTCGTACTCCTCTCACTAGCAACCATCGAGGGCGACACGGTCGAGCAAGTATTGGGCTCCGCGCCGTTCATTCGTATGGACCGCTAGGCTCACCTCCCTGGACCACCCGCAGCATCACCGCGCTTATTGGCGGCAGGCACCGCACGGCATGGCCAGAGCGAATTTCCTGCTGAGATTGTGAGGCGCTGCTGGGAGAGGCTTGACGACTACTCGCGCGCAACATCCTCCGCGCCAATCACGTCGCCAAAGAGTTCCCACTTCTCTCCTTTAAATTGTTGTATGCGGAGCTGAGTGATCGGCGCGAAAGAAACGGCGCTGGTGTTGATCTTCACCCCTGGTAGTAGAGTGTCCGGAACAAAGCCTTGCAAGCTGGCGGCCTGTTTCATGACATTCGCGCGAGTGAGATCGTCGCCACACATCTCAAGGATCTTCACGAGCGTTTGGGCTGCGCCATAGCCGTGCACGATGCCGGCATCGGTCTTGTCTGCGCCCGGCATGTATCTGTCGACAAACTCCGACCATTTCTTCATACCAGGATCATCGCTCCACTGCGGATCCGCGCCATCCTTTGCATAGGCCGCGGACAAGACCCCTTGGGCGTTCTCGAACCCTGCAGGCTTCATCACGCTGCCGACAAACGAAGCCCCATTGTTGATGATCTGCAGCGGCTTCCAGTTGAGCTCTGCCGTCTTCTTGATCGCCTGAGCTCCGAATTTCGCGGTCGCAAAGATCATCAAAACGTCGGGATTAGCTACCTTGATCTTCGCGATATGGGAGTCGATAGATGGTTCGGAGACTTCGTAGCTCTCTTCCAAGACAATGGTGGAAGCGGCCCTTTCGCCGAGCATGTCTTTGACGCCTTTCAGATAGTCCTTACCGAAATCGTCGTTCTGATAAAGAATGGCAGCCTTAGCGCCGGGCTTCTCCTTCATGATCCACTTCGCGAAGATCTTTGCCTCGGTCTGGTAGTTCAACTGCCAGCCCATTGTCCATGGGAACGTCTTCGGATCATTCCACTTCGAAGCGCCGCTTGCAACGAATAGCTGTGGTACCTTTTTTGCGTTTAGATACTTCTGGATAGCCGTGTTCGATGGCGTGCCGAGCGAACTGAAGACAAGAAGAACCTCATCGCTTTCGACGAGTTTGCGAACCTGCTCAACGGCCTTGGGAGGCGAGTACGCGTCGTCGTAGGAAATGAACTTGATCTTACGACCGTTCACACCCCCCCGATCATTGATCATTTGGAAATATGCTTCTTCCGTTTTGCCGATGATGCCATAGGCGGACGCCGGGCCGCTATAAGGCACCATGTTGCCGATCTTGATCTCCGATTCGGAAGCACCAACATCGTATCGTTTTTGCGCAAGGCCCGGGGTGGAGCTAACAGTTGCAATGGCGAGCAATAGCAATACTGGGCGGGCTTTTGTCAAACGCATCAAAATCTCCATGTTTGGATTTAGGAACCAATTTTTGCTGGACGTCGCAAGTCGTGTCGCGCCACTACGCACCGTTGACAGCAGCACGGCTCGCGAGCTGGACACGAGAGCGCGTCGGCAAATAGCGGGAGAGGCGTGCAAGGGCGAAAGAATGCCCGTAAAGCCTTCTGGCTCTGGCAAAGAATGCTCTGTGTGAGCTCGGGCTCTGCCACCCACAACTTTCCTCCTCAACTGACTTGCGCATTCTTATGCTTCTTACGCTCGTCTAGCTTAGGCGTGGGCACTAGGCTGAAAAATGCGCCTAATGCAAATGATTCTTTCAGCCCGTGAGGGAATGGGAAAGCAAGCGACCGGCACAAGGCAGTTAAACACGCACTGCCCACCTTCAGATCGTCCACTGCTTTGAGAGATCCGCAGGGATGCTTTAGCCGAACATCAGGGCTTGGCCGCACTATTAGCGTGCGAAACCCATACCGAGAAGCCGTCGAACGGCGACGTGCATCTAACTCAGCTCTTTGCCGCTTGCGCACGATGTGGTGCTTCTAGCGCGAGCGCAAGCCCGTTCTGCACAATTGCGGTAGTCGCAGCAAGCTCGTCTCCCAAACGTCTATGTGATAGTATTTCTAGTCCCCTCCTCCCTAAGGAACTTCTTCGACTTTTGCGATTCGCGGTTCGCCATGGCTATCTGCCTCGCGCCGTGCGGCACGAGGTAGATGACGGCGAACAGGAGTACGCCGAATACGGCGCCGGAGAGGCCCTTGGAGATGCCCTCCGCCATGTTCGGCACGAAGATGATGAAGGCTGCGCCGACGAACGAGCCGGGCAGCCAGCCGACGCCACCGACGACCATGCCGAGGAACAGCGAGATCGCCAGCGTGATCGTGTAGCTGTCGGGCGCGACGAACTGCACGGCGATGGCGCCAAGCGAGCCGGCAACGCCGGTGATGCCGGCGGACACGCCGAAGGCCAGCGTCTTGTACAGTGCGACGTTGACGCCCATCGCGGAGGCCGCGATCTCGTTGTCGCGGATCGCCATGAAGGCGCGGCCCGAGCGGGAGCGCAGCAGGTTTACCGAGAAGATGTAGATCGCGAGCACGACGGCAAGCGAGAAGTAGTAGAGCCAGGTGTCCTGCGACATCGGCAGCCCGAACGGCGCGTCGGGCTTGGTGACGACGAGGCCCTGCACGCCGCCGGTCCAGTGCTCGAGGAAGTTCAGCTTCAAGAGCTGCGGCATCGCGGTGGCAAGCGCAAAGGTCGCGAGCGCGAGATAGACGCCCGACAGCCGCAGCGCCGGCTTGCCGAACAGGTAGCCGAATCCGAAGCAGACCGAGGCGGAAATCGGAATGGTCAGCGCATAGTTGACGTTGAAGTACTCCATCAGCACCGCCGACGTATAAGCGCCCACGGCGTAGAAGGCGCTCTGGCCGAGCGAAAACTGGCCGGAGCCGCCCGTCAGGATGTTCAAGGCCAGCACCGCGAGCCCGTAGATCAGGAGCATCGTCATCTGGAAGATGATGAAGTTCTTGACGAACACCGGCACGATCAACAGCACCGCCAGCACCAACAGGGAGGTGCCCGTGCCCAGCGTCATCGCCCGCTTCGGAACCGCCTCGACGGCCGGGGCTTCCGTGACGACGTC